>JADFVW010000232.1 GCA_015222725.1 Pseudomonadota bacterium | reverse complement strand
GTTAGCGGGTTGCCCTGCACGGCGCTACCTATACCTTCGCTGTGTAGTTCACCATTTTTGTAGACTTTCATCTTCAGGTTCGGCAGGTCTACATCGCGGGGATCAACTTCATTGCTGCCCAGGGTGTAGACACCACAGGAGGCGTTGTCGGATACGGTGTCTTCTATCTTAATGTTCCAGTCCTGGATGCGAGAGTCGACGATTTCGAAACAGGGCATGATAGATTCGGTGGCGTCCAGCACATCCTGTTCGGTGATGCCGGGGCCTACCAGGTCGCTCTTCAGGCGGAAGGCTATTTCGCCTTCTGCGCGGGGCTGGATAAGGTTTCCGACGATGGGGATTTCTGCGCCGTCCTGGTAATGCATGGCGTCGGTGAGGAAACCGAAGTCGGGCTGGTACACGCCCAGCATTTCCTGCACGGGAGCGCTGGTTACGCCAATTTTTTTGCCTACGATGGTCTCGCCATCCAACTCAACACGCTGACTCACCATGCGCAGGGATATGTGATAGGCATCCTCGATGGTGATGCCATTTTCCCGCTCGGTTAAGGGAGCCAGTGTGGATTGGCTGCGCAGCGCGCGGTACAACTCGTCGCCCAGCGCACTGATTTTTTCTTTATTCATACTGTCTTAAATTCCCGCGATCTAGTGTTTCAGGAAGTCCAGGCACTGGCGATTAAACAGGGCTTCGTGCTCTACCATCACCCAGTGCCCGCACTGCGTGAGAAGAACGAGCTGTAGTTGCTTAATGTTGTGGGCCATCGCCATAATGCCATTCTCTGGCATCATGCGCTCGTCCATCCCCCAGAACCCCAGTACGGGGCACTGTAGATCACCCAGTCTATCTGTGAGTACCGGGATGGCCATGGTCGCCATAACATGGCCATTCATAATCTGCATGATCTGCATGCGTTCGGCAACCAGTTCATCGCTTGCATGGGAGGGATCAAACATAAGCCCTGTGGCAAATAAATCCTTCATTACCGCGGGAGTTACGGGCTCACCGGACCCAAATACCTGGAAGACTTTTTGCATCCCCGGCATTTGCTGGTACTCCGCCAGCTCGCTTAAACCACCTGGGGCCATCAAAATCAATTTCTCGACCAGTTCCGGGTAATCCAGTGCCAGGCCAATGGCAATAGCACCACCCAGTGAGTTACCGACAACGGTACATTTTTCAACGCCGGCACAATCCAGGGTTTGTTTTATGCATTCAACAAAGAATGACAGGGGGTGATCTACGTCGTCGGGCTTATCAGAAAAGCCGTAGCCGATGTGGTCTGGAATTATGCAGCGGTAACCCGCCTCTACCAACACGGGGTAGTTGCCCTTAAAATTACTGTGGCCACTGGCGCCCGGGCCGGAGCCGTGCAGCCACAGCACGACTTCACCCTCCCCCTCATCCAGATAATGCATGCGGTAACCGTTGGCGCATTGTGCGTAGCTGCCTTCGGGTAACAGACCTTTCATTGCCATGTGTAAACTACCTTATTTGCTTTAAACAGCAGTATCCGCGTTTTCTTCCCCGAACAACATACCACCCAGATTATTCGCAAAAGGTGGTGTGACGTTGGCCACGTGGGCCTGGCTGCAGGTAATATCCAAATGTCTTGCCAACAGCGGGCTACCGTGACGAATACCACCACTACCCGAGGCTTTAAGCATTCTGGCAGACAGCGCGGCACAGCGATCTGCCACTACCGCCGAATCGTAGCGGTACTGTACCCGATCCAGCATGGGGATAGGCTTCCCGGCGCGGGTGCATACCATCATTGCATCAAAATTGGAAAACAGTGTGCGCTTCATTTCTTCAATCGAGGTTCTCACTTCCGCCGCCAACAGGCGGGCACCGGGGTCATCACTCATCTTATTGGGACCCACACGACGCGTTTTCGCCACATCGATAAAGGCGTTCAGTGAACCGACCAGCCCGCCCAGGGTCGCGGTGCATACAGCCCGCACAAACACCTGCATAAATGGCATGCGGTAAAGGGGCGCATCGTTAACAGCATTGCCAGGATTGTCGCAGTTAAAGCCATCGATAGACTTATGGGTACGGTGCTCTGGCACGAAAACATCATCGACCACGATGTCGTTACTGCCTGTTCCCTCCAGACCAATCACGTCCCAGTTGTCGACAATTTCATAGTCACTGATGGGCACCAGGAATGTCCTGTAGTTCGCCATATCAAAAGGTGCCTCTGCCGTTGGTACAACGGCCCCCAGGAACGCCCACTTACAATGCGCTGAACCACTGGAGAAGCCCCAGCGACCGCTGAGGCGGAAACCGCCATCGACTACTTTGACTTTACCCACGGGCGCGTAAGAAGAGGACAGTAAGACAGAGGGGTCTTCTGCCCAGACATCTTGTGCGGCCTGGTCGTCAAAGACGGCCAATTGCCAGTTATGCACGGCGATAACACCCAATACCCAGGCGCTGGACATACAGTATTGGGCAAGTTCCAGGCCCAGCGCGTAGAAAACCTGTGGATCCATGGCATAGCCGCCCCACTGCTCGGGCTGGAGAACTTTGAAAAAGCCGGCTTCACGAAACTCTGCAATGGTTTCATCGGGTACCTTACCCTCAATTCTGCACTGCTCAACGCGGGCAATCAGTGCGGGAGCCATTGCTCTCGCAGATGCCAGCAGTTCTTGTGCCCTAGCTGATTCCAATCCATATTCATTCATCGCTTCGCTTCCTCTGGTCACTTCATTGTTAATCAGGTATTCATTTATACGGACAAGATACCTCTATTACATCATCCATTTGGGGTATTAGGCCGGCCGAGCACCACGCCTGATCAACGGCACTTTCGCCATAAATCGTCTCTTTACCTGCGGCCCATTTCACACTATTCTCCCCACATCCTAAACGCCCGGCAGGCACTGGCCAAGTCCTGTGTGGCAATGTCTGGCCAGATTGTTATGCCACATCAACAAATATGCTGCTAAGCGCACCTCTACCCTCATTTTTCAGCCCGCCTGGCCGCCAGTTTGTATTTGCTGTGGCCGTTTATTTAGCCCTGCCTCTCAACACGGCTTATGCCGCCCCCAGGGAAGTATTCAACAATGAGTCCCCCAGCTGGCTGCGAGCAGTTGGCAAGCTCCACGTGCCCGGGGTTAAATATGAAAGCGGCCACCAGCTCAACCACAGGGAGGACTGCAGTGCCACCCTGGTGCGAAAAGCGACATCTGAAACAACGGGCACAGGGGGAGTAAAACTACCACCCGCCAATACCATTATTACCGCCTGGCACTGTCTCGAGTTTTATCGGGATCTCAGTAAGACAATTACGTTTACCCTGCTTTACGGCACGCAGGACAGCTTCTCTGTGGCGGCCTACCGCCTTGCAGACGGCGGAGGCATGAACTCGGATTGGGCTGTGCTGCGACTGGTGCAGGCCGTTCCCGCCGAGCGGGTAGCAGCTCTCGCAGTTCATCCTGCAAAAGCCGACACAGGCCGTTCAATCATCATGGCGGGCTATTCAAAAAAAAGCGAGGGAGAGCGGCTCAGTTATGACCCGCAGTGCTCGATAACAGGCCTTTCTCTGCGCCATACCGGGGGTTATGAAAGTAATTGCAATGCACTTAAGGGGGCTTCTGGCGGCGCCGTTGTACAACTCTCGGCAGACGGGAAGCCATTGCTGGCAGGGGTTGTTTCACAGGGCAATGGCGAGGGTTTAAGTATTTTTGTTCCGGTGGATGAGTTCCGCTCAGCAATTCGGGCTAATCTGAAGTAGATTTGCCGCGAACCAAGCGCTCCAGTTCTTCTACGGCTTCATCAACCGTGTAATGTCCCGCGTCCTTGTGTTCATCGAACAGGTTTATCAGACGGTCAGATTTTCGACCCAGTAACATCAGGCGCAAATACCAGCTCTCCTCCAGGGTGGGCTTACGCATGGCATCGACAAAAAACACAAGAATACTGATAGGGCTCATCAGCAGGTCACGAATGGCATCTGCAGCCAGCTTAATCTGAAATACAAGCAAATGCCGGAACGCCTGCCCTGAACTCACCTCCGCTTTAGACTCTTTGTTAATTTTGAAAAACACAGATTCTCTCCTCGAACGCCAGGCTCAATTCAATACCATTGGCCTGCGGGTTTGCTGATGAACAGGGATTGATCGACTTCCAGCAGTGTTGGGACATTGCGCCTTGCAGCGGCCTGTAAAGCCCGCCCCAGTGCCTCAAGGTCTGTCGGGCTCTCACCGGCACAGCCCATCGCCCGGGCTACTGCCACAAAATCCGGGGGCGCAATATCAACGCCCACAGGGACAATGTTAGAGGCCACCATGCCCTGCTTGATCTCGCTGTAGCCATGGTTGTTCCAGATGATAACGGTTACCGACAAACCGGCTGCTACACCCGCTGCCAGTTCGCTCAGGGTGAACTGGGCCGAGCCATCGCCTATCAGGGCCACTACAGGTGCATCTGGCCTGCCCAGCCTGGCACCCATTGCCGCGGGAATCGCGTACCCCAACGTTCCTCCGCCGGTTGCCGAATGAAAGTATTGCCGGGGCCCGTCGGGCTCGTACTGCCACACCGCGTAGTAGGTAGGCAAGGTGGAATCTCCTACCAGGACCAGGCCCGGCAGGGATGCCTGAAGCACATCAAAAAAGGCCTGAAATTCACTGTGATAATGTGTTTCAGAGCGTATCGCTGCCCGTGTTTCAGCCACCCGTGAGCAGATTTCTGCTTCGGCCGCCGCGGGCAATGCGGCGCTGAGGGCCTTCAGCGACAACTTGGCGTCTCCGCATATTGCGATGTCCGGGCGCACATTGCGGCATAGTTGCTGGGCATCGATATCAATACGGACAAGCTTTGCACTCAGCTGTAAATCGCCCACAAAGAGCATGTCATAGTCGGTTTCACCAAACTCGGTCGCCACCGCCAGAATTACATCGGATTCGCCCAGCAGTTTTCTCACGCTGGGCAGACTGGGGCTACCCCCCACGGCTAGCGGGTGAGACCCCGGCAGCAGGCCCTTGGCGTTCACCGTATTAACCAGCGGTGCATTCAACTGCTCTACCAGGGCGCGCAACTCCGCGCCGGCTTCCACCGCGCCACCCCCTGCAATCACGCAGGGGTTTTTGGCGGTCAGCAACAAGTCCCGGGCCGCTGTTATCGCCTCGATGTTGGCACTGGCAGGAAGACACGGCGGCCAACGCTGCGGCAAAACGTGGCCCGCATCGGCGGTAATAATATCCAGTGGAATTTCAATGTGAACCGGCCCGGGTCGCTCGCTGCTGAACACGGCAAAGGCGCGGGCCAAAACTCGGGGCAGCTCATCCGGGCGCATCAGAGTATGACTGAAACGGCTGCACTGGCTCACCAGTGCATTCTGGTTGGGCAACTCATGCAGGTGACCCTCGCCCATACCCAACTGGTGCCTGGCAGCCACGGCGGAGATAACCAGCATGGGGATGGAGTCGGCCAGGGCCTGCATCATCGGCGTCATGGCATTGGTAAGGCCAGGGCCACTGATAAGAAAACATATACCGGGGCGACCACTGGCCCTGGCATAACCATCGGCCATAAAACCGGCGCCCTGCTCGTGACGTGGCGATACATGGCGTATCGAGGAGCCAGCGAGGCCCCGGTAGAGTTGTACCGTATGGTTTCCCGGAATACCGAAAACCGTGTCTACACCGTAGTCCTCCAGTAATTCTACCAATTGTTCACCACAGCTAACTGCTGTCATGGCTATTGACCCTCCTCTGGCCTTGCCTCCTGCCTCAGTGGCGGGGGCGCACCAATATGCTGTTCATTTCTCGCCGCCGACAATCCTATCTGCTTCTGGCGCTCAGCGAACCGGGACTTCTGGTCTGGCGTAAGCGTGTCAAAGCAACCCGGGCAGCACACGCCCTTGAGATACTTCTGTGACAGTTTGTCCTGCTCGGTAATGGGGTGACGGCAGCCATAACACTGGTCGTACTGACCTTTTTCGAGCTTGTGGTTCACCGCCACCCGGCTGTCGAAAACAAAGCACTCTCCCTCCCAGATACTGTCCTCTTCCGGCACTTCCTCCAGGTATTTAAGAATGCCACCTTCCAGGTGATAGACCTCCTCAAAACCCTCTTTGAGCATGAATGCAGAGGCCTTCTCACAGCGAATGCCACCGGTACAGAACATGGCCACTTTCGCGTTCTTCCCCGGGTCATAGTTTTCGCGTACGTAGGCGGGGAACTCACGAAATGTCGTTGTTTTTGGATCAACAGCACCGGCGAAGGTACCAATACCCACTTCATAATCATTGCGTGTATCGATTAAAACCACATCGGGGTCGCTGACCAGGGCATTCCAATCACAGGGTTTAACATAGGTACCCACTACTTCATTGGGGTCTATGGCATCGACACCCATGGTGACGATCTCTTTCTTGAGCTTGACCTTCATCCGATAGAAGGGCATATGGTCATCGTAGGACTCCTTATGCTCCAACTCGGCCAGACGGGGATCACTTCTCAGGTACTGCAGCACCTCATCCACACCCTCCCTACTCCCGGCTATGGTGCCGTTTATCCCTTCCCGGGCCAGTAAAAGTGTGCCTTTGACCCCGGATGCCTTACACCGTGCGAGCAAGGGGTCACGCAAACCCCCAAAATCCTCAAGCGCCACGAACCGGTAAAGTGCCGCCACGACAATCTCTGAGATAATCTGCTCACTCACAGCGAATCCCCCTTGCTGCCGCCCATGCAATCGGGGGAATTTGGCGCCGATGCCTGTTGCTGCCACTCTTGTGGGCTGTAGGTATGCAGGGCAAGTGCGTGCACAGGCCCCTCCAATTGAGCAGCCAGGGCAGCGTATACGCGCTGGTGTCTGGCGACCTTGCGCATAGTGGCAAAGTCCTCACTCACCACCACAACCTTGAAGTGGGTTTCCGAATTTGGGGGTACATTGTGCTGATTGCTTTCATTCACTACCTGCAAAACTGTTGGGTTCAACAGGGTAGTCAATTCACTTTCTATCTGGTGCTGAATGTTCATATCGCCTCCGCGCGCTACAGGCGCGAATTATAACCGAGCCCCGCGCCACGGCAAGCGCTAAGAATGCTCTGCCGTAGCTCCCCTGCGCTGGCTTGAACGAAACTGACCCGGCGTCATCCCGGTCCACTTTTTAAACGAGCGATGGAATGCACTGGGGTCGGTAAAACCCATTTGCAGGGCCACCTCATTGATAGATTTCTCCGGCCTGCCCAGATACAGCTTTGCCGTGTCACAGCGGCACTTGTCCTTTAACTGCTGGAATGTCGTACCCTCCCGTTTCAATCGCCTACGCAAGGTGGGTGCCGACATATTCAAAGCGGCACTGATGGTTTCAAAACTGGGAAATCCCTCGCTGAAATCGTGACCTATCATAGCCTTAACCTGGGCCGAGAGTTTATTGCCCGAGCTGTCCTCTTCCATAATCAGTAGTTGGTAGGGCGCCGTGCGCAAAAACTCTCGCAGGGAGTGCTCGGTGTGCACAATGGGCCAGGCCAGGCACTCGCTATTGAAATACAGCAGATCGTATTGTTGATTGAAATTTAGTGGGCAGCCAAACAGGGCCTTGTAGCGTTCGATATTTTGTGGGGCGTCCCTGGAAAAATCCACCCGTTTCAGCTCAATGGGCCGGCCACATAACCAGCCAAAAAAACGATGCCACATAGACAGGCCATAGGCGTCTGCAGCCGCTACGCGAATACCCGTATTGTTGAGCTTACGGTAGCCAACCCGAGTGTACTGTTCTGTGAAATTGGCATACAGCTGGCCGCGCTCGTCAAAAAACGTACGATAAAACTCCGAGGCCCGCTTAATAGCCTGGCCCAGGTTTTCACAGGAGATAATGCAATAACACATCATGCGGAAGCCGCCGGGCGTCGCCATGGCGCTGCCATTTGCGCCGAAAGTTTCATCCTGTAGCAGGAGTAGTATTTGTTGGTAGATGCGGGAGTATTGCATCGCGCTGACTTCAGTTCGATAGGCGGTGCTGTCTTCGTTCAGGGGATCGAAGTCAATACCGGCGTCGGCCAGCATGGCGGTGAAATCATAAGCTTTTTCACTCGCCATTTTCAGCAGGGTACGCACGAACCTGGTTGGAACGCGATCACTCATTTTTAACTATGCCCGGTTCTGGTCTATCGGGGCATACTACCAGAATCGGGTTTGTCGCGAGCAATATAGCACTTGGACATGTCCGACTCGCGTCATATACTGAAGATCGCACAATCAACTGAGGTCACACTATGGGGTCGCTCATTGACGTCTGTTTCGCCGGGCAGGTACTCGAGGGACAGGAACTGCAGAATGTTCGCCAAAAAGTACAAAAACTGTTCAATGCCAACCCGGAAACACTGGACAAGTTGTTCAGCGGCAAAACCCAGTTGCTTAAGCGAGGCTGCGACCAGGCGACCGCCACAAAATACCAACAGGCCATGGAGCGCGCTGGAGCCGTGGCCATTCTGCGCCCCTGTGAACCCAAGCCCACGAAAGCTCCCTCTGCAGTACCAGCCCCAACCCCCGCACAGACAAGTACTGATAATTCCGGATTAGACCTGGCCGCTACCGGCTCGGATATCTTGCGCCCCGATGAAAGGCCCGCGCCCATCACCACAGAGGTAGATGTATCTGACATAGAACTGACAGCGGCGGGCACCGACTTGAGCGACCACTGTCTCTTATACACATCTCCGAG
>JADFVW010000231.1 GCA_015222725.1 Pseudomonadota bacterium | reverse complement strand
GCCCGGATGGTGAAATTGGTAGACACACAAGACTTAAAATCTTGCGCCTTAACAGGCGTGCCGGTTCGATTCCGG
Source organism: Pseudomonadota bacterium (assembly GCA_015222725.1). Lineage (GTDB taxonomy): Bacteria > Pseudomonadota > Gammaproteobacteria > Pseudomonadales > Halieaceae > JBALVT01. The sequence goes on along the minus strand of JADFVW010000231.1, from coordinate 11,862 downwards.
CTCCGGGCACCAAAAATACTTCATAGCATTCCCTACCCCACGGTCTGGTCAATTGCCCCCACCTTCCCAGCTGCATAGCATACATCTGATAGGGTAGACCTTGTTTATTTCGGAATACTCGCCGGCCATCAAATATTCCATGTTGCGCAATGCGGAACAGCGGCGTATGGTTTATCAACCTATGATTAAAAGTTTCAAGCACAAGGGCCTAGAAAAATTCTTCATCCAGGGCACTACTGCCGAAATTCAAGCGGTTCACTCGGCTAGAATTCGAGACCGCCTGGCTTTTTTACATGCAGCCACCTGTGTTGACGACATCGACAAACCTGGTTATCGGCTGCATGAGTTGAAGGGGAAGCGAAAAGGGCACAGGGCAATCGATGTCTCCGGAAACTGGCGAATTATTTTCCGGTTTGAAAACGGGGATGCCTTTGTTGTCAATTATGAGGATTATCACTAATGGCATTACAACAACATAACCCGCCACACCCCGGGGCTCTGATTCAGAGAACCTATATTAAACCGTTTCGCGAGATCAGTGGCAATAACATTGCAGATCGCCTGGGAGTAGCGCGCAGCACATTCAATCGGCTGTTGAACGGCGTCTCTGATGTATCGCCTGAAATGGCTGTCCGTCTATCCGGCGTACTAGGCGGCTCTGCCGAGAGTTGGCTAACCTTGCAGGAAAGTTACGATTTGTGGAAAGCGCGGCAAACGGTCGATTGGCAGAGCCTTGAGCGTATTAACTTTAACAAGGTTGCTTAAAGCCCTATGACAGCCCGCTGCGAGCCTATTGCCTGATTTTGGTAGCGGCCTGACGCTACAATCGGAAGTTGCCGTGATCGACCATAAGGACGACCATGTTTGGAGGATGCTCAATTCCGGCTCCGGGCACTTTTCCCTTTAAGAAATTGATTCCGAATGCCCTACAAGCGCTTCATATACGTCCCCCAGGCGCTCCAGAGACCAGGGCACCGCATAAAAGCACCTCGAGACATAAGTCCAGCTTCCATATAAGGAAAAATACTCTCCCATAAAAATCATACACTACAGTGTGAACCTGAAGGCAAAATTAAGGTTTTGAGGTGTTAATGCCGTTGCCACGCAAGGAGGTAGGGCGAATATGATGTTCGCTCGACAGGGCATTTCTGATACGGTTGGTGATATCACATCGGAGGTGTAGTATGGCAGCTGTGGCAATGGATTCACTGGAATATGCCCATCAACTCGAAGTAGCGGGAATGCCCCGCGAACAGGCGGAGGTGGTGGCCAGGGGCTTTACGAGCATGTTTATTCATAACTTTGACTCCCTGGTTACCCGGGATTATCTCGATACGCGCTTTACTGAGTTTGAAACTCGGATAGACGCGAATATCGATAAACGCTTTACGGAAGTGGACAGGCGTTTCGTTGAAATGGAAGTCAACATGGACAGGCGTTTCGCTGATTTTAGGCTGGAAGTGTATGGCGAAATCGGCAATGTTCGTACAGATTTAGCCGGGTTCCACAGTACACAAAAACTGCATTCCTGGATGTTTGCTCTGCTCATTGCCGGAATTTTCACGCCTATTTTACAGAATTTATTCTCTTAAATATCTGGTGTAAAGACAGCCATTGAGTAGGGGGAGCCCTTGTCAGCTATGGACTGGCAAGGTTTCACTCTCTTGCTCCAGGTAAATTTTTTGTTCTGATAAGGCTAAAGAGACCCTCGTCTCACCCTTTAAGCTATTGATTATTTTAAGCCAGAGATCGCTTTGCGCGCCCAGCCAGTGCGCATTTAACACCCAGCAATAAGCTGTCATTTCTACGCTGGAGGCGCTGGCTGACATGATGAACACCACGGGGGGTGAGGGGTCGTCCAGTACCCGCTCATCGTCGCTTAGTAAACGGACCAGCAATTCTTTGGTGTATTCCAGGTCGCTTGAGGGTTTGACGCTAAACTGCATCTCTATTCGCCTGGAGGGCGTGTAGTGAAAGTTTGAAATTCTGGAAGCCATAACCAGCGCATTGGGAAGGAACACCAGGGTGCCGTCGAATTTGCGAATGGTGGTGTGAAATGAAGATATGGCATCCACTGTACCCATCACACCGCTTATTTCCACCATGTTTCCCGGCATGAAAGGAAGCTTGGGGAGAAATGGCACGAGGAAAAAAATGACCACAGCACCAATGAGTATGGTGATGAATGAAATCTGCGCAATAACTCGGACATCAAACCCAATTTGCTTAAGGGCAAGCAGTGCTGTAATTACCAAAACCAACAGATAGAGGGTACCGAAGATCACTCTTACCAGGCGACCGTTTTTCAAATTGGGATATAGAAAAACAGAGGCGAGTTTGTGCAGGAGAAAGATGATCACCATGCCCCCAACAATTAGATAAAGACTGTCTACTATGAGCCACCCATAGTCACTTACCTGGCCAAGAATATTACTCGCTTGTTCCATGGGGGTGGCATCGGCCTCTGCTGCTGAACTTACTGTCGTTTCCATACTTGTTCCTCGGTTAAATGTTACCTGATGCCACCTGAATAATGCCGTGTCGAAGCTCCGTGCTCATCACCAGTCGTGCACCCGCCGACATGGCCAAGAGTTTTTTGTCGAACATCAACTTGCCGTCGTCGTCCTCGGACACAATGCCCTCGCTGGCTAAATTTGTTATAAACTGCCGGAACAGGGTTTTATCGTAAAATTCCGGTGCGTCAAACTCGTGCAGCAGCGATATCCGCTGTGCGTAGAGTATGCACAGCTCTTCCAATTCACTGGAAGACAGTGCGCCCGACCCCTTGTTGGCCAGGGCAGAGAGCGTGATGAAGTAGCGCTCAAAGGTATGTAGCATACCTCTGCCCAGGAGTCCAAGGCCGCCCGCCGCCTGGCTTCCTCCCCCTGTTCGCTTAAGAATTCTATTGCCGGTGATTAAGCCCAGCGAATTGAATACCTCAAGGTGTTCTGCCAGTATGTTTTTAGCGTCTTCGTCGCTCCATGGCAGGAATAGTTCTTTGCGCAGATAGGGATAGATTTGCTTGAATAACTGAAACACCCGCGCTCTGGAAAGCTCACTGCGGACCAGAAAGCAACTGGCAATAACCGAGGGCAGGGCAAACAAATGGGCAATATTGTTGCGGAAGTAAGTCAATTGAACGGCTGATTTTTCCGGCACGAAGAGGATATCACCCAGGGTGTGTTGCCGTACCTCGATAATGCCCAGTTCCTGCCCGTACTCAATAATCTCTTTAACGCCCAGCTTTGTGATACTTATGCTGGCGCTGGAGGGAGTGCTTTTGAGAAGTTTCAGGCAGAGATCCAACTGGTATTCAAGCTCTTCCCGGGGCAACGCGTGTTTGGCGGTGGCCAGTAGGGAGGTGGCCAGGAGATTGACGGGGTTTACATCTGCCGCGCCGTTGATATTGGTCATTATGGAGGTGGCGAGGCCATCTACCAGTTCCGGCAGCCAATCGGGCTTGTCTTCTGTATAGAGCTCCGACCATTTCTTGTCGTGGCTTTGCAGCAGTGAATCGAGGTAGATGGGTTCACCGAAGTTGACGTGAACCTTGCCGTAGTTGCGCCGCAGTATGCCAAACACACTGAACAAATCGCTCAGGGACTCAGACTTCTTTTCCTTTCCCCCCAGCTCCGATATATAGGAGTTTCCCTCAACCAATTGTTCGTAGCCAATGTAAACCGGCTGAAAAATAATAGGCTTTTTGGGTTGGCGCATATAGGCTCGAACTGTCATCTGCAACATGCCACCCTTGGGCGGCAGTAATCGTCCGGTTCTGGAGCGTCCTCCTTCAATAAAATACTCAATGGCTACACCCTGGCCTAGTATGATCGACAGGTACTCATTAAAAACTGCGGCGTACAGTGGGTCCTTCCTGAAGCTTCTGCGCAGAAAGAAAGCCCCGCAGCGACGTATAAACTGGCCCAGCACGGGAAGGTTTAGATTAGATCCGGCGGCAATATGTGGCGGTACATGACCGTTGATGTATAGCAGGTAAGACAGCAGTAGATAATCAATATGGCTGCGATGGCAGGGAACATAGATTATTTCTTTGCCGCTTGCATTTTCATCGAAGCGTTTGAAGTGATTGAGCTCAACGCCATTGAATATTCGACTCCAAAACCAGGTGAGTAATACATCGGAAAAACGCACGGCAGTATAGGAATAGTTTGCTGCGATTTCCCGCACAGCGCGCTCTGCTTCGGTTCGAAGTTTTTCTTGTGTTGTATCTTCAGATTCCAGCCTTGCCGCCATAGTAGCCTGCACCTGGTCACTGGCAATTACTTGTTTGAACAGGGTTCGTCGGTGCGACAGGTCGGGGCCGATAGCGGTCTCGCGGGTTTGCCTTAGTTGAGTACGAGCGAGACGGTAGAGCTTACGCACTGCTATGGCGGCATCGGATTTTTCATCGACCAGTTCTCGCAGGGACAGTGGCGTGCCCATATAAACACAGGTGCCGCGACCGTTTACCCAGGTACTAAATAGTCGTCCCAGGCGCCCGCCAACATCCCAGCCTTCAGAAAAAAGCACTTTTACCAGCGAGTTCTCTTTGTCTGGCGCTCGACCGACCAGGATGGAAACCGGAACCAGTTGCATCTCAAACTCCGGGTGCTCAAGGGCGTACTGCGCCATATTTTTGAGCATCTCCGAGCTGCGGCGGCTGGTGTGGCGACGTACAAATATACCTTTTAGCCGGCGCAGTGCCGCCCAGGCTCTGCCACCCAGATGCTCGGCACCTTTAATTGGGTATAAGGGCCGGACCAGTTGTTTTTGCTCACAGACCTGATCCAATATGAGAAGCGAGGACAGGGCATAGGTATCCATGATGTAGCACAGGGGTGTGTCGGGGTCGATACCGGCGTTCGACAAGGGCTCGGGAAAAACCCTGCTGCGCACCCATATATGCAATATCGCTCTCAGTGCCAGATGCCATTTCAGGCGCAGGTACTGCAAAATTGTGAGCCGCCTTGAGCCTGAACTCATATTTTTATCCGAGGTAGTTAACTGGCTTCTATCCTGTCAAGAATAGAAGCCATATTGCCTAAAGTCCACCGCATTATGGCCAGTATTACCAGACAAAGGCTGATACCATGCAGCCTATGAAAAATAGCTATTCAGATAACGAATTTCCCTGGAAGACTGTCGCTGCTGTTTTCTTTTTCCTCTGTGCCATGCTGGCTTTTACGATGGGCGTTTCGGTGACAGAGATGCCGGAAGTGGTCGATTCAGGTATTTTGGCAAAAGCCTATTTCAGCCTAAGCCTGTTCGTATTGGGGGGGACGGATTTGGGCATGCCCGTTGGCGGCACCGCCATCGGCAGGGGTATGTTGTGGTTAGCCTATTTTGGTTCTCCTGTTCTGGCAGCCTCGACGTTAATAAGCGCTCTACTGCGGGCCCTGTCGCCACAAAGCTGGTACCTGCGTCGGCTGAAAGACCATATCATTGTTGTGGGCGATGGTGAGATGGCGCTGAGTTATTTACGTGTTCTGCGCACCCATAACAGCAAGATTCAAGTTGTTGTCGTGTGCTCAGATCAAGATGCCATTCGAGCCGATGAGCTGAGGCAAAACTTTGGTGCCGTGACCGTCATTGGTGATGTCACCCATGAGTTTTTCCTGCACCAGCTACGGGTGGAGCGGGCGCGGAAAATACTGCTATTGGACAACAACAGCATGCGAAGCTATGAGGCGGCCAGTATATTGATCAGTATGGTGCCAGAAATTGGCCAGAAGATTGTCATTCACTGCGGTAATCTTCGTTTTATGCGCGCCATGGAAAATACCCGTGTTACCCACAGTTGCCAGACGTTTAATACCTACCATTTGGCAGCGACGGGTCTGGTACGCAGCCATATGGTGCACCGCTTCCAGGAGACGCGGGACAAGGATATTGTGATACTCGCTGGCTTTGGCCGCTTCGGGCAGACTATTTTGGAGGAATTACAGCGCAACGCTATTGACGAACTGGAGACCGTTGTCATCATCGACAACGATGCACATCGCAGAGTACTGATCGCCGATGAACAAATGGAGTTCTCGGGTAAATATGAACGCTACATTTACGAGGGTGATATCTCCCACCCGGAGGTTTGGGACAGGCTGCGCGAGGACATAAACCTGGACGGTGATAATACGGTTTTTGTGCTGGGAACTGGCCATGAAGAAGAGAATTTGAGGACTGCCTTGTGGATCAGGCGCAAGTATCCCGGTGCCATGGTTATAGCGCGCAGTGGCAAAGAGTCCAAGTTCGCCTCTGAGGTGGGTCAGGATCACGATATTATCAGTATCAGTATCGCCGAATTGATAGAAGAGAATATTCCACGGTCCTGGATCGAGTTTTTTTAGCTCGGGCCATCAAACTTGTTTTACCGCCGCCGCGGCTGATATGCTTCGGCGCAGACCCATACCACTTTCAAGCTGAGGAAGATCGATTGAAACAAGCATTAGTTAATATGCTCACCATGCAGAACAGCATGAACACGCGCGTGCACGAAGACTGGCCAAACCAGAATTTTGAATGGTATCGAGCGCTGTGGATTGAGTGCGGGGAGCTCATAGAACACTACGGCTATAAATGGTGGAAAAAACAGACCCCTGATCTGCCACAGGTACAGTTGGAAGTTATCGATATCTGGCATTTTGGTTTGTCTGCCCTGTTTGTAGATGGCAAATCAATCGACACGATGGCGACAGAAGTGGAGGAGGAGTTACGCGACTACCAAACCACTGGGGTCGGTGTCAGGGAAGCCACCGAGGCTCTGGCTCTGCACGCATTGGAAACCCACGGCTTTTCCCCGTCAAAATTCTGGGACTTGATGCTCGCCTCCGAACTTGATTTTGAGGCCCTCTATACCGCTTATGTCGGTAAGAACGTATTAAACTTCTTTCGCCAGGACAACGGTTATAAAGACGGCAGCTACATCAAAAACTGGTCCGGCAGGGAGGACAATGAACACCTGGTAGAGGTGATGGCATCACTGGAGCACAGCGCGGAAGATTTCGCCACGCAGGTTTACGATGCGCTGCAGGCGCGCTACCGGGAACTTGCCGTTTAACCATGGACAATACAGCAGCAGGCAATCACTCAGGGGTTTCGCCAGTGTCAACGACAGCACTGGCGAAAAAGCTGAATATTCCTGCTCAACAATTGTTTGCCACGCTAAAGGATTACGGCTGGATAGAACGTTTTAATGATGTCTGGGCCCTGACACCCAAGGGCGAATTCGAAGGTGGCGCCTACCGCGACAGCAAGCGCTATGGCCGCTATATTGTGTGGCCCCCCACGGTAGAAAAGCATCAATTACTCGCCGCCATAGAGTCAAATCAACGTATTACTGCCGCGGCCATGCGCCGCTATTATCCCAGGTTGCACCCCAGGCAGATAAATCGGGCCCTGGCGGAGCTGGGTTTGCAGCAGCACAGTATTCTGGGCTGGGAGTTGACTTCTTTTGGCCGCACTCTGGGTGGGCAGCAGGAAGAGAGTGAGAGTAGCGGTGCTTTTTACGTAACCTGGCCACACGAAATTATCGACCACCCGGTGATACACCGTGAGTTGAGTAAACAGTCAGACCAAATACACAGGCAGCCGGCAGCTCTGCCCGGTGAGCCAGATTTGTTTGGCAATGAGGAGTCTCCAGCACCCAGCTGCGTCGGCATAGATGGCCATATACTGCATAGTACCTTGCAGATGCGTGTTTGTGACTGGCTATACCTGGCGCAGTTAAGCCACGCTTTTCAGCGGGCGCTACCGGTTGAGGAGCTGGTGCTGGCCGATTTTTATCTACCCATGGGAAATATCTATATTGATTGCTGGGAGGCAGATGTGCCCGCCAGTCAATTGTCCTCTCGATTGCTTAAACGTGAACTTTATCGCCAGTTTGACCTGCGCCATATCGAAATCAACGCCGGGGACGTGGAACGCCTGGATGAAGTGCTGGGCAGGGGGCTGCTTGGCTTTGGTATTCGCTGTTAGTTTTTCTTCCTGAGAAATACACCACATTCCATATGGTCAGTGTAGGGAAACTGATCAAACATCGCGAAGCGTTCGATAATGTGGCTGTGGGCCAGGGCTTCCAGGTTCCCGGCTAATGTTTCCGGGTTACAGGAAATGTAAATGATGGAGTCGAAAGTACCGACCATTTTTTCTGTTTGGGCGTCCAGCCCCGCCCGGGGTGGGTCCACAAAAATTGTTCTCAAGTCATAATCCGTCAGCGCTCTGGGTAAGTCGGCGAGGCGGCGAAATACACGCTCACCGCGTATAGCCTGGGTTACCTCTTCGGCCGACAGGCGTATCATTTCCAGATTACTTATATTGTTAGCCTTCAGGTTTTCCCTCGCTGCCCTGATGGAGGTTTTCGCCAGTTCGGTGGCGATTACCTGGTCAAAATATCGCGATAGCGGCAGGGTAAAGTTACCGTTACCGCAGTATAGCTCCAGCAGATCTCCGGTCAGTTTGCCTGCGCACTCGCAGGCCCACTCAATCATTTTTATATTTACTGCCGCGTTGGGTTGGGTGAAGGCCTGCTCATATTGTCTGTACCGGTATTGGCTGCCATGGATAGACAGCACTTCGTTCACATAGTCACGCTCCAGAACCAGTTTCTGCTTGCGACTTCGGCCTATAACTTGTACATCCAGCTGTTCGGCCAACTGCGCCGCCTGCAAGCGCCAGTTATCATCGAGCTTGCGGTGGTAAATAAGTGTTACCAGAGTGTCATTAGCCGTTGTGTCCAAAAATTCTACCTGAAACAACTTTGTCCTGAGCTCAGGATTGGGCCGGAGCAGAGCCATCACTTGCGACATCAATGCCTGGATGCGTTCGCTGGCGATGGGGAAGTGCTTAATCACTACCGGTGTTTTTGGCTCGCCTTTTCTATACATTACATAATCGAGCTTATCGCCATCGTGCCAGACGCGAAATTCTGCGCGCATTCTGTAGGCGGTGGCTGAGGAGGGGAATATCTCGGCTGTGGGTGGCTTAAAGGGTGTTATTAAGGCTTCCACGCGCTGGGCTTTTTGCTCAAGCAAGGCCGCGTAATTTTCGGGGTTGACTGCACTCAGGGGCATGGTTCAAGTCTCATTTTATCGCGCTGGCGCCACAGTTGTTGTGCCCTGTCTGCCGAAGACTCCAGACTCGCCCCGGGGGTTAGCAGCGACAAGGTCACGGCTGTGGTCGCCAGTGTAGCTTGCAAGCCGTAGTGATTTTCAGATTCGCCCCGCCATAGCTTACGCAGCTGACTCACGTCGGGGCAATCGACAGCTGACACGCGCTGCGCAATGGAGCGCGGCAGTGATAGATTTCGCTTCTTTCCATTATCGAGAAACAACAGGCGGGTGTCTGCCTGGGGTTTTATCTCAATTTCGCCGCTGTCACCTTTAAATACCAGTGCTCTGGGCTGCTCCAGAATAGCGTCAGCCTCTTGGTGGAGCTCACCGTAGGCAGGGTGGAATATGCTCTGTAGGGCGCAGGGGGCCGCCAGGGGGTTGAGTAATCGCGCCAGGGTATTCACCGGCGAGCGCAGTCCCAGTAAGTGGCGCATATGTATGAGCTCATCCAGTGGGCGGCAGAACCGTTTCAGGGGAAAATAACACATACCCTGTTTGTCCAGCTGCACGTCCACATCCTGCCAGTCCTTCGCCACAGGTAGGGCGAGCGCGTGAAAAGCTGATTCAGTGTAGAGTCGCCCGGCGGTATGTCCCTGGGAACCGTGAATAAAGATTCTGTACCCCGCCTGGCTGAGCAGTAATATCGAGAGGACAAACCAGGGATGCTGATGCTTTTTCCCCGCATAGCTGGACCAATCCAGGTCCGCCCCCAGCGCCGGGGGAGGGCGTTGCATATTGTCTCGGCAGGCCTGGACGAAGCCCACCAGCTCCTGTGCGGTCTCTTCCTTCACGCGTAGCAACATAAGAAAGGCGCCTATTTGCACAGGCTCTACTTCGCCGCGCATGATCATCGCAAAGGCATCTCTGGCCTCACTTTGAGAGAGTGACCGAGTGCCGGACTTACCCTTGCCCAGAATACGCACGTATTGCGCGAAGCGGTGCTCGACCTTGCTGGACCAGGGTTCGTTCATCACTTTACAGGCAGTTGTCTGGTTTTGGCAGCCCGGCAATTTTACTGCAGATCTTTGCCGGCGAGTTAGGGAACAACGAGAGCAGGTACATGCTTTTTCCTTTGTTGGCCCCCAGATTTATGGCGGTATATTTTACCAGGGGACGCATGGCGGGAGAGGAGTCGAACTCTTCGTAGTATTGCCGTATCAGGGAAATTAATTCCCAGTGCTGCTCACGCAGTGCAATGCCTTCTGATGCTGCCAATTGTTCAGCTACTTCGGGTGTCCAGTCACTTAAGCGGCGCAAGAAACCCAATTTGTCGAAGGCGGAATTGGCTAGCATGACGCGTGCTCAATACCAGGCTTGCTGGGTAGGACAGCGCTCACTCAGGGCTGCGAAAGTATCGAAATCAACAAGCTTGAACTGCATATCCAGGCGGTCAACTATGCCTGCGGCCCTGGCATCGGGTTCTAACAAATGAATTTCTGCACCGCTGTTCTTGAGTTCACTGCAGCCATCAGTTCCCTTTAAGGCCGCATAGGTGCCGTCGCCCAAAAGCAGTAAGATGTCGCTTTGCTTTAATAGCCGCAGGCAGTCAGAAAATGCAGTGCTGCCGGGGGCTGCGTTCAGGGTATGAAGAACCATGATCAAAAGCCCAGGCAGTGGTCGTGCTGGCAAAGCAGTTCGTGCATGGCTTCGTCATCGACCGCTTGAAGATTCTGCGGGAGATCGCTCAAAGCTAGCCCATATTGCGACAGAGCCGCTTCATCGACGTATAAGTTGTCCAACTCATACAAGGGGAAGGAGGCGATTAACTTAGCGATATTTCTTGCCTCAATGCCGCTACTGTCCTGGTCGGGGAGTAAATGCAGAACACCATCGCCCATAAATAACAAGGCTACCGCCTGCTCGAAAGTTGCGGATGAAAGCGCTACTTCAAGCGACGTACGCGCCAGGCTGCTGCCATAGGGTGAGTGCCTCACTATTACCAGCAAACTTCTGTTGTTTGAAGGTGTCATTGCCTAGCCGCCGAAAGTTATCATTCGATCAGACACAAGAGCAGCATCGACGAGTTGGCCCAGTCCTGAAATTTCGAACACTGGATGGATAGTAGCTGCAGTTTTCTCGTAGCGAGTGGCCTCGCTGCTATCGAGTAAACCACGCCGCAGGGCTGATGAAACACAAAGAATCAATTCCACCGTATGTTGTGTGCCAAAGTCAGCCCACAGCTGAACGCTGTCGCTTTCATCCTGGGGGGAGACCATCGACACGGCGCCAGCGAGTGTTCCCTCATCGAGGAAAAAGACACGGTGAATCTGGTGGCCGCGATTAATCACGGATTCGGCAAAGCGCAGCGCCGTGCCAGAACCTTGTCCCGAGCAGGGGGAGGAGAGTACCAGCAGTGAGTAAATCATAAGCAGAAAAAACCCCGGGTTACCGGGGTTCTAGATAGGGAAGGCCCGAACTAGTCACGGCCGTTCAACGCTGACAACAGGTGCAGCAAATGGATAAACAGGTTGTAGATGTTCAGGTACAGCGACACCGTGGCGCGAATATAATTGGTTTCACCACCGTTGATGATACGGCTGGTATCAAACAGGATGAGCCCGGACATAATCATCACTACGGCCGCCGATATAGTTAGCGACAGTGCGGGAATATGCAGGAAGATGTTGGCGATCATGGCCACCACGGCGACCAGCAGGCCAACCATGAGGAAACCGCCCATAAAGGAGAAATCCTTGCGGGTGGTGAGCGCGTAGGCAGACAGGCCGAAGAATATAATAGCCGTGCCTCCCAGTGCCTG
>JADFVW010000230.1 GCA_015222725.1 Pseudomonadota bacterium | reverse complement strand
TGCCAATTAAGGGAAGTAGCTCACTTTTTTGCGCTTCACTGCCCGCTTTAGTAATGGCCGCAACCGAGACAACTGAGCTGACAAAGTGCGGCCCTGGCGCCAGGCCGCGACCCAGCTGTTCATAGATATGCGCACAGTCCTGCATATTCAACCCTATACCGCCATACTCCTCTGGCAGCATGATGCCCAACAGGCCAGTCTCTTTCATCTGTTGCCACAGCTCGGTGGGAATACCGATATCATCATGCTCCATCGCCCTGACCACAGCCGTGGTGCTGTGGTCTTCGGCCATACTCCTGACCATATCCCGAAGAAGAGTCTGTTCTTCTGTAAATTTAAGATCCATTGATGATGCCTCGTATAAACGCTCTGTGTTTGTGTTAGCGGGTAAGCCAAACACGCTAGCTAAGCTCACTATTCTGTTATGGCTGCCACTGGTCAGCCTTGCGGCTCCAGGGGTTGTCCTTGTCATCTTTGGGTATTGCCACCCGTGTCTGGCAGGAAGTGGATACATCACCATCAATGGAGACGGCAACACTTAAATCCAGCCAGCAACAACCCGTGTCATCAATCGTAATTTTTTCAACCCTGCCGGACATTGCCATCTCATCGCCCGGAAATACCGAGCTGCTCATCTTGAACTTCATTCTGCCCAGCCGGCCTTTTGGCCCGGTCCAGTCGGTAATATAGCGTTCAAACCAGGCCGCATTGTTAGGCGTATTGATAAAAATATCCTTTACGCCATTGCGATTGATAGCGAAATCCCTGTCGTGATGCATAGGTCGCCAATCGCGACTGGCCAGTGCTCCAAGTACCACCGTGGTTGCACTAACCGGGATTAACAAAGGCGGCAACTCATCTCCCACGGCCACCTCATCTGCGGTGAGGCTTTTAATATCGGCCACGCTCATTGCTCCGGCCTCCTGTATCCCAGGCAGGTGTATATATCGGTGCCCACATGCTCGCCATCCTGGTTGACACTCTCGACATTGATAACCCAGAATCGACCGGTGCCTACCCTGGTTTTCTTTACATCACTTATGGATTTAATCACCTGGTGGGTTCTTAACTTATCGCCTATTTTTACCGGTACGCCAAAAATATTTTCATTACCCGAGATAATTGCCTCAGGTAAATCCATCATGCGCTTCATGTCAAAGTGACTTTGCAGCGCTGTGCGCTCACCCTCAAAGCCCGGTGTCCAGTAATGTGGCCGGAACCAGACAGACAACATGGTGGGTGGTGCAATCTGCGCGCCCACCAACTCCTGAGCCACCGATTTATCCCAGTAAAGTGGATTGCCGTTCTGAACTGCTGCCAATGTGTTATACACATAGCCCATCTCTATATCGAACTCGGTCTCCTCCTGGTACAGGGGCTTGCCGATCAGATCCAGCACGTCCTGCGGAATCTCAGGTATTTCATCTGACATGCCTGTTACTCCTATTCAACACCACCGCTATTTTTCAAGCGTGTTATGTCCTCGTCGTTAAAACCCGCGTCGTGTAATACTTCATCAATATTGGTTACACCGGCAGCCTGTACCCGATGCGGTGCTTGCTCCCGCTCGCAACCGGCCAGTATCGGGGCCAGCTGACTAAACTCGCCCTGCTCTGGATGTACCGCCGTCATAAAACTGTTGCGCGATACCAGGTGCTCATCCTCTACCACTTCGGCGATAGAGAGCACTGGCGCAACGCAGGTATTTTCTGCGGCCAGTAAATCAGTCCACTCATCCCGGGTGCCGGTTAAAAATTTCTTCTGGAATGCGGCTTTCATTTCATCCTGCACACTGCAGTCGTACTGGCAATCGTTGTATTGTTCAAGCGCCAGCAGGCGACACAGGTTTTTGAAGAAGTGAGGCTCGATCGCACCCACTGAAATAGCGCCACCCTCCTTTGTCTTATATACACCGTACCAGGCATAGCCACCGGTCAATACCGCTTCATTTGGCCGGGTCTCTACCCCGGTTGCGGTGTACTGATCCAGGTAGAGGGACATCAGACTCAACACGCCATCGGTGGCAGCTACATCCAGATAAGCCCCTTCATTTTTGCGAAACCGGTTAAGCAGTGCCGAAATAATGGCCATTGCCGCATGCATACCGCCACCGGCACTGTCGGCAACGGACGCACCGGGAATAGCCGGTCGGCCTTCGCCGTCCCTGCCGCTACAGGCTAGAAATCCGGCGAGAGCCAGGTAGTTAATATCGTGACCCGCCCACTGGGCATAGGGGCCGTCCTGACCATAGCCACTGGTGGAACAGTACACAATCGAGGGATTGACCTTGACAATATCGTCGTAGCCCACGCCAAGACGGCTGGCAACACCCGGCCGGTAACTCTCCATGATCACATCGACACTGGCGGCCAGTTTGTAAATAACTTCCCTGCCCTGCTCCGATTTGAGATCGACACGGATTTTTTTCATGCCCCTGCCCGCTCCATAGGCGTGAAAAACCGGGTCTATCTGCTTCGCCCCTTTTGCGGCAACCGGCGCAACCTTGATGACGTTCATGCCATAGTCGGCCAGAATGCGCGAGGCACGCGCTGCCGGGCCAACACTGGCCAGGTCAAGAATCGTCAGACCTTCGAGAAAACCCATACTTTTTCCTGCTACTGGCATCGGCTAGAAATTCTTGGGCAAGCCAAGCTCTCTCTTCGAGATGATATTCTTTTGCACTTCGGAAGAACCGCCACCAATGGTGTCGATAACCGTGTAGGTATAACAGCTCTCGGCTCGACCATTTAGCGGAGCGCCCTCGGTTCCCAGCGCTAACTGCGCACCGGGGCCCACTATATCCATAGTCGCATTCGCCACCCGCAGTGACAGCTCGGTGGCAAACAGTTTGTAGGCAGATGCCTCATAGGTAGGTGTTTTGCCAGACAGGGCTGCATCGACAAACTTCACCCCCAGCAAGCGCGCCACCTCACACTCGGTTGCCAGTTGGGCAACACGTTGGCGCAATATCGGATCATTCTTTAGGGGTACGCCGTCTTTGCTCGCTGTTTTGACGTAGTCACACAGTAACTGTACGCGGCCGCGTATGGGAGAGAAGGTAAACAGGGTAAAGCGTTCGATATCCAGGGCCTCAGCGATATATTGAAAGCCCTTGTTTATATCGCCCACCATGTAGTCATCGTGAACAAAGACATCATCAAAAAATACGCTATTGGTGCGCTCACCGCCCATGGTAGGCATGGAGTGAACAGTCAGGCCCGGGTCATCCATACGGATCAAAAACAATGAGATGCCATTGTGCTTCCTGACCTCAGTATTGGTGCGGGCACCCACCCAATACCAGTCGGCAAAATGCGCGGACGTGGTAAAGATTTTCTGGCCATTCAACACCCAGCCCTCACCTTTACGCTCGGCTTTCAAACGCATGGCCGCAGCGTCGGAACCGGCATTGGGTTCTGAGTAGCCCACTGCAAATTCAACTTCCGCATTCAGAATTTGTGGCAAAAACTCCTTCTTCAGTTTTTCAGAGCCCACGTTAATCAGCGTCTTGCCAATAATACCCACGCCTTTACCAATCTGGGACGCACCCACTGAAGAGAGCTTTTCATTGAGCAGGTATTCGTAAATCCCCTCGCCATCCTGGCCACCATACTCCTTGGGCCAGGTGATACCCAGCCAGCCCTTGGCGGCAAGTTTTTTCATAAAAGCACGCCGTTCGGGGGTATCGCAGATCTGCGCCATGTTTTCGCGAGTGACATCCATAACATCGATATGGCGGTTTTCCTCGAGGAAATCATCAACCTCTCGCAGGAATTTGTATTCTTCTTCAGAAAAGTCAAAATTCATGAGTTCTATCTCTGCATTGAATAATATTAAGTATTTCTACCAAGGACACCGGCATCGCGAAGCGCTGCAATCTTGCCGTCCTTGT
This sequence comes from Pseudomonadota bacterium, assembly GCA_015222725.1. Taxonomy (GTDB): domain Bacteria; phylum Pseudomonadota; class Gammaproteobacteria; order Pseudomonadales; family Halieaceae; genus JBALVT01. The sequence goes on along the minus strand of JADFVW010000230.1, from coordinate 1,376 downwards.
ACCCCAGTACATCGCGCAAAACCTCCTCAGTATGCTCGCCAACCGTGGGGGCTATCGCCGGCTCGGGCAACTCCTCGCCGACAAAATTCACCGGAAAAGCCAACATATCCGCACCGTGTGTTTCATGTGGAAGGATTTTAAAACGCGCCTTGAACTGAGGGTCGTGTATGATATTTTCCGGTGTATTCACCGGCGCAATTGGCGTATTTTTCTCCGAGCTGAATTCCAGCCACTGCTGCGAACTCCTGGTCTTGAATATATCGCGCAGCTCGACTCGCAATTCCTTATTACCACGCGCATGATCGGCAAACTTCGATCCCGGCCACTTTTCAAACAGGTCATCGCGACCGATACCGTCGCAAAAGTTTTTCCAAAAGGCCTGTTCCGATGCCATAAATAAAACATGTCCATCGCTGGATTCATAAACCTGGTAGCGCACACCCTCTTTCATGCCCGCAGTGGCAACCGGCCTGCGCTCGTAGTTATCCGCCTTGTTACCGGTTACAACATCTTCCGGCCTGGCATACGCCATATAGCTTTCGCTGCGGTACCAGTCAAAATACGCTGCTGCGTCACTCTGCCCCAGCTCCATCTCGCAGCCCTCACCGGTTTCGCGGGCACGCAGCACGCCTGCCAATATTGCCAGCCCACCGACAAAGGGCGCTGCATTTATACCAATGGAAACGTGTTCAGGAATGAAGCAAAAGCCTTCTTCATCATAGGCGGGCGTCATGACTCCGGACCAGGTATCGTAGGCAATGCCGTGGGACGGCATTTTTTTGTAGGGGCCTGTTGCACCATAGCCAGATACATTGATAAAGACTATCTCGGGATTAATTTTCTTTAGCTCATCATAACCAAGGCCCAGTTTCGCCAGCGCACCGGGGCGCATGGTTTCAACGACGACATCTGCATCTTTAACCAGATCTTCATAAACTTTCTTGCCGGACTCTGTCTTTAGATCCAGCACGATGCTCTTCTTGCCACGATTGAGGTGATAGTGCATTAAAGATGTACCCTCAATAATCGGCCAGGTCATCTCGCGAATGTAATCACCCGATGGAGATTCAACCTTTATTACTTCAGCGCCCATATCGGCAAAAGACGTTGTAATAGCCGCCGGGCCCAGCAGGGAACTCTCGATGATACGCAGGTCTGCCAGGGGAGCTTGCAGGGCTTTCATTTGACTCATTCCTCGTTAACCACTTCGACTAACAATAGGCCATATGCTGAAAATTAAACGGGGAAGCTCAATGCGGTTTTGGACGATGGTATGTCATATTTGGACAGGACCACGCCAGGCTGTTCTAATCTGGCCGCTGTATAACACCTGAGGTAATATGCAGCTCGTATTCGGCCTCACTCAAGCCCAGCAG
>JADFVW010000229.1 GCA_015222725.1 Pseudomonadota bacterium | reverse complement strand
GCATAGCGCTCGTCGAGGTTTTTATTGGCCTCATAGGCCCCCCCGGGAAATAACAAAATGTCCTTTCCCGCTGCAAACAGGGCTGATCCGATTTCCTGGTGGCCCATAACGGCACCACTGTCTACAATGCGTTTGCGCAAGCCGGGGTTGCGGTACATGATCTCATCGGACATGCCGCGCACAAATCGGCCGCTGGCCTGCTGCAGGGCGGGTACCGCGACCAGCACATCAGCCGCCATGGTGGAGTGGTTTCCTACGAAAAGCACCGGGCCAGCCGGTATGTTTTCGGCTCCGACGATGGTAGGCGATGCCAGGAACTTGAACATACGATAATACTTCTGGAGAGTTGCAGACTGCGCATCCTCGTCGATGTCCAGGCTGCCCTGGATAATTTCCTGGAGCACTTCAGGATCAATAGCCTGCATCTTGTTTTTGGGGCTCTTGCTCATGACGCCAACTCCGGTTGCGGGGACGCTATTTTAGCCTCTTACTGCACCAGGCCGCCAATCCTGTATGCATTTGACCGGCAGTTCTCAAAAAAATGATACAGATCATTAGTACATTTGGTAGATTTTGTATGATGTTTGGCGATTTAAAGTGAGGGGCGTTCGCTTGCCACGCGGGTGTGGCGTCTCAGACAGTAACTCTACACAGCCGATTTATTTATGTTTCAACCTGGTGAACTGAAGGTCTATTCAGACCATATGGCTGCGACCACAGGTCGCGACGACAGCCAATCGTCAATCCGCCCTATGATGGGTAACGAGGCTATTGCCCGTGGCGCCTGGGAGGCCGGTGTCAAGGTGGCGGCAGCCTATCCCGGCACGCCCAGTACGGAAATAATGGAAAACCTGGCGAAATATCCGGCGCAGGATTTACACGCCGAGTGGTCCACCAATGAAAAAGTGGCGCTGGATGTCGCGATAGGAGGTTCGTTTGCCGGGGTGCGCTCCCTGACATCCATGAAGCACGTCGGGCTGAATGTTGCCTCCGACTCCCTGATGTCACAAACCTATATCGGGGTGAACGGCGCACTGGTGTTGGTGGTCTGTGACGACCCGGGTATCCATAGCTCACAAAACGAACAGGATACGAGGATATTTGGCCAGTTGGCCATGGTGCCGGTGCTGGAGCCCACCGATGCCCAGGAGGCGCTTGATTTCACCCGGTTGGCCTTTGACCTGAGTGAACAATTCGACACACCTGTGATCGTAAGAAGTACAACCCGGTTGTCACATACACGTAGCCTGGTGCAAACCGGGGAGCGGGTCGAGCTTGAGTGCAAGGGCTTTTTGGAAGAGCCCAGAAAAAATGTCATGATCCCGGGCCATGCACGACTGCGCCATGGTGCACTGATTGAAAGAGAGCAATTACTAAGAGACTACCTGGAAACTTCTGAATTGATCAGGTGGGAGCCGGGTAGCGAAGAAGTCGGCATTATCACACTCAGCACTGCCTACACCTACGTCAAGGAAATGATGCCGGAGGCCAGTGTCCTGAAGTTGGGTGCCTCCTATCCGCTACCTGAAGCAAAAATACGTGAGTTCTGCGTCTCGGTTAAGCGCGTTATTGTGGTGGAGGAACTGGAGCCCATCGTTGAAAACGCGTTGAAGGTGATGGGGCTGAAGGTCGAGGGGAAAGCACTGTTTCCCCGCGAGGGAGAATTCTCCACGGAAGTGGTGCGCGAAGGGTTTGAAAAAGCAGGTTTACTGCCACCTTCAGTGAAGCTGGAGACCATTGATGTGCAACCCATGGCGCGGCCTCCGCTGTTGTGTGCGGGTTGTCCCCATACCTCGGCCTATATGGCGTTGCGAGCGCTCAATTCGCGTGTGTCCGGTGATATCGGCTGCTATACCCTGGCTGCGGTTGAACCTTTAAAGGCGATCGATACCAGTGTGGCGATGGGTTCGAGTATTGCCAATGCGACAGGCATTGCGCTGGCGGGTACTGAGCCGCGGCCGATTGTCGCGACCATCGGCGATTCAACTTTTTTGCATGCGGGTATCCCACCCCTGATCAATGCGGTGTACAACAACGCGAACATTACCGTTGTATTGCTGGACAACCATATAACGGCCATGACCGGCGGGCAGAATCATCCGGGCACCGGGCGTAATTTGCGCGGCGAGGAAACCCATAAAATTGATTACGACGCACTCATCAAGTCGGTCGGCGTCAAGTGGATAAAAACAATCGACTCCTACAACATGGGCAGCGTGTACCAATCGCTGCGCGAGGCTACCGAATATAAGGGTGTAGCGGTGGTCATTCTGGATCGTCCCTGCGTACTGGATCCGGTCAAGTTGAAAGGCCCTCCCTTCCAGGTGAATGCGGAGGCCTGCACTGGTTGCCAGACCTGCATGAACCTCGGCTGCCCGGCAATCTCCTGGACTGATGAGCTGTATGAGGGGCACCACAAGGTGACCATCGACGAGGCCGCCTGCATCGGCTGTAGTCTCTGCGCCCAGGTCAGCTCAACCAATTGTATTGAACCTGTGGCAGCACCGCAGAAGTCATGACCCATTCAAGCGAGCAGGTCACAACCCGGCCAGTAGCGGATACACAGGCTGCCAAAACACCGGTAAACGTACTGGTTGTCGGTGTTGGCGGCCAGGGTGTGATCATGATATCCAAGGTGCTGGCGACACTTTGCCAGCAACAGGGATACCAGGTTAAACAAAGCGAAGTACATGGCATGGCCAAACGCGGTGGCTCCGTGTTCAGTCACGTGCGTTTCGGCGACCGGGTCTATTCTCCGACCATCCCCATGGGTCAGGCCGATGTATTAGTGGCCCTTGAGTGGGCCGAAGGGCTGCGTTGGCTGCCCTATCTAAAACCCGATACCGGTATTTTTGTAGCCGATACGCAACAGATCGTGCCACCCTTTGCCTGTCGGGACAGGAAGCACGGCGCGGCACTCGGCTACGCCAGGGAAACCGTGCCTGATATCGCCTCGCAGATCGCTAATTGC
>JADFVW010000228.1 GCA_015222725.1 Pseudomonadota bacterium | reverse complement strand
CCATTTGTTCTTTATCAAGGCTCATGGTTATTTATCCTCTCTATACAAAGTGTATTTTTAATGTTTTGGCATAGCGGTCGGCGGTGTTGTGTTACCGATCATCAAGCCGATTTTGGCCGCTTCGGCCAGTGTGCGCTCCAGGTTCACCACCAATGGTCCGCAGCGGTTGAAGCTTACGCTCATCTGTTCACCCTTTTTTAAAACCACTTCCCGCTCGCCGTCCAGTGCGATGGTTGAGGGGGTGTGTGTAATAGTCATAGGGCTTTCTTCATTGAATAGCTCGTGGCTGACGACCTTCACGTCACGGATCAGTCCGGGTGCAATTGGAGCGCTTATCCGGGTTGTGCCCTCGGGGCCGAGTACGACATGCAGGCCTGTCTCGCCACTTGTCTCGATGGGGTGAAGCCAGCCCCCGATAGACGACAGCCCGATCTCCGACGGGTGTGCCCTGGTCAGGAATAACTCCCTTATACTCTCTGGCTCCCAGACAGCTTTTGAGCCCGTGTCCATGGCGTCGACCACGACCAGATCCACCAGTGCCGTGTCTACCAGTTCACCCTGCTGATTACGCAGTTCCAGCAGGGGCGCGCGGTAGCAGCCTTTATCAATGTCGACCTTACCGGTCGCGATGGCGCCCGCGCCCAGGCCTGCCAGGGTGCCCTCTACCATTTGTGGGAATACATTGTTGGTGCCGGTTGAAACAGGCACCAGGGGAACGTCACCGCAGGCTTTGGCGACCACTCGGCTGGTTCCATCCCCACCCATAACGATGATAGCGGCGAAGTCCTGCTCCCGCATTTTTTCACTGGCGCGCAACGAGTCCTTGAAGGTGCCGAGAATATAGGGCAACTCCAGAATAGCGACCTCAGTCGTAGTCACCTCGTCGGCCACCTCATCGATAACCCTTTTGCCGATATGGCTGGGGTCGGGCATGATGAAAACCTGTTCGATGCCCAGGGCATCCATCGCTTTGATCATGCGAATGATTATGTTGATCTTTTCCTGATTGGTTACCACGGTGCCACTGGCGATAAGACGACGAATGTCCTTGCCGGAAGCGGGGTTGGCGATGATGCCTACAGGTTTCATGCGCTCAGTTTCCAAGGTGGTGTGAGATAAAGGTTAGTCGATATTGTTCAGTTTAGCTTGAGCAACGATCAAAAAATGGTCATATCGAGACAGGCACCATGCATTTCACGAAATTTTCCGGGCCTGCACGCTGTCGTGAATTGACCATTATCCATATTTGTGCTCTCCTAGCCAACAGACAATAAGACGGAACTCGTTGGCCTGGAGGCAGTTCGTCGATGCGAGCAAAAAAAGTTTCTGAGCAACTGGTGCGGATTGGCGTGCTGCAGAATCTGGACAAGGTATTACAGCAGTTTGGCCTGGACTCCGAGGCAGAGCTTGCCAGCCTGGATATGAACACCAGTATGCTCCAGGACGGTGAACTTCTGACGCACGCCAGCAATATTGGTGCTGTACTGGAACACTGTGCCGAGATCACTGGTTGTCCGGACTTTTCGCTTCGCCTGGCAGCGGCCCAGGACCTGTCCCTGGCCGGGGTTCTTGCCCTTTTCTTGCAGACTGCCAGTACCCTGGGGGAGGCGCTGCAGGAAGTATGCCGATACAATCACGTGCATCACGCGCAACCGGTGATCTGGCGCCTGCAGGACCTGGGAAATGTCGCCACCTT
>JADFVW010000030.1 GCA_015222725.1 Pseudomonadota bacterium | reverse complement strand
GCTGTACATAAGGGGGATAACTGCGTCGACATCCTCGGCGCGGCAAGGTCGAAATACAAGTGACATAGTCTAGACACAGAAAGCTGTTGGGCTGATTATCCTACCCTACTGAGTGCTGCAGGTTAACTGCAAAATCCGGATAGTTTATCTTCCCGCTTGGTGTAAAATAAATGGGTTTCCAACATTTCAGAGAATCAACTATGTCCAGAACACTCCTGATTTTATTAGCCACTCCTGTGTTGCTGGTAGTGATTGCTGCACTTTTGATTCCGGTGTTACTGGATGAGGAAAAACTACTGGCGATGGCGGCCGATACGCTGGAGAAAGAGACAGGCGCTGTTTTGCTTGTCAAAGGCGGTGCCAGCCTCTCAATTTTTCCTAATCTTTCACTGCAACTGGGAGACGCCAGTATCACCATGCCCGGTGAACAGGAAATGGCGCTAAAGGCGGGTTCTCTGGGTATCGGGCTGGAACTGATGCCCTTGCTCTCGCGAGAAATAGAAATAGCGGACATCTCCATCGATGGGCTGGTTATGACAATCCAGGCCGCTCCCGAGCAACCTGCGCTCGATACCAGCACACTCAGCGATGAACAGCTGGATGAATTTTACAGCAAGCGGCGCGAAGCCCTGGGCAGTGCCAATCAGGCGGCGGGCCAGGAGAGTATTGCCGCTTTACCTCTGGCGCTGAATGTACAGCGCCTGTCAGTGACTAATTCAATGCTGGAGATGGTGTCCGCTGATAACACGGAAACCACACGGGTGAAAATTGTCATGCTGGAGGCCAAGGGCCTCAATCCTGACGACAGATCTATGCCGATAAACCTGCATATCCAGTTGGATGGGGAAGAGGGCGCGCCACCCGTTGATGTGACGCTTGAAGGTGCAGTCCGGGTCGATGCGGCGAGCCAGCAGCTGGCACTGGAGAACATTGCCGTGTCTGTGAAGGGGGTGATGGCTGAGAGGGTCACGTTACAGGCCAGTGGCGTTGTCGAGTTGATGAAACAGGCTGCGGATTTGCAAATAGAACTGGTACTGGGGGATATGCGTGGTGACGGCAGCGTGCGCTATGCCAGCTTTGAGACCCCGCAGATCAACGCAAAATTACACCTCAATAAATTTGACCCGGCCCTGTTGGCACTGGCGGGGCCCGATGCGGCAGCCGCAGCGGATAGCAGTGCGAGTAACGGCGGAGCAGACGGTGACCAGGCACTGCCGCTCAATGCGATCAGGGCCATCGACACCAAGGCCATCCTGAAGATAGATAGCGCTAATTTTTCCGGGCATGTGGTGAAAAAGGTGCGCGCAAACCTGCGAGTGGTAGACGGTATTGTTCGGCTTAACTCCCTGACAGGGACGGTGCACGGCGGTGAGCTGGATATGAAGGCCACCTTCAATGCAAAACATAACACTGCCAAATTAACCACCAAGGGCGGTCTAAAGAATATGGATTTGGCGATGGCGCTCGAGGCCATGGGCTCCGAACCGATTGTTACCGGCAAGGCGAACCTTGGGTGGCGGCTCAATAGCAGTGGCAGTACGGCCAATCAACTTATTGAGGCGATGAGGGGGCCGATTGATTTACAAACATCGGAAGTCGTCCTGCAGAGCCTGGGCATTGAAAAAATGCTGTGCGAGGCCGTGGCCCTGGCAAACCACGAATCACTGACTAAACAGTTACCCGACATTACCCGGTTCGAAAACCTGTCGGTGAAGTTGCGCATGGACAAGGGCAAAGTTCAGCTGAAACCACTACGCGCGGAGCTGTCCAAAGTGATGCTGAGTGGAGAGGGTGCGCTCGACCTACTGCAACAGGATTTTAAGGTGAGCTTTAAAGCCACGTTGTCAGAAGATATGGGAGAACTCGACCCCGCCTGTCGGGTCAATGACAGGCTTACTGCCATTGCCTGGCCGATTAATTGTAAAGGTAAATTGGCAGGCGACCCGGCGGACTGGTGCGGTGTAGACAGTCAGAAAATTATTGAAGATCTGGCGACCAAAGAAGTGCAGCACCAACTGGAGAAAGAGGGCAGCAAGCTGCTGGACAAGTTGTTCAAAAGGTAGCGCTGGTGGCCGGGCGCTAGCGAACGTAGCCGATGATAGAAATGAAATGACAGATGCTGCCGGCCAGCACAAAGAAATGCCAGATACCGTGGGAGTGGGTGAGTGTTTTCATTTTATCCAGTACATAAAATATCACGCCGACGGTGTAGGCCATACCCCCGGCCACCAGCCAGTCCAGCCCGGCTGCGGGCAGTGCTTCCTTCAGGCTGGCGTAATCGAAGGAGCAAGCCCAGCCCATAGCGAGATAAATCACCACCTGGCCAATTTTTACCGCGCGGCCGCTTAGAAATACTTCGCTCAAAGCACCTATGCCCGCCAGCGCCCAGACAATACTCATAATCATCGGGCCATTGCCGTCTCTCAAGCTGACCAGCATATAGGGTGTGTAGGTGCCGGCAATCAACAGGTAGATGGCGATATGGTCAAAAATCTGGAACAGTTTTTTTAGGCTGGGAGGATGGAAGCTGTGGTACAGGGTCGACATGGTATAAAGCAGAACCATGGATACGCCGAAAATGCTGAAGCTGCTGAGTATCCACGGGTCGTTGGATTGAACACCGATGGTGAGGAGTGCGCCAAGGCCGACAAGCGCAAGTACAGCGCCAACAAGATGGCTGATACTATTGAGTTTTTCACCGTGGTACATGTGTGCCCGCCTGTTGCTCGTTTTCGGGGCGAGTGAATTTAACTACACATCCCAGCGCCAACCGATTTTCATTTTGTCTAGACTATCGTAAAAGCAGGGGGGCTTACATATTTGCTTAAGTTTATTGCGGGTCGAGACGTACCCGTCCCCAGGGGGAGCCGAAATGGATGCGGCCATCCATGTCGATCAGGGTGCCGGAGAAAAGTACATTGTAGCGTTGTCCGCCAATCACATAGTGGAATTTGGACTCTCCGGTATCCCAGTCCATCGCTTCCAGGGTCCATTTATTGTCCCGTGCGCCGATTAAATAAGCCGTGTTCGATCCCACGCCCACCATGGGAACCGTGCTGGGTGAGCTTACTTTCTTATTTACCCAGGCTTCTTTCAGGGATTGGCTTTCTGAATCCCATGCAAATTTTTGTACGCCGTAGGGCTGGTGATTCGGGTTGCTGCCCAACATGCTGATTAACAAACTTGATGCCCGCTGGGGCATATACCAGGGAATATTTCGCGGGTGGTTGTTGACCACCATCGCGCCGTAGCCAGCGACCACTACCGATTGCTCCGACTGAATTTCAGTCAGTGAGCTGTCGCCCATGGTAACAGGCCGTTGTCCGGCGATACGACGGCTGGGCGCATCGGGCAGCTGCTGCCAGTCTTCCGGGATACCATTGCGCCAGAATAAAACCACGTTCATCTGGGGCTGGCCATCGGTGATCACCACAAATTGATCCTCCTCGCCGAAACCCATTAGCGAGGGCGTGGCACCGGTGCCGTGGGTCCAGTCGTTGAGATACTCCGCACTCCATGCGCCGTCGGCCTCGTCGGTAGTCAGTTTGCCGCCGGTCCACACGACCTTGTGCATATGCTGCTGGGAGGCGATATAGATGCCACCATCCTTGTCGATGGCATAGGCGTTGCGAATCCAGCCATAGCCGGTGGGGCCGGTTGCTTTGTCTTCAGCGCCCTCGCTGTGATTAATGCGAATCAGCTGGTGCTGTTTGAAATCGCGGCTGATGGCGGCAATATAGCCGTGCTCCGTGGCGGCAATCAGCCAGCCATCGTAGGTCATATTCAGGCCCATAATGGGGCCGGTGGCCTCTGCAGGCAGCTGAAACTCTCGCAGTTTGACAATCGCCGAACTCGAATCCGTAGGGTCTTCGTCTCCATAAGCGATAATCAGGCCCGACTTACTGCCGATGTAGTAGGTGTGATCCTTATCCAGTACGGTGTACAGCATGGAGAGGTTCTTCAGCTTCATCATCTCCTGGAAACTGCGGTAGATGGCGAAAATACCATCGTTGTTATCGTCGAAATAGTGGATGGCTTCCTCGGCTTGTTCCTCCGTCCAGCGCTCCACACCAGGAAAATAGTACTCGGCAAGCACTTTCTGGCTGTCGTAATCCAGTTTTACGATGCGGTCCAGGCCATTGCCCCAGAGTACGCGCTTGCCGTCTGGGTAAACCCCTGAGGTGTTGATTCCGAAATAGGCGGGGCCGGTGAATGTGTACTGGATTTCGCCGGGCTTTAGCGTGCGGCTGGGGCCACTGGGGCCCGCCTGTGGCATGGCGTCTTGCTGGGCAGAATCACCGTGGGCCATTGAATTGTTGGAGTTGGCCAGATAGGGGTTGGGCTCGGGCATGTTAAAAGCCATGAGTGCCTGAGCGCTGCACAGAGCGATGGCGCTAATAAGTTGCGTCAAATACTGAGCGGGTGATAATTTCATGCGTGATTCCCTTGAGTGGCTGTGCTGGTCTTGCAGTTAGGCTAATTAAACTAAGCTTAGTGTAAAAATGGGGGCGGGCACATGACCGCTCAGGTCAAATTAAATTGACATGCCTGCAGCCACCGCTGGTATGCTGATTTGACGATTTAGATCAATATGATGGGGGCGCGCTAGCGAGACAATGAGCCACAATGGGTATTGATATCGATAAAGTGGATTTTGCGCCGGCAGACTTCGTCGCCTTCGGGGCTAGGCTTGAGCAAAATCTCAATGCACTGGCTGAGGCCCTGGCCACGCCAGGCTTCGGCGTGGGCCCAGCCTCCCTGGGTGCAGAGCTGGAGATGTACATCGTTGATGCCGCGGGTAACCCCCTCTACGTCAACGAGGACATTTTGTCCGATGCCAAAGACCCGCAGCTAACCCTGGAGCTGAACCGTTACAATCTGGAGTTTAACCTCAGCCCCCATGCGCTGTCCGACTCGCCCTTTGTGCAGACAGAGCGAGAAATATGCAACAAACTTCAGTCTTTGAAAATGGTGGCTGCTCGACACGGTGGTCGTATCGTGCCTATTGGGATACTGCCTACCTTGACTCAGGCCGACTTTGGTTCGCACTGCATAACGGACCGGAAGCGTTACCACGCGCTTGTTGCGCAGCTTATTAAACGCCGGGGCAATGAGTTTCAAATCGATATCAATGGGGAAGACCCCCTGAAGCTACAGATGGAAGATATTACCCTGGAAGGCGCAAATACATCCTTTCAGGTTCATTATCGGGTAGACCCCGAGCACTATGCCGACAGCTTTAACGCCATTCAACTGATGACGCCGCTCGCGGTAGCCATTGGTGCTAATTCACCGACGCTGTTTGGTCATTCCCTGTGGCATGAAACCCGAATACCGCTGTTTAAACAATCCATCGATACCCGGCATACTGACCGATATAGCTGCAACGAACCGGCCCGGGTAAATTTCGGCCACGGCTGGGTCAGGCGCGGGGCCGAAGAGCTTTTTACAGAAACGGTGCGGCTCTATCCTCCTTTGTTACCGATTTGTTCACCACCGGAACCGGGGTTGGACGGCCTGGGGGCACCCTCACTAGCGGAATTGCGAATGCACCAGAGTACCGTTTGGTTGTGGAACCGGCCCGTCTACGACCAGGCAGATGGTGGCCATCTGCGGATTGAGATGCGCGCGTTGCCAGCGGGGCCATCCGCGATAGATATGGTGGCCAATGCCGCCTTCCTGATCGGATTGAGCGAGGGCATTCGGCCGCGTATAAATGACCTTTTACCGGCCCTGCCTTTCCATATGGCGGAGTATAACTTTTATCGTGCAGCCCAGAGAGGCCTGGGAGCGAGGCTGATTTGGCCACAACTGGATCAGTCGGGGTGCGCGGAGCGATCTGTATCGGCAATTATCGAGGAGCTTTTACCTTGTGCGCAGCAGGGGTTGGCCAGACTGGGTATCAGTAGCGAGGAGTCGGGGCGTTACCTGTCGGTCATTGAAACGCGCTTACAGCGGCAGCAAACCGGCGCCATCTGGCAGCAGAAACGCCTGGCTCAGCTGAAGGGAAAAATGCCTTTGGACAGGGCGTTGCATCATATGCTCGAGGACTTTATCAGCAACAGCGAATGCAATGTGCCGGTGGCGGAATGGTCGCTATGAGACATTTTAATTTTCTCCGTAATCCACCGGCTGATGATGTCGGTAGTAATGTCCTGCAGTTTTTGCGTTACCTGGGTGGGCCTGCCTGCCTGTTTCTGGAAGGCGAAGACACATCTCGAACCCGTGCCTTTGTAAGCTTGCTGCACGGCAATGAACCCTCCGGTGCGATCGCCCTGTTTCGCTGGTTAAAATCCGGGCAGCGTCCGGCAGTTAATATTGTTTGTGTTATCGCCTCTGTACAGGCCGCGCTCGAAACCCCCAATTTCAGCAACCGCATGCTGCCCGGCGTGCGCGACCTGAATCGCTGCTTCAGACCACCTTTTGAAGACGCGCAGGGAGAATTGGCAGAAGAGATTCTGGAGTTACTGCGCCTGCACCATCCCGAGGCGGTCATTGATATGCACAATACCTCGGGCTCGGGGCCATCTTTCGGCGTGTGTACCCATATGGACAGACAGCATGACGCCCTTGTTTCAATCTTCACCCAGCGCTTGATTGTATCCAATCTCGAGCTGGGCGCTCTGATGGATATCAGCGAACACTCCTATCCAACGGTTACTGTGGAAGTGGGTGGTCGCCTGGACGATGAAGCCCACGAGCTGGCCTACGAGGGTTTGTGCCGATATTTTACGGCGCCCACCGTGCTGGCCCAGGGCGATACCGATTGGGGGCTCGAGCTGCTTTTTAATCCGATTCGACTGGAGTTGAACGAGGGCATCAGCCTTACCTATGCAGAGCGCCCCAGTGAGTTGCACGACATTACATTATCCCTTGATATCGAACATCATAATTTCGGTAGCGTGTCGCAGAACACGCAGTTGGGCTGGACCGGGGTGTCAGAGACAGAGCTGTTCAGTGCGCTCGATGCGAACGGGCGCTGTGCGGTGGATAAACTGGTGCGCGTGGAAGAGGGCAGGCTGTACGCGGCCCAGCCCCTCAAACTCTTTATGATTACAAGCAATGCCGCAATCGCGCAGTCAGATTGTTTGTTCTACGCAGTGGCCAATGACGGCAGCACGATCTGCAACTAGCGCTCCCTACTTAGGCTTCGAGAGTATGACCAGCGTGCAGATCACTGGCTGGGTACGACTTATCAGCAAGCCATTTTAGCTATTGTTTCCTCCACGCTGGGCCCCTCGACGGTGACATGATCGCGGGCCTTAACCTGGTCGTTGGAAATGTCGGCTACGTCAGTCATAAACTGGCTGTACCATTTGCGCACCAGGTTTATGGGCCCGTCGCCATCGCACATCAGCGGGTTGTCGATGATGCACTTGTTGTTCCAGATGGCCACATCCTGCTGGAACGACTCAATGTTTTTCTCCATGTAGGCCTCGGCCATGGCCTTATTTTCTACCTCTGTGCCACCCTCGGCTTTCTTCACCATCACCCCGAAGTTAATCAGGAAGTTGCCCATATCCGATGGGATATGACTCACCAGCAGGTGCACGGTCATGGGGTGGCCGTCCATCATGCCGGTCATGGTTGTCGTCATATAGGCCGGCCCCTCGTAGGTGGCGACGCTGGTGATCAGGCTCTCGTCGCCCTCCGTCAGGATGGAGTGTCCACCCACCATTTTTTGAACAAATACATGCCCTTCCATGGTGTTCATAAAGGACGCAACCTCGGTGTAATGAATGGGGCCAAAGTGCGCCATGTCACACATATTGTCGACCAGCTCGCGGCCCAGCGAGGCGATTGGAATAGCGGCCATTTCCCAGTCGGTCCAGGCATCGGAATACCAGTCGTCCATTTTCTTGGGCTCCTGCTCGGGAATAGGCTCGCCATTTTCTGGGTCCTGCCATACAAAGATCAAGCCGCTTTTTTCCAGGCTTGGCCAGGATTTTATAACGGCTTTCTCGGGTATTTTTTTGGCGTAGGGAATGTCGTTGCACACGCCATCTGAGCCCCAGCTCCACTTGTGGAAGGGGCAGACCACGGAGTTGCCGCAGACTTCCCCATCGCTGAGGTCGCCGCCCATATGCGGGCAGTAGGCATCGAGAATATGCACGTTCCCGTCTTCCTTGCCCCGGTAGGCAACCAGTTTTGTGCCGAATACCTCAAGCATGCGCGGCTTGTAGCCAACACTCATGGAGCTGCCAATAACATACCATCCGCGGGCATAGCGCTCGGGACGTTCCTCTGCCTTAATGATATAGGGCTGTGGTTTTTCGTAGGCGGTCATGTCGCTGTCCTTATCGAAGTGTCGGCTTATGTAATCGTGACTAAGATTGTGAGACCTCACCAGCCGTTATATATTGATTCAGGTCAATAGTTTTTTCACGACATGGCAGGTGCGCAATTGAAGTGCGGATATTTATACTCGGCTGCAGGATATCGAGTTGCCGCTGGAAATAACGCCGGACGGAGGTTAGGGTTGGCTCATCCATGGTGAAGAGAAGGCTCGATAACAATGACGATGACATATGCAATGACAGGTGGTGCAACCGGCATTGGTGCCTCCTTGAAAGAAAAGCTGCGCGCGCGGGGTGATACCGTCATTGTGGTAGACCTGCGCAACGCCGATATTGAGGCAGATCTTGCCACCGGGGAGGGGCGCAATACTGCGATAGAGGGTATTAAAAAGTTGGCCCCACAGGGGCTGGACGGTTTTATTGCCTGTGCCGGTTTGCCACCGGTAGCCAAACCGCTGTCGTTAATTTCCCGGGTAAATTACTTTGGAGCAACCGTGTTGATTGAAGGGCTTGCTGACCTTGTAGCCATGAAGAAGGGCGCTATTGTGGCAGTCGGTTCCAACTCCGCCTCTATGCCGGGCCTGAACGAAGAACATATTCAGCTGCTCCTGTCCGGAGACGAGGAGGGGGCCTGTTCCCTGATCGACACTCTGGATGGGCACAATGCCTATGCCGGCTCCAAGAATGCCTTGAGCCGCTGGGTAAGGCGCAGCTGCCCGGCGCTAATGGGTAGGGGAGTGCGAATGAATGTCGTAGCCCCGGGGATGACCGAAACACCTCTCACCGATAAAGTCTTCGACGATGCGGACTTAGGCGGAGCGATGGCCGAGTTTCAAAAATCCATACCCTACGGGGCGATGGCCAGTCCCGACATGATTGCCGATGCCATGGTGTTCCTGCTGGATCCTGCGTCGCGCTATATCTGTGGCTCTATCTTGTTTGTCGATGGTGGTCACGATGCGCTGCTGCGCCCGGATCAATTCTAGGGCTCATTCTGCCCAAATTCTCTGTCCGTCTATCTGTCGCTAAATCAGGCGGGTCTTTTCTAATGATCAAAAATGCCCTAATTTAATTGAATTTGGGGCT
>JADFVW010000029.1 GCA_015222725.1 Pseudomonadota bacterium | reverse complement strand
TCTTCCCGCAAGCGTTTGAAATAATCCCAGTGGGTCTGTGTTTCAAAAAGTACGGGATCAGCCGGGTCGATATCCGCAATATCAAGACTGTAAGGGTCGGCAATACCGCTTGCTGGCGTGTTCATGGCTAAACTACCCCGCTTTATGGTTCTTTTTATTTAACTCGTACCGTAATAATAGCCCAATACAACCAAACAGCCACGTTGGCCGCGCCACCGCGCCTTTTGATCGAGTTGAACGTCATGCCCGTGGCTACGCGAGTGCCAATCTGGAGTTGCAGCTGGCTTAATATTTATTCTATATATTACTTTAAGTATGTAGCTTAACTATATGTATTATTACTATTTATAGTTATTTTCTGTATTTCGGTGAAATTAAGTAGGCATTAGTCTCTTCATAATCGAACTTTTTACTATCCGGCTAATCTATACATCAGTGTTTGACCCCTCGCCACAGGGCGTTACACTTACCCATTCCGCTTTATTCAGGTATTACTATTTTGAACGTACTCAGTCACATCAAGGCCGCTACCCGCCTGGCCCTCCCCGCCGTCCTGCTGGGCGCTCTGTCTCTCCCAAGCTGGGCCCTGATCGAATACAGCGACAGCCAGCGGGAAACCATCGTAGAGATGATAGAGCAGTTGGAGGAGCGCCACTACTCCAAGCTCGAGTACGACGACACGCTCTCTTCCCAGCACCTGGACAGTTATATCGACAGCCTCGACAGGGGCAAGATGTTCTTCACCGCAGCAGACCTGGCGGAGTTCGAGCAATATCGTACGGTGATGGACGAGCAGTTGGCAGAAGGCAAGCTGGATGCCGGATTTGTTATATTCAACCGGTTTCAGCAGCGCTTGCAGGCCCGTCTTGAAACCCTGTTGGCAGATCTCCCCGAGGCCGTGGCAGCCATGGATTTCACTATTGATGAAAGCTACCCGCTGGATGTAGAGGACAGGGAGTGGGCCGAGTCCGAGACGGAGTTGGATGATCGCTGGCGCAAGCAACTCAAAAACCAGGTGCTGGGCCTGAGACTGGCGGACAAGGACGCTGACGAGATCGCTCCCACTCTGGAGAAGCGCTACAAAAACCAGCTCAAGCGGGTTAAGCAGTACAACAACCAGGATGTGTTCCAGATCTACGCAAATTCTCTCACTGAACTTTACGATCCGCATACCAATTATTTCTCCCCACGGCGCTCGGAAAACTTCAATATCAATATGAGCCTGTCGCTGGAGGGTATTGGCGCGGTACTGCAACTGGAGGACGAATACACCAAAGTGGCACGCCTGGTGGCCAAAGGGCCGGCAGACAAACAAGGTGAACTGCACCCCTCGGACCGCATTGTCGGGGTAGGCCAGGGAGAAGATGGTGAGCTCGAGGATGTGATTGGCTGGCGCCTGGATGAAGTGGTAGAACTGATCCGCGGCCCCAAGGATTCGATAGTGCGCCTGGAAGTGATACCGGCCAAGGCAAAATCCACTGACCAGCGCAAGGTCATTACCATTGTGCGCAACAAGGTGAAACTGGAAGAGCAATCCGCGCAGAAGAAGGTACTGGAAATACCAGACGGCGACAAAATTATTAAAGTCGGCGTCATCGATATTCCCGCTTTCTATATCGATTTTGACTCCATGCGCCGGGGTGACAAGGATTACAAGAGCACCACCCGTGACGTGAAAAAATTACTGCAGGAATTACAGGACGAGGGTGTTGAGGGCATTGTCGTGGACCTGCGTAACAACGGCGGCGGCTCCCTGCAGGAAGCCAATGAACTCACCGGCCTGTTTATCGAATATGGTCCTACCGTACAAATCCGCCATTCCTCCCGCCGTGTCTGGCGCGATGGCAAACGCCTGAAGAGCCCCTACTACGAAGGCCCCCTGGTGGTACTGGTCAACCGCCTCAGCGCATCTGCCTCGGAGATTTTCGCCGGTGCCATACAGGACTACCAGCGCGGCATTATCGTGGGAGACCGCTCCTTTGGTAAAGGCACGGTACAAACACTCATCCCCCTCACCGAGGGGCAGCTGAAAATTACCGAAAGCAAATTTTACCGCATCTCCGGTGGCAGTACCCAGCACAAAGGTGTGGTGCCGGATGTGGCTTTTCCAACGATTTATGACAACAAAGAGATCGGCGAGAGCGCCCTGGATCACGCCCTCAACTGGGACCAGATCAACCCGGTGCGGCACCACCAGTACAATGATTTGAGCACGGTACTGCCACACGTGACCAACCTGTTCCAGGAGCGCAGCGAGCACAATCCGGACTTCATCTACCTGGAGGACCAGATTGACCTGGCCCAGAAAACCCGGGAGATCAAGGAACTGCCTCTCAATGAAGAGGTCAGGATCGCCCTGCGCGACAGCCAGGAAGAAAAAGCCCTTAATATTGAGAACAAGCTGCGCCTGGCCACGGGAGAGGAGCTACTGACCTCGCTGGATGATGACGAAGACGAAGTGGATGAAGACGCGGAGACTTCTGAAACGGACAGCGATGCCGATGCCGATGCCGACACAGACAGCGACACTGATGCGACAGTGGCTTCCACCGAGGAGGACGAGGAGGAAGAGGAAGCCAAGGACGTACTTCTTACCGAGGCCGGCAGCGTACTGGTGGACGCCCTGCTGCTAAAACAGCAACGGTATGC
>JADFVW010000227.1 GCA_015222725.1 Pseudomonadota bacterium | reverse complement strand
GCTGCAGCCAATGGTAAGCGAGTGCGGGTCGTATCAAAATCTATTCGCTGTGTGACCATGATCAAGCATATCCTCTCCCTCAGTGAGCAGTTTCAGGGTGTGATGTGTTACAGCGCCGATGAGGCTGTATTCCTCAGCCAGCAGGGGCTTTCAGACCTGCTGGTGGCCTATCCAACCGCTGTTCCAGCAAGTATTAAAAATGTATGCCTGGCGATTGAGAAAGGCGCCGACATCACTCTGATGGTCGACAGCGTGGAACACGTCGAGCGCATTGATCGTCTCGCCGCAGCCCACGATGTAACCGTTCCACTGTGCCTGGACGTGGATATGTCCACGCAACACGGGCCCATATACTTTGGTGTTAAACGTTCGCCAGTGCGTTCTGTTGAAGCTGCAATGCGCGTGTATGAAGCCGTAAGGCAGTGCTCACACGTGCGTCTCGAGGGTGTGATGGGCTACGATGCCCAGATCGCCGGTGTAATGGATAATGTTCCCGGTCAAGCGCTAAAGAATCAACTGATGCGCTACCTGAAGCGGAAATCAATACCCAGGCTCACGAAACTGCGCGGTGACGTGGTGCAAGCTCTGCACAATGCCGGTGCAGGGCTGCGCTTTGTTAACGGCGGCGGGTCTATGAGCCTGATTCCCACCAGCCAGGACCCTGCCTGCACTGAGATAGCGGTGGGCTCGGCCTTCTATGCCTCGGCGATATTTGATAACTATGTCGACCTGGAATTTGTCCCGGCGGCGATGTTCGCACTGGCGGTGGCGCGCAATCCGGACGACGAAATCTATACCTGCAGTGGTGGTGGCTACATCGCCTCCGGGGCGGCGGGAAAAGATCGCCTGCCCAGTCCCTGCCTCCCCGAGAACAGCAGTTTACTGCCCATGGAAGGCGCGGGTGAAGTGCAGACCCCGGTAGTTTGCAAGTCCCGCACTCTGGAGCCCGGTGATCCCGTATTTTTGCGTCACGCCAAGGCGGGGGAGATATGTGAGCGCTTCAGGACGGCCCTGCTGATTGTGGATGGAAAAGTAGAGCAGGAAGTGAAGACATATCGCGGCGACGATCAGTGTTTCTTTTAGTTGGAGAATGAGCACAGAGTTAGTCTGGGCGCGAGAGGGTAGTGACATGAATCTGAATAAAATGAATATCGACAGGCGCAAGCTGGTGAAACTCGCTGGGGCGAGTTTGGCAACCGCGGGCTTAGGCAGTGCCCTGGGCGTCATAGGTGGCTGCGGAGATGGTGCCAGCGAGCCCCCGGCCCCGGCACCTACAAAGGGTGTCATGGGCAAAAATGGCAAGCGGGTACTCCCCTGGTCCAACTGGTCCGGTTTGCAGCGTTGCCAGCCCAGTTTGCGGGTGGCTCCTGCGGACGAGGCCGAGTTGGCCCAGATGATTGGCCAATCGAAGCAGGCGATACGCTTTGTCGGTTCAGGTCACAGTTTTAACGCTCTGGTACCCACAGACCAGACATTGATGTCGTTGGCGCGCTTGCGGGGCATTGAGAGTATCGACAAGCCCGCCAAACAGGTTAATGTATGGGCCGGAACCACCCTGGCGGAATTGGGTGAGCCCCTGTGGAAAGATGGTCTGAGTATTGCCAATATGCCCGATATCGACAGGCAGGCACTGGCCGGTGCGATTGCCACCTCCACCCACGGTGCTGGGGAAAGCTTCGGCTCACTATCGAGTATGGTGACCGGAATGCGCCTGGTAAATGCGGAGGGCGAGGTAATAGAGTGTTCGGCGGATAAAAATTCCGACTTGTTCAACGCGGCCCGTACCAGTATGGGCACACTCGGTGCGGTCAGCCAGATTAAAATGCAGCTCACAGACGCCCTCAAGCTGAAACGCAGGCAGTGGATTATGCCTTTTGAAGAGGCTCTGGAGCGTGTAGACGAACTGCGGGCAGACAATCGTAATTTTGAGTTTTTTGCGCTGCCGCATACCGACTATGTTTTCGCCATTGTTCACAATGAGACAGATGAAGATCCCAATATAGAAAACCGCTACTCGGAAGAGGACAGTTACGAAACCTTCCGCATGATGTCAGAGGTCTATGATTGGGTGCCGGGCTTTATGCGCCACCGCCTGGGCAATATGGCGGCCAGGACGGTGGAGCCGGAAACAGAGATAGGTCGCGCTTTTGAAATATTCTCTAATACACGCGACATCCGAAATAACGAGATGGAATACAGCCTGCCTGCCGAACTTGCACCGGCCTGTATTCGCGAGATGATGGATACCATCCGCAAGGAGAATATCAACATCGTCTTCCCCATCGAGTATCGCTACGCCAAGGCCGACAATATATGGCTAAGCCCCTTTTATCAGCGAACAACCTGCTCCATCAGCGTGCACCAGTTTATCGACAGGGACCACCGGCCCTACTTTGACCGCATGGAGACGATCCTTCGAAAATACGAGGGACGCCCTCATCCCGGTAAGCTACACTCGCTCAGCCATAAAGAACTTTCGCTGCTGTATCCTCGTTTTAACGACTTCTTGCGAATACGCAAAGAGATGGATCCGCAGGGAAAATTTCTTAATGACTTTGTCAGTAAACTATTGGGTGTGGTTTAGGGAGATGACCTGCATGGAAGTACGCCGATAAATTCCCGGGGAATAATTGCATCGGACTGGCCTAATTACAAAGGCACCTCCCATAACGGCCGAATCCACAGGTCGTTATAGATCAAATGCGTTCATTTTCTGCATCTGCATTAAAATTGTGAGTTAATAGCTGCACGACTATAGCTGCAACTAGTTTGTCGCCCATGAGCAGCACATGAAAAAAACTATAAGTTTAGAAACTATACTCCCTGCTGTATTTGTTGTCCGAGGCGTCAAGGCCATGTTGGACTCTGATTTAGCTGCTTTGTACGGTGTTGAGACAAAACAGCTAAACCAGGCCGTAAAAAGGAACCTGGATCGATTTCCCGCAGACTTTATGTTTCAACTGAACAGGAATGAGTATGAAATCTTGCGGTCACATACTGTGACCTCAAGTTGGGGCGGTCGACGTAGTATGCCTTATGCATTTACCGAGCAGGGTATTGCCATGTTGTCCAGTGTGCTGAAGAGTAAGAGAGCAATTGAAGTTAATATTGAGATCGTGAGAGCTTTTGTCAAAATACGGCAATTACTGACCGAGACCGATGATATAAAGTCTACAATTAAATTACTTCGCACAGAGTACGATGAAAAATTTGAGATAGTGTTTCAGGCACTCGATCGAATTATCGCCATGGAGCCTGATAAATCGAAACCCATAGGATTTATTTGGTCGAATGGCGACTAGACTGATTCTATCAGTGATAGTCCAAATTGAATAGTGATCCCGTATGGGCATCCAATTTTAGTTCTGCCACACCAATATTTTATTCCTGTGCTAGCCAGCGAATGAGCATTTGTTCAGATAATGTGCCGCTGTGGGCTTGGCGTGTGTGGTCCGCAGAGTAAAAATAACTGCGCGGTAATTCTCCGTGCCAACTCGGGTCAATGTTGTAGCGAATTTTCTCGGCAAAATCGCCTGAGAATATCCAGCTATCAACCTTCTCCATATTGTATTTCTTGATGACCTGCCAG
>JADFVW010000226.1 GCA_015222725.1 Pseudomonadota bacterium | reverse complement strand
GGTGACAATAGCTGGATAGGCCGAGGCTATGCGCTGCGTAAATCGGTTCTGCTGGAGCCGAACAATGATGACCTTGCCCAGCACCACGCGGACATTTTGGAGCGCGCGGGAAAAATTGACGAGGCGATGGAATACTATGCCAGGGCACTGCGGCTAAATCCCTATAATGCGCGCGTATTGATTCGCTATTCCCTGTTGCTGGTCAGTGCGGGCGACTATGACAGGGCGCTCTATCTGGACAAACGGGGTCGGGAGTTACAGGGCTACCCTGCGTTCCGCGTTCGCTTTGGTGTAGCCCTGCTGCGCAATCAATGGCAGGTGGCAAGAGACATCCTCGACCAAGCTTCTCATCCCATGCCACAGGTGATGAAGGATGTTTTACGCACGGTTGTCAACGCGCTGGAGACGCCAGAGTTGCGCTACATCGCCATGGAGCGCATGCGTGAATTATCGAGCCTGGAAATACCGGGCAAGCTCAACTTCATCTATCTGTACGGTGGCTTGCTTGAAGCCAATGACCTTGTCTTTGAATCCCTGGCGGCGGCTGCGCCTGATGTCAATTTCTGGTTCACTCTGTTCTGGCAGCCAGAAACTACTGCCCTGTTGTCTGACCCTCGATTACATCAGTATTTTGAAGATGTGGGTTTGATGGAGTACTGGCAAGTGTTTGGTCCACCGGATGCCTGTATTCTGGAACCAACGTTTAGCTGTGGGGTAAAAACCGAGAGTTGAGCACGCTCCCAATCTATTGCGCACTATCGTGATTTAGCCATGCTTTTTTACTTTACTGAAAAGCCGTCTTCAGTAACTCAAACGACCGCTTCCGATCCTCGAAATAATAGATATTGGTAACTGCCATTATTTCATCAGCACAATGTAATTCGGCCAGCCGAGTAACTTGCTCGCGTACCTGCTCGGGTGTGCCCGTCGCGCGACTGTTAGTGCGCCCGGCAATAAATGCCTGCTCCTGAGGCCCAAGGGGGTAGGCCAGGGCCTCCTGCGGTGTCAGGGATACGCCGGTAGACTGGCCGGTAAAGAAGCGGAACAGGTTGAGGTCGTAGGTTAATTGCAGGGCTTTAGCCTGCGCTTCATCGTCCGCGCAGAACACACTGATCGTTAAAATTGCATAGGGCGAAGACAGTTTTTCACTGGGCTGGAAGTGTTCCTTGTACAGGCCGATAAGCCGATGGTCTGCCTGAGGGTTAATAAATAAGCCCAGGTTGTAGGGCAGGCCCCGCTGGGCCGCCAAAATGGCGCTGTCCGCACTGGAACCCAGCATCCACAGGGGCAGGTTTGCGGGTGGCTTGGGGCTGACCACAGGCTGGGTATTATCCGCCCATAGGTAGTCGCTCAATTGGGCAACCAGTTCCGGAAACTTCTCAAACTTCGGTTTTCCATCTGTGGCCAGCGCGACCGCTGTAGACATGTCGGCACCCGGTGCTCGGCCCACCCCCAAATCCACCCGATCCGGGTAGAGGTTCGCCAACAGGGAAAAGACCTCGGCAATTTTATAGGCACTGTAGTGGGGTAACATTATGCCGCCAGATCCAATTCGAATGGTGCTGGTGGCTGCACCTATGGCTGCAAGTAAAACCTCCGGAGCGCTGCCAGCCACGGCAGAAAATGCGTGGTGTTCCGATACCCAGAAGCGCTTGTAGCCCAGCTGCTCACACCATTGGGCCATTTCAATGGTTTCTTGAAGTGCAGTGGCGGCCTTGTCGGCGGAGCGGGCCAGGGATTGGTCTAGAACAGAGAGTGCAAAGGTCATCCGACAATATATCTCACAAGTAATACCAGGCAAAAGACAATAACACTGAAGTAGGCGACAGCCGCGAAGAAAACATTTACCCCCCTGGCGCGGCCAAAATCCTCCGCGCGCTGAGAGGCTTTGCGAACACCGATATGCCCCGCGATTAAAATCGACAGGGTTTCCCGGATGGACAGGGGACGTTTTTCGCTTGTCTCTTCGGCGTTTTTTTGTCTGGGTGAATTTGGATCAGTCATGGTCTGGTGGATAATAACAGATTACTATGCACTCTCGGGGACCGGAGTCTGGCAAGCATGTTAAATATGAACTTTGAACAAAAAGTGGTCATTAACACCCCGGATGAGCCCTGGGTACAAAGCCCCATGCCCGGTGTTTGGCGAAAGCGCCTGGCCAGGGAGGAAGCTGAGCGGGGGCATGCTACCAGTATTGTTAAATACGATGCAGGAGCCTCTTTCTCGCAACATAATCATCCTCTGGGTGAGGAAATCCTGGTATTGGAAGGGGTGTTTTCTGACGAGAGTGGCGACTACCCGGCGGGCACTTACTTTCGTAATCCGGAGGGCTTTATTCACGCCCCATTCAGTGAGAACGGCTGCGTTATCCTGGTGAAACTGCACCAGTTCAAGTTGGGTGATACGCGGCATGCCTGCATTGATACAAACGCCGAACCCTGGCAAGCGGGTAATGGCAATCTTAAAGTGATGCCGCTGCACAATTTTGAAAGCGAGTCAGTGGCGCTGGTTAGATGGCCTGCTGGAGAGCGGTTTCAGCCGCACAGGCATATGGGTGGAGAAGAGATCTATGTCATCGAGGGCGAATTGATCGACGAGCATGGGCATTATCCGGCGGGCACCTGGATTCGCAGCCCCCACATGAGTCAGCATAACCCCTATGTTGAACAGGACACCCTGATTTGGGTGAAAGTGGGGCACCTGGGGTAGAGCGAGCCCCAGGGAGTGAGTTTATTCGCTGCGCTGCCATTGTAGTGG
>JADFVW010000225.1 GCA_015222725.1 Pseudomonadota bacterium | reverse complement strand
TGCCTGGACTGGTCCAGTGTGACGTCTGCAGTGGTTGATATGGAGCGCGATATTGGCAATGCCCTGTGTGCCGAGGAGGAGGACGTACACGTTTTTACTCACCTGTCACATTTTTACGGGCAGGGCTGCAGTGTTTATAGCACCTATCTCTTTCGTGCAGGGCACACTTACAAAGAGACAATGCAGCGCTGGCAGAAATTGAAGGCGGCCGGTGCCGAGGCCATTGTCAGGCACGGCGGCACCATCAGCCACCAGCACGGAGTGGGCACAGATCACGCGCAATACCTTCCGGCAGAAAAGGGCGAGTTGGGCATTGAGGCTATTAAGGAGCTGTGCCAGATGTTCGACCCCGATGGACGCATGAATCCTGGCAAGTTGGTTCCCTAGCCCACCACCCTTTTTGTAACGTAAAGAGATAACGATGAATAGTAAACCGACCTCTTTCAGCAACCGGGAACCCCTGTGGCAGTCGCTCAAATCCGAATCGGGTAGCCAGTGGGATGTCATTATCGTAGGGGGTGGAATTATAGGCGCTGGGGTATTGCGTGAAGCGGCGCGCCGGGGTCTGAAGGCCCTGCTGGTGGAACAGCGGGACTTTGCCTGGGGCACCTCCAGTCGCTCCTCCAAAATGGTCCACGGTGGCCTGCGCTACCTCGCTCAGGGTGACCTCAAGCTTACCCGACACTCGGTTCGAGAGCGCGAGCGCTTGTTAAGAGAGGCGCCCGGCCTGGTTGAACGTATAGGCTATTATTTTCTGCTGCGAAAGGGGCAGTTTCCCGGCCGTTTTGTTATGGGTATGGTGCTGAGTGTTTATGACATGCTGGCGGGAATAAAGGATCATTACTACGTCGATAAAAAGACCGTGATAGAGCGGTTCCCCGGGGTTGAAAACCGGGATATGAAGGGCGCCTGTTACTATACGGATACGGCTGTTGATGATGCGCGCCTTGTTCTGAGGGTATTGCAGGAGGCTATACAGGCGGGTGGCCAGGTACTGAACTATGTACGGGCAAAAAACCTGATAAAGACGCCATCAACTGAGAATAATGCTGGCGGCCAGGTTTGTGGCCTGCTTGTGCAGGATGTCTCTTTTTTAGAGGGCGAAGAGGCAGGCGAGCAGCTGGAACTACGCGCACCCGTGGTTATCAATGCCACCGGAGCCTGGGCTGATCGCCTGCGCAGTGAAGTTATCAATGAGAAACGCATACGCCCCCTGCGCGGCAGCCATTTGGTTTTCCCGCATAAGCTATTGCCGGTGGATGCGGCCCTGACCCTGTTCCACCCCCAGGACAAAAGGCCTGTTTTTATCTTTCCCTGGGAGGGAGCCACCCTGGTTGGCACCACAGATTTTGACCACCAGGAGGACATGGATGTCGAGGCGAGCATTACCCAAGAGGAAGTTGAATACCTGCTGGAAATTCTCGCCATTCACTACCCCGGGAGCAAGCTGGGTCCCGAGCATGTTATTTCAAGTTATTCAGGTGTGCGCCCGGTTATTGGTTCAGACAAAAATAAGGATCCGTCAAAAGAACGCCGCGATGATGCGGTGTGGGCAGAAAAAGGCCTGGTGACGGTGAGTGGAGGCAAGCTGACCACCTTCCGTTTGGCCGCCATTAATGCGCTCGATGCCGCCCGGCTCTGGCTAAAGAAGCCGTTCTCCGATGCAAGTGATGATCGTATATTTACCGCGCCCGATACCCAATTCCCCCGGGGGAGCTGGCTGAGTCGCATGGGCGGGCGATACGGTAGCAACGTCGAGCATCTGCTTGCTTATGCCCATGAAGGAGAGCAGGATTTAATTGCTGAGACTCAGTTTTGCCTGGCCGAGTGTCGCTGGGCGGCCAGACATGAGGCGGTGATGCATCTGGATGATTTACTGTTGCGGCGCACCCGACTGGGTCTTCTTTTAAAAAATGGCGGAGAGGAATTGTTTCCCGAGATGGAAAAAATATGCCTGCAGGAGCTGGGCTGGGACGATATAAAGTGGCAGAACGAAGTGGCTCGATACCGCCTTATCTGGCAAAAGCATTATAGCCTGCCGCTGCAATAGAGAATCGCATGAGTCAGGAGCCAGCCTACGTACTTGCCATCGATAACGGTACCCAGAGTGTCAGGGCGCTGATCTTCGACCTGGATGGGCAGTTGGTGGCAAAAAGTAAGGTGGATATCGAGCCTTACTTTTCTACTGAACCGGGTTGGGCGGAACAGCAACCTGAGTACTACTGGGCGATGTTGTGCCAGGCCTGTCAGGAGCTCTGGCCCCAGCTGGATTTTCCCAAAGCACAAATAAAAGCCGTGGCCCTGACCACACAGCGGGCAACCATGGTCAATGTCGATGCCAGGGGCAAACCCCTGCGGCCGGCATTTGTCTGGCTGGATCAGCGCAAACAGGAAGAACTGGAGCCCATGAACCCCCTTTGGCGGGCAGCCTTTGCCCTCGCCGGCGAGAGTTCGACAATACAGTATTTTCGCTCTGAGGCAGAGGCCAATTGGGTTGCACACCAGCAACCGGAAATCTGGCAACAAACCCACAAGTACTTATTGCTCTCGGGTTATCACACGCACAAATTAACAGGCAACTATGTCGACTCTGTGTGCAGCCAGGTGGGCTACCTCCCCTTTGACTTTAAACGGCACGACTGGTGTCGCAAATGGGACTGGAAATGGCAGGCGCTTCCCATTGCGCGTAGTATGCTGCCCGATTTAGTGCCCTGTGGCTCTGAGTTGGGGAAAATATCTGAACAGGCGTCGCTGGAAACCGGTATTCCCGCTGGCCTCGTCTTAATTTCCGCCGGGGCGGACAAGGCCTGTGAAGTGCTGGGCTCTGGCTGTCTTACTCCGGAGACAGGTAGCCTCAGTTATGGCACCACCGCCACCTATAACACCACCAACAGCAAATATGTTGAGGCGGTACGCCACGTTCCACCCTACCCGGCGGCCATGCCCAATACCTATAACACGGAGGTTATAGTGCAGAGGGGGTATTGGATGGTGAGCTGGTTTAAGAAAGAGTTTGGCTTGCGAGAGGAGCAGCTGGCCAGTGAGCAGGGCATTGCCACAGAGGTGTTGTTTGATGACCTTCTCAAGCAGGTTCCCGCCGGCTCAATGGGTCTGGTAATACAGCCCTATTGGAACCCGGGCATTCGCACACCTGGGCCGGAGGCCAAGGGCGCGATGATTGGGTTTGGTGATGTTCACACCCGAGCCCACATCTACCGCGCCATTATCGAGGGCATTGCCTACGCCCTGCGTGAGGGCAAGGAGTTATCGGAGAAAAAGTCGGGTGTTAAAAT
>JADFVW010000224.1 GCA_015222725.1 Pseudomonadota bacterium | reverse complement strand
TAATTCCCCAGGCTCCAACGACCGCCATCCGACAGGTAGATCTGTTGGAAAAGCTCAAAAATAGCCTCGGGCTCAACCTCGGTTTTTTCCTCCTCGGCATAGGCCTGTACCGCGGAGCTGAAATCGATCTGCAACCAGCGTGGCAATTCCAGCCCAAAGTTTCGTTCCAGTACATAGGCAATACCACCCTTGCCGGACTGGCTGTTTATACGAATTACCTCCTGGTAGGAACGGCCGATATCCGCCGGGTCGATGGGCAGGTAGGCGACCTCCCAGGGTTGCTTTTGCTCGCTGTCGTCACTGCGATTATGGAGGCATTTTTTAATGGCATCCTGGTGGCTGCCAGAAAACGCAGTAAACACTAACTCACCTGCATAAGGGTGCCGTGGATGGATTGGCAGCTGAGTACACTCTTTTACTGTCTGGATTATTTCGTCCATATGACCCAGTTGCAAGAGGGGGTCTATGCCCTGGCTGTAGAGGTTCATGGCCATGGTTACGATATCCAGATTGCCAGTGCGTTCGCCGTTGCCCATAAGGGTGCCCTCCACCCGGTCGGCTCCTGCAAGAAGTCCCATTTCAGATGCGGCCACGCCACAACCCCGGTCGTTATGGGTGTGCAGGGAGATAAGTAAACTGTCCCTGTTATTAATGTGATTGCAAAACCATTCTATCTGGTCGGCGTAGACGTTAGCGGTGCTCACCTCTACTGTTGCGGGCAGATTCAGGATGACGGGGTTCTGTGGTGTGGGCTGCCAGACAGCGGTCACCGCATTGCACACCTCCACGGCAAAATCCATTTCGGTCTGGGTAAAGCTCTCGGGGGAATACTCAAACACCCACTCGGTTTGCGGATACTTATCGGCATATTCGCGCACCAGTTTCGCACCTTTCACAGCGATATCGAGAATGCCGGCCCGGTCCAGACCGAACACCTGCTCACGCTGGATAGTGGAGGTCGAGTTGTACACGTGCACAATAGCCCGGCGAGCACCTTTCAATGCGTCAAAGGTTTTCTTGATGAGGTCTTCCCTGGCCTGGGTGAGCACCTGGATGGTGACATCCTCGGGGATGCGCTCCTCTTCTATCAACTGACGCACAAAGGCAAAGTCATGGCTGGAAGCCGCCGGGAAGCCCACTTCAATTTCCTTGAAGCCGATTTTAAGCAGCTGATCGTACAGGCGGGACTTCTGTCTTGCCGTCATTGGCTCTATCAAGGCCTGGTTGCCATCGCGAAGATCCACACTGCACCAGCGGGGAGCCTTGCTGATTACCTTGTCGGGCCAGCGCCTAATGGGCATTTTCACAGCCGGAAATGGCTGGTACTTGCGATGGTCAAAATTCTTCATAGTCGATGGCCTAATCTTAATATGGATAAATAGAGTATAGTTCGATTGGTGTAGAGAATTGTTGCAAATATGGCTATATATTATCTATTTATTGCATTTAATCTCTATATATACGTAATAAATAGGTATTAACACCACTTTTCACTATGTATCCAGCAAAAAGTATGTGAGTCTATAGCCGTAATAGCAGAGCGCTACATTGGGCGCGCCATAAGGGCGTGGGGTTCCAAGCAAATGGTGCGTCCAATGTAGCGCTCTGCGAATTCCAGCCCCTTAACCCCATGCCATTTGCGGATCAACATAATGAAACTGGACCGTATCGATCGCCGTATTCTGGAGGCCATGCAGGGCAATGGCCGGATCAGTAACCTGGAGCTGGCAGAACGGGTGGGCCTGTCACCCACACCCTGCTCACGTCGAGTGAAGAGACTGGAGGAATCCGGCATCATTGAGTCCCACGTTTCCATATTGAACCAGTCGGTACTGGGGCTCAAACTCACGGCTTATATCGGCATCAGCATGGACAGGCACACACCCGACCGTTTCGAGGAGTTCGAGGAGAAAGTGCGCGAGTTTCCCGAAGTTATGCAGTGTAGTGTCGTTACAGGACAATCCGCAGACTATCTTCTCAAGGCCGTGGTACCCGATATGGAATACTACGAAAAATTCCTGCTGGGAAAACTTACCCGCATTCCCGGTGTCGCCGGGGTCCACTCGAGCTTTGAGTTGCGACGTGTGCTACACAGAACTGCGCTGCCACTTGAGCATATAGATCACCAATAGTGGCCGATTCGGAACTTGTGAGGCTCCCTCTTCCACCGCATTATAGGGCGCATTAGTCACAGTAATAGCAGGAAACAAATATGACGGATATGGCAGGTAAAGTCGCTCTGGTCACAGGGGGAGCAAGCGGTATGGGTCGCATCATCGCCTTGCGATTGGCAGGCAGGGGCGCGAAGGTCGCCATTTTCGATGTCAATGAAGAGGGTCTTGCGGAGACGCTCTCCATGGCCAGTGGAATTACGCCCTACCGCTGCGATATTTCACGTATTGAAGATGTTGAGGCCAAGGTAGAGGACGTGGTCGCCGCATTGGGGCCGGTGGACCACCTGGTTCACGCAGCCGCCCTGATGCCCAGCCATCAGCTGATAAACGAAACCCACGACAGTATGGAGCGGCTGTTTCGGATCAATTATTTCGGCACTACCTACCTCATCAAAAGCGTTCTGTCTTCCATGATAGAACGAAAATCCGGGCGTATTATTGTCTTTGGCTCTGTGGCGGGGCATGCCCTGGTCCCCCATATGGGCGCCTATTGCGCCACCAAGGCTGCGGTAAACACCTATGTGGAAGTCCTGCAGAACGAGATTCGCGATACGGGAGTAAAGGTGCACCTGGTCTGCCCTCCCGCGGTCAATACGCCGCTAATTGACCAGTCGCTGGAAACGGACTCAGCCGGCAGTATGAGAGAAGCCAAGGAAAGCGGGCGTCTCGCAGACCCTGAAAAAATTGTCGATGCCATCGACAAAGGTGTAGCGAAAAATAAGGACATCATCTATCCAGGGGAGGCGAGGCTGCTAATGCTGTGGCACGCGCTGTTTCCAAAGCTGTGGTGGAAGGTCGTCCTCAAGTTCGAAAAATAGTGTTTTCTTAGTTTCACTCCATGGGCTGTGCTAGCATCGCCAGCCCAT
>JADFVW010000223.1 GCA_015222725.1 Pseudomonadota bacterium | reverse complement strand
TAGCCAGAAAACGATTACCGAAGATGATGCCTGGGGTATTGCCCTTTTCGATAAATGGGATTGCCAAAACACGATTAATTCTCTCCGATCCGAGGGAATATATACTCCGCCCAGCCTGCAGGGCAGCCTGATGTATCCCGGGTATCCCGGTGGCTCCAACTGGGGCGGCGTGTCGGTGGACGAGGAGCGCCAGATTATCATTGCCAATGTAAACCAGATTGGTGCCATTGTGCGCCTGATACCCCGCGATAAAGTGGAGGCGGAGCGAGAGGAGGGGCGCTTTGAGGGCTGGCAGCTGTCCCCCATGCACGGTACGCCGTACGCCATGGCCCGCAGACCATTCCTGTCTATGTTGGGCTTACCTTGTCTGGCCCCACCCTGGGGAAAGCTGATGGCGGTTGATTTGAAGTCATCCACTATCTTGTGGGAAAAGCCATTGGGCACCATTGAGGAGCTTGCGCCGGCCATCGTGCCAAATTTTGAGTTCGGCACCCCTAACGCCGGTGGCTCTATCACCACGGCTACCGGGCTGACATTTATCGGGGCCGCCATGGATTACTATATTCGTGCCTTCGATACCAAGACCGGGGAAAAACTCTGGCAGAAAAACCTGCCGCGCTCCGGCATGGCTACGCCCATGACCTACGAGTACCAGGGGCGACAGTATGTGGTTATAGCCGCCGGTGGCCACGGGGGGATGGGTGGTAAGCCCGGGGACTTTCTGGTGGCTTTTGCGCTGCAAAAATAGCGGGGTCAGGTCTAGATTTGTTGCTTTTTGGCCTAATTAGGCCAAAAAGCAACAAATCTAGACCTGACCCCTGTGCTAGAATGCGCGCCCTCATTTTTATGAAAGCCCAATCCTAGCGAGCCCCTCATGTTTGAACTGCATCCCAGTAAAGTAGCCACTATCAAGAACGATGTGCTGTCCGGGTTGACGGTTGCCCTGGCGCTGGTGCCGGAAGCCGTGGCCTTTGCCTTTGTGGCGGGTGTTGAGCCGCTCGTCGGCCTCTATGCTGCCTTTATGGTGGGCTTGATAACCGCTTGTATTGGAGGTCGCCCGGGTATGATCTCCGGCGCTACGGGTGCTTTGGCGGTGGTAATGGTCGCTCTGGTGGCAGATCACGGGGTTGAGTATCTGTTTGCCGCCGTTGTGCTGATGGGAGTTATCCAGATGACAGCGGGGGCGTTCAAGTTGGGTAAATTTATCCGCATGGTGCCCCACTCGGTGATGTTGGGTTTTGTTAATGGTTTGGCGATTGTGATTTTCCTGGCCCAGTTGGGACAATTTGGCGAGGCAGGAGAGCCAGGTTGGTTAACCGGCACTTTTATGGAAGGCTCTATCGTGGACGTCGCCTGGATGCACGGCGAGCAGCTGTATATGCTGGTCGGCCTGGTATTCCTGACCATGGCCATTATTAACTATCTGCCTAAACTGACTACGGCTATTCCATCCTCATTGGTGGCTATTGTTGTGGTCACCCTGCTGGTTGTCGGCCTCAACCTGGATACCAAGGTTGTAGGCGATGTGGCCTCTATTAAAGGCGGCTGGCCCAGCTTCCATATCCCGACGGTTCCATTCACGATGGAAACCCTGTGGATTATCCTGCCCTATTCTTTCATTCTTGCTGCTATCGGCCTGATCGAATCGCTTCTAACCCTGCGCCTGGTAGATGAGCTGACCGAGACCCGGGGCAGGGGCAATAAAGAGTGTATTGCCCAGGGCATTGCCAATACGGTGACGGGTATGTTTGGCGGCATGGGCGGTTGCGCTATGATCGGCCAGAGCATGATTAACGTGAACTCCGGGGGCCGCGGCCGGCTGTCGGGCATTACAGCTGCCTTGTCGTTATTGCTGTTTATATTGGTGGCATCTTCACTGATTGAAATGATTCCCCTGGCGGCCTTGATAGGCGTCATGTTTATTGTGGTTATCGGCACCTTCGAGTGGAGTAGCTTTCGAATTCTGGGGAAAATTCCCACCAGCGATGCGCTGGTTTTAATATTGGTTTCTGCGGTGACCGTGGCCACCGACCTGGCCATAGCTGTGGTTGTCGGTGTGATTGTCTCGGCACTGGTTTTTGCCTGGGAACACGCCAAACACATTCTGGTGGAATCCCGCGAAGACCATAAGGGTTCAACGGTTTACGCGGTAACCGGCCCCCTGTTTTTTGGTTCGGTTGCGTCCTTCCTGGAACACTTTGACCCCACTGATGCCAACGATGATGTGATAGTGGATTTCGCCCGCTCCCGGGTTGCCGACCACTCCGGCCTGGAGGCAATAGATACATTGGCTGACCGCTACCTGAATGCGGGCAAGACACTGCATCTGGTGCACCTGAGTGCGGAGTGTCGCAAGCTGCTGCACAAGGCCAAGGGTATGGTCGAGGTAAATGTTATTGAAGACCCCAAGTATTTTGTTGCAGAAGATAGCCTGGCTTAGCGAGCCGGGCAGGACAGACTGAATTGGACACTACACCCGTTTGGACCTGCCCTTTCTGTTGCCTTGGCTTGCGCGTCAACGAGTCGGGTAAATCCTGGTCCTGTGAAAATAATCACAGCTTTGACTGTGCCCGCGAAGGCTATGTCAATTTGCTGCCCTCCAATAAAAAACGCAGCAGCGATCCTGGCGATAACGCGGAGATGATTGCGGCGCGGCGGCGAATTCATACGGCGCAGATATACCGTCCATTGGTTGATGCGATTCAGGCCCAACTGGCAGATGTTGAATCCATAATGCGGATACTGGATCTGGGCTGTGGCGAAGGCTACTACAGTAACGCTTTGCAGCAAGCTTTACCCGATGCCCAGATCTGTGCGGTGGATATTTCCAGGGCGGCTGTCAAACTCGCCGCAAAAAATTACCCGTCTGTTAACTTCGCAGTGGCCAGTACCTTTGCGCTCCCGGTTGCCTCGGAAAGCCAGAATTTACTGCTGCGAATTTTTGCGCCATCGGATGACGCTGAAGTAGTAAGAGTCTTAGAAAAAGGCGGTGTCTATCTGGAAGTT
>JADFVW010000222.1 GCA_015222725.1 Pseudomonadota bacterium | reverse complement strand
GACAATGCCAGGGATGAAATCAAGGAAGTGGCCACCGCGGTAATAGGCCACCATGACGAAGACGGTATAGCGCGGTTTTTACGAGACCGTTTCGAGCTGTAGTGTATTTTGCCTAGGCCTGGCCTTTCAGGTATTCCTGCACTGAACGCGCCAGGGCCGGGATATCGTAACCACCCTCCAACATGCTGACCATGCGGCCACTGCAGTATTTATTGGCCTGTTCGCAGATGAATTCACCCAGCCAGTGGTAGTCAGCATCGTCTAACAGCAATTCTGCCAGTGGGTCATCGCGGTGGGCGTCAAAACCCGCTGAGACCAGAATAATGTCTGGCCGATGGTTTAGCAGTGCCGGCAGCCAGTCTCTTTCAATGGCCTGGCGAAAGCCGCTGCCCGATGTGCCCGCTGGTAGCGGTGTGAGGCATATATTGGCTCTGTCGATATCGTCGTAGCGCCCGGGATAGAAAGGGTATTGAAAGCTTGAGCAAACCAGGACTTCTGGGCGGTCCTGGAATATTTCCACCGTGCCGTTACCGTGGTGTACATCGAAATCCAGAATAGCGATTCGCTCAGCTCCCAGATTCAAAGCCCGTTCGGCAGTCAGGGCAATACTGTTAAAAATACAAAACCCCATACCAATAGCGGATTCTGCATGGTGCCCCGGGGGGCGCACAGCACAGAAGGCGCTGCGGTACTCTCCCGACATTACCGATTCCACAGCCTGTATTCCCGCCCCTGCTGCGAGCCTGGCGGCGCGTAGGCTATATTTATTGATTGCGGTATCAGCGTCGATCTGGGCCCGGCCTTCTCCCGGGTTCAGTTCGGCCAGCATATCGAGGTATTGTCGAGGGTGAATGCCGTTAAAGTGGGCTGTGTTGATTTCCGCGGCGTTTTGTCGGTTCAGCTGTGCGTCCCAGAACTCATCGGATAAGGCTGCATTAATGGCTAGCAGCCGCTCCGGGCTCTCCGGATGCTGCGGCATGATCATATGCTTTTCGCAATCTGTATGGCTCAAAAAAAGTGTTGTCATCGGGACTCCTCTCAGGCCGGCTAACTGTGGGACTTAAACGGGCGCCTGTCCAGCGTTTGATCTATACTTCAGGTAGGTACTTACACTATGACCATTATTAAAAATTTAAAAAATCTGCTGCTGTTACTCATCCTGGTCGCTCTGCCGGCATTCGGCCGGGGAGAGGCTTGGCTTATTGATATCGAGGGGGCAATTGGCCCGGCAACGGCAGACCACATGGTGAGGGGTCTGGAACTGGCACAGGAGTCCGGTGCGGCTCTGGTAATCCTGCGTATAGACACTCCGGGAGGGCTGGACAGTTCGATGCGAGTGATGATTAAAGCCATTCTGGCGTCGCGTATACCCGTGGTGGGCTATGTTGCCCCGGGAGGTGCAAGAGCGGCCAGCGCGGGCACTTACCTGTTATACGCCTCCCATGTTGCAGTAATGACGCCCGGTACAAACCTGGGTGCCGCCACACCTGTACAGATTGGGGCACCCTCACTGCCCGAGTTGCCAGCGGGTGACAAGGCTGAAAATGAGTCCCCTGCGGTGGTCTCCAGTGCGATGGAGCGCAAAATTGTGAACGATGCCGTCGCCTATATTCAAAGCCTGGCTCAGATGAGGGGGCGCAATGCCGAGTGGGCAGAGCAGGCGGTACGGGTGGGGGCAAGTCTGTCCGCGGAGGATGCTCTGGAACTCCAGGTCATCGATTTTATGTCGGGCTCAGTCGAGACCTTGTTGCAGCACTTACAGGGCAGAACGATCACCCTGGATGGCCGGGACTATACTTTTGATACGCAGGGTCTCTCCCTGCTAATTCACGCAGTGGACTGGCGCAGTGAGTTTCTTGGGGTTATCACTAATCCGAATGTTGCCTACGTATTGATGCTATTGGGCATCTATGGCCTGATCATCGAATTTTACAACCCCGGCTTGGGCGTCCCCGGCGTCGTTGGCGCGGTTAGCCTGATTCTGGCGCTGTACGCCTTTCAGGTATTGCCCGTGAGCTATGCCGGCCTGGGGCTGATATTGTTGGGCCTGGCCCTGATGACGGCGGAGGCCTTTGCCCCCAGTTTTGGCATACTTGGCTTGGGGGGAATTATCTCGTTCGTGGTGGGTTCGATAATGCTGATGGACACCGACTTGCCCGGCTACCGCATTGCCATGCCGATGATAGTTGCCTTCGCTCTATTCAGTGCGGGGCTGCTGGTATTCGCTATGGGACTGGTGCTTAAAGCACGTCGGCAGAAGCTGGTGACAGGGCTGGATCATTTGTTGGGTGTTTCCGCAGCTGTTGAGTCCATGACTCGCGATGGCGCACTGGTGAGAGCCGATGGTGAATTGTGGCAGGCAGAAAGCGAAGACACCCTTACAAAAGACGATATAGTCAAGGTTGTCGGGATTGATGGCCTGACACTTACAGTACAAAAGGATAAGGGAGAGAGCTGATGGTTTTTGAAATGGAGTATTTTGGTATTGCGCTGGTATTAATGGCAGGTGGCCTGCTGTTTTCAATGTTCCGTGTTCTGCGTGAATATGAACGCGGTGTTATTTTCATG
>JADFVW010000028.1 GCA_015222725.1 Pseudomonadota bacterium | reverse complement strand
CAATATTACCCTCGGTAGGCATGAAAGAAGTCTTTTACCTACTTTTCCACCTGCTCACCACCCTGGCTAAGCTGCGTAGACACGGTGGCAGCCGAGCTGTAATTGCCGAGAACCTGCTCTTGAGGCAGCAACTGAAAATTCATAGTAGATCCAGGGAGCGGGCACCCAATCTCACATCCCGGGACCGTCCGCTACTCGGATTCTGGAAACTGCTTATGAACCCGAGGCGTATTGCTCGATCTGCCATTATCATCAAGCCATCTACCTTGCTCCGATTCCACACCGCGCTGAGAAAGCGGAAGTACCGGTAATTGTATTCACCAAGTGGAGGTCGCAAACCTGGACCCAAAGGACCATCCAGAGAGGTCATCAATGCCATTATCGAGATGAAACACCGGGATGCCGTACCACGCAATCCTCGATTTGGTTGTCCCCGCATTGCACAGCTAATCAATTTGACGTTTGGCCTGGAACTCGATAAGGATGTTATACGCAGAATTCTCGCCACCCACTACAAGCCTGATCCCAGTAACCACGGGCCATCCTGGCTTACCGTGATCGGTCATGTCAAAGACAGCCTGTGGAGTGTGGATCTATTTCGCTGCGAGTCGATTGGTACGGCACCCCGGTTGCTAAATAGTCACTGGGTGATGGTTGTTATGGATCAGTACACCCGCAGAATCATTGGCTTCGCTGTTCACGCCGGGAATGTCGACGGCCTCGCGCTATGCCGCATGTTCAATATAACAACATCGGAACAAGGTTGGCCGAAATATATCAGTTCAGATAACGATCCTTTGTTTCAATATCATCGGTGGAAAGCCAATCTGCGCGTGCTTGATATTGAAGAAATCAAATCAGTACCACATGTGCCAATGTCCCATCCATTTGTTGAGCGGCTGATCGGTAGTATTCGGCGCGAGCTACTAGATCATACTCTCTTCTGGACAGCGACCGACATTGATAACAAACTCCGCGATTATCAGTGCTATTACAACAAGTACCGGACTCATTCTGGGCGGGATGGCACCACTCCGGTAGAGAATGCCGATCAAAACGTGGTGGACATCGGTAACTACCGCTGGCAACAGCATTGCCGAGGTCTATTCGAATTGCCGGTTGCTGCCTGAATTACGATTTCGCCAGGGACAGGTAGGTAAGTTTGCGTATGCATTGATCTGAAGCAAGGACAGCACCCGGGCCAAGGTTCAGAATAACGCGATATCGGTTCCAACACATTGTCCTTTATGGTCAGGAGGTAATTTATGGCGTCTGTTGATTCTCCACAAGCAAAACCAACTCCCATTCGCATCGGGAGCAAGCTCAGTGCGGCGTTTGAGCGGATGGAGGAGCGCATCCGAGAGCGCGCCTACCAGATATTTCAGGAGCGTGCGCCAGGTGAGGGTGATTCGATGACGGACTGGCTGGATGCCCAAATGCAAGTATTGGCCCCGATTGACCTCGTCGTGAACGAACAGAAAATGAATGTGTTGGTCGAGGGCAACCTCAAAGGGTTTAGCCCGAAGGAGATCGAGGTGGAGGTAGGCACTGCAGATCTTAAGGTTTTCGGTTTGCACACGGAATCGACCACCGGGAAAAAGCGGGGAGCAACCCAATCATCATCAAAGACCGTTCACTTCTACCAAGCCATACCACTGCCCTGTGAGGTAGACATCGATGGCAGCCAGGCCACACTGCTCAAGAATGGCAAACTCAGGATAAAGCTGCCGAAAAAAGCAGGATCAAAATAGCAGCGGCACCCGGCGAGCTTACTCTCTGTCGATTTGCGTTCAAACTTGATCCAGGCAAGGTAAATATTTGCGTGTAGCGCGGATTCGCCTGTCACGCCCCAAAATACTGCGAGGCCAACAGGTTAGGGGATAGTAATCCACGCTTTCAAGCCCTACTTGAGCGCATGAACTTGCCGCTTGAGCTCGACGAACTGGTGCGAAAGTACCCGGCTGCTCAGGAGGGGACAGGATATTTATGGGGGTGGACCGCAGTCCACCCAACAACACTCTGTAGTGGCCTATTGAAACCGGAGCGACCCCTCCAGGACCACTGGGCCGGGGTCGTCAATTAATCCACTGTCGCGCAGATCGCCCAGACCTCACCGGCTGCACTGAATGTCACCCCCGAGGAACTGAAACTGGCCCGCCAGGCAGTGCCGTCCGGCACAGGGTAACTACCTCCCATAAACCAGGTTGGATCCACAACGCTACCCCCACCCCCCAGGACTTTCTTGCCTGCCGGGCAGACTGCCTGGGCGGTGAATGAGTCCCTATTGGCTACCGCAAAAGGAGCTTGAACCCGAACGTATCCCGGTGCGGCCTTCTGTGGATAGAAATACCCCTGAACATCGATTACCACATGCTCGTCGGTATTGCGCGCCAGAACCGCAAATTCACCACCCGGGGGGCATTCGCCTCCGCTGCAAACGGTGGTGATGGTGGTATTCCCGATTACCTGGTCCCTGGCGAAATTGACTGTGGAACCCGCGCCCGCGGCAGGCGGTGCCTGGTCGGAGGGGTACGCTGTCAGAACACCCT
>JADFVW010000221.1 GCA_015222725.1 Pseudomonadota bacterium | reverse complement strand
GTACTCCAAAGTGGTATCGAAGTCGACGGTTGCACCAATAACGCGATAGCATGTCGTTACCTTGTGCCGACAATCGTTCAGGGGGTAGCGCGTTGCCCGACAACTATTCACAAACTGTTCCAGTAGTCCGTAAAATCATGGCGGCATATTGCCGGCGGACAGGTGTTACCAATGCAGCAATGCCGACTCGACGCTACCTTTGGACCGATGCTTTTGCAGTCTGTAATTTTCTCGAACTCTACCGGCAGACAGGTGAACAAAATTATCTCGACACAGCGCTCAGGCTGGTTGAGCATGTGCACTGCGCTCTGGGCAAGTACAGCGATACGGACCCGCGTAGCGGCTGGATCAGCGGCCTTGATGAGAACGCAGGCTGCCTGCACCCCACCCGTGGAGGGCTGAGAATCGGTAAGAACCTGGCCGAGCGAGAGCCCGATGAGCCATTAAACCCACGCCTGGAATGGGACAGGGACGGGCAGTATTTTCATTACCTGACCAAGTGGATGCACGCACTCAGCCAAGTCAGCGGGGTTACCGGTGACGAACGGTATAACCGCTGGGCGCTGGAACTGGCAAAGGCGAGTCACGCGGGCTTTACCTACACACCCGTTTCGGGCGAGCGGAAACGCATGTACTGGAAAATGAGCGTCGACCTCTCCCGCCCCCTGGTAAGCAGCATGGGCCATCACGACCCACTCGATGCATTGATCACCTACACGCGGCTGAGGGAAACGGGGAGGCGCGACGGCAGGTCGCCCGGTGATATTGACCTGGAACAGGAGATTGCCGACTGCCAGGCCATGTGTGGAGGGCAAAGTTGGGCCACCGAGGATCCGTTGGGCACTGGGGGGCTTCTCGCCGATGCTTTCCGCCTGGCGCAGATAATGGTGGCTTGCAATGTGGCCGGCCCGCTGAGCGTGGCGTCCCTTTTGGCCGACTGTGAGGCCGGACTGCATGCTTTCCTCCGCTCCAGTAATCTGGAACAGAGCGCTGAGCACAGGCTTGCCTTTCGGGAACTGGGCCTTGCAATCGGCCTACATGCTCTGATGAGATTGCAGGACTTGATCGGGCGCAACCCGAACAGGTTCGCAACGGTTGAGGACCTTCCCGACTTGCTGGCCAGGCTCAATGAGTTTGGCTATCTGTGCGATGAGATCGAAGGGTTCTGGTTGCACGCGGGCCATCAGCAAAACCAGACGTGGTGTGACCACAATGACATCAACGCCGTCATGCTTGCAACAAGCCTGGCACCCGATGGTTTTCTGCTTGTCCGCTAGGCCATCACAGGATTTTCTAGCAACAGTCGCGGGCGTTGCAAATGCGACACTGAAAGCCAATAATCCCTACCCATACCGCAACCACTTTGCCCACTACCGGCATGGCCTAAGGTTTTCGCCCAGAAATTGCCCTCGCACGCACGAGGCCCAGGCATTACTCACTCGCAACAAGTTCAGTTCGGCCCCAACTCGAAGCTCGGTTTCAAAAACCCCTTCCAATTCTTCATCTTACTGCAACCCGGCTCGGTATCCCGCTTCGAATCTCTCCGGGCGCGCCAATCAGGCACCGCAACAAAAGCTGTCGAGGCGTGGCTTCCCACTGTCACAAAATTGACATTTACAATTAATAAAGCTGTCACAAACATGCCGTAATCTCGCTCGCATGGAAGTGCTAAGTCGCTTGAATGAATATGACAGGCAGCTGTTTACGAAAGTCTTCAAACAGCGCGAACAACACCCGGCCATACCTTTTGCCCGGCTACTTTCCCGTTCCGGCGAGGGCCTGCTTCACGTTTTGATACCTCTGGCAGTGTGGGAATTGCAGCTACCCACACTCGATGAACTGGTTTCCCTCCTCCTGTTGTCTCTGGTGCTGGAGCGCAGCCTGCATTGGACTTTGAAAAACACCCTGAAACGCCCGCGACCTCAGAACTCAATACCGGGCCTGCGCTGCCTCACCAACGCATCCAACCAGTTCAGCTTCCCATCAGGGCACAGTTCTCGTGCCTTTCTCCTGGCAACAGTGCTGGCAGTAGTCTACGGAGGAACGACCTCGGCCATATACCTCTGGGCAGCTGGAGTCGGCCTGTCCAGGGTATTATTAGGTGTGCACTATCCTGGAGACGTACTAGCCGGTGCAATTATCGGCAGCTGTACAGCACTCTCCAGCTACATGCTGCTAGGTCTGATTTGATACCAGGCAGACCGCCCCCCGGTATGGGGCCGTTTGTGGCACTACTCTCACAATATATCTACCCATGGAAATTTCGGAAATTTCTAATAGGCCTGGCCTGACTTCTCTGGAAGAATTATCGACAGGTCTCCACCCACTAACCACAAATACACCATCCATTGTTAGTTGTAATATTGTGGTGCCTTCTTTAGTGTATCCGCCAAAGCTTTGTCGTGCCCACCATTTCCAAATCTTTCCTCTAAGGTGTTATGCCTTGATTTGCGCTACACTCCAACTATTACATGCAGAGTGATTTGCATTCATACGATTCGGGTTGAACCACTTGGGGGCAGCCCCCCAAAACCAAAGGAGCTGACATGGATATTCTGGAAATCTCAGAAAAACACAACATGAGCCGCGAAGAAGCTGCAGATTTACTGCGCAAACTCGCCGACTCGCTCGCCCGCCAGAACAGCATTGACTTCGCGCGTGAAGGGAAAAAGATCCACATCAAGGTACCTAACAAGGTCACCGTCGAAGTTGAAGTAGAGATTGAGAACGACGAGTCCAGTCTGGAAATTGAAATCAGCTGGTAGCCCCATCATTATGGTAAGAGTGCTCTTACAAGGAATGCAGCCATGCCCGGATTCTGGGTACGTTTTTTCATAACCGCTTGCGGATTATTGCTTGCCGCCTACCTGTTGGAGGGCGTCCACCTGGGCGGTGCCATGTCGCTGTTGTTTGCAGCACTGGTGCTGTGCGCGGTGAATGCTATTGTC
>JADFVW010000027.1 GCA_015222725.1 Pseudomonadota bacterium | reverse complement strand
TCCATGGCGGTGGCGTCGTCGCCGGAGTAAATGGCAAGCTGCTGACCGCAGCGTTCAATCAGGTCTCGCCCCCTGGGCAAATCGCCCGTCGCGTCCTTGATGCCTACAATGTTATCCAGTGCAGCAAGTTCCGCTACCGTCTCGTTAAGCATATCGACACTGGTCCTGCCGGGTACATTGTAAAGAATCTGGGGGACATCTACAGCCTCGGAAATCGCCTTGTGGTGCAGGTACAGTCCACGCTGGGTGGGTCGATTGTAATATGGAGTGACCAGCAAGCAGGCATCCACCCCCGCTTTTGCCGCCGCTTCGGTGAGCTCAATGGCCTCCCGGGTGGAGTTAGCACCAGTGCCAGCGATAACCGGCATTTTACCCTTTAAATACGAAACGCAATGCTTGATAAGCTCGCAGTGTTCGGGAACACTGAGTGTCGCACTCTCCCCGGTGGTGCCAACGGCTACTATGGCGTCAGTGCCGGCGGCGAGATGCATATCAAGAAGCCGCTCAAGACTGGTCCAATCCACACTGTCATCGCTGTGCATGGGTGTCAGGAGGGCTACAATACTGCCGGTAATCATCTTTGTTCTCCAGAATTCTAGCGGGAAAGAGCCTATATACCCGCAGGTATACCCGCAGGGAAGATCGCCATTATCCACGCCTAGTGCCGGATAACAACTGGATTGGACTAAAATAGCGCCTATTGGGACAATACTGTCCAGAGCGCCGATGCAACAGGAGTTATTTTGAATATTTTGAGGGTTTTCACACAGACCGTGCCGCTGGCAGTGCTGGGTATTTTATTCAGCTTATGCGCCGCAGCGGAGCAGGCGCCGCAAATAAGCGAGCCCTCCTATCTTGACCACCAATATATGACACAAGGGCGTGCCACCCTGGACGATCTGGCCCGCTCCCATCTTGGCGGCCAGTTTAACGGCAATAAGAACAACGATTTGACACTGTTACAGCAACTGCTGGATCGCAGGCTGGTTCGTTCCGACCAGAAAAAGGAACTGCAGGCCATGGGTGTCATTATGGGGGATTTGCTGGCGGAAGAGCTGGACCTGCACTGGGTTATTTACGAAGACAGTATCGGGCGAAGCCGCGCGCTGCGCTACAAAAAGACTGAAAACTACCTATTCCCCATGACGATGATATCCCGGCGCAGGGAAGCGGGAAACCTGTCGCCGGTTTCAGACATCTATCAGCGAGCGGTGGACCTGATCAAGCCACAGCTACCCCCACTGCCCTTCCAGTAGGCGGTAGTATTTGGCCTATGGAGGCATTAAACTTGCCCCACTTATGGCGACAATAATAAAGCCCCTATGAACAGCGAGCCACCCGGATTCGAACTGGTTTTCGACGCTGATGGTAATGCATCCCTCCTATTAACAGGGGACTGGGTGGAGGGCCAAAAGCCCGCCGCCTTTGCCATTCTTCGCTCAGATCTTTACAGCAGTTCGACGCACCAACTTGTCTTGGACAGTTCCAGGCTGGGTTCCTGGGATTCAACCTTGATGGCCTTTTTGCTGCAGTGTCATAACTACTGCCAGGACGAGGATATAGACTTCCAGGCCACTGATTTGCCCACCGGAGCGGACAAACTATTGGCAGTAGCTACCGCAGTAAGGGCCCATATACCGCCCCAGGAGCCTTCAAAACCCTGGCTATCAGCATTTAATCCCGCGCGGCTTGCAAAAGAAGCCGTGGATAATCTCAGCGAATCCCTGGGCTTTATCGGTGAAGTGGCCATTGCGCTGACAAAGCTGGTGGCGGGGAAATCCAATACCCGGATGGTTGATTTCAAGAATTTTTGTTACCAGGCGGGGCCGGAAGCTTTTGGCATCATCAGTCTGACCAGTATTCTTGTGGGTATGATCCTCGCCTACCTCGGTGCGGTTCAATTACTGCAATTTGGTGCCGAAATCTATGTTGCGGACCTGGTGGTAATCGGCACCTTGCGCGAGATGGGTGCGCTAATGACAGCAATCGTAATGGCGGGTCGTACCGGTGCCGCCTATGCTGCGCAATTGGGTACCATGCAGACCAACGAAGAAATTGATGCCATAACCACCATGGGCATATCGCCCATTGAGTTTTTGGTCGTACCGCGCATGTTAGCGCTGGTGGCAATGATGCCCCTGCTAACCATCTATGCCGACCTGCTGGGGATCGTCGGTGGCGGTATCGTCGCCGGTGGCATGGGTATTACACCTCTGCAATACATCAACCAGGGAGAAACCGCCCTGCAGTTCAGCCACTTTTTCATCGGATTGATAAAGAGTGTCATCTTCGCCGTGCTGATTGCCGTTGCCGGTTGCCGGTCTGGCATCAATTCCGGTCGCAGCTCCGCCGCCGTAGGCCAGGCCGCCACCGAAGCTGTGGTCACCGCAATTGTCTACCTGATCATCGCAGATGCGGCAATAAACATCCTTTTCCAGCAGATAGGCATATAGACCGTGGTCACTGAAAACGTCAGCCCAGGGAGCGAGGTGCACATAGAAATTCGCGACCTGACGATGGCCTACGGTTCATTCGTCATTCAGCGCGACCTGAATTTCAATGTGAATCGCGGAGACATCTTTGTGATTATGGGTGGCAGTGGTTGCGGCAAGAGCACCTTGCTAAAACACATGCTGGGCCTGATATCACCCACCAGCGGCGACATACTGTACAACAATGAAAGTTTCGTAAATGCCTCTCCGGATCTGCGTGGCAAAATGCGCCAGTGCTGGGGTATTACCTACCAGTCCGGGGGGCTGTTCAGCGCCATGACCCTGGCCGAGAATATCGCCCTACCCCTGCAGCTTTATACCCGCTTCAGCAGCGCCGAAATCGCCGACATCGTGGCCTATAAGCTTGCCCTGGTGGGGCTGGCCGGGTACCAGGAGTACTACCCCTCGGAAGTGAGTGGGGGCATGCGCAAGCGGGCTGCCCTGGCCAGGGCAATTGCCCTGGACCCTGAGATATTGTTTTTCGACGAACCCTCCGCGGGCCTGGACCCCATCAGCTCGCGCCTGCTGGATGACTTAATCGTTGAAATGCAGGAGTCCCTGGGCGCCACGGTGGTCATGGTGACACACGAACTTCCCAGTATTTTTGATATCGCCAACAATTCTGTCTACCTGGATACAAATACCCGCACCATGATTGGCT
Organism: Pseudomonadota bacterium; assembly: GCA_015222725.1. Lineage (GTDB taxonomy): Bacteria > Pseudomonadota > Gammaproteobacteria > Pseudomonadales > Halieaceae > JBALVT01. The sequence continues at coordinate 2,071 of JADFVW010000027.1, read as the reverse complement.
ACGGCAACCCGGCTGAGCTGCGCGACAATAGCGACCAAGCCGTTGTCCGGCAATTCCTGGCGCGCGGCATCGCAGCCCCTGCAGAGGAACAACACCCATGAGTGAAAAACCCAATACAGTCGCGATCGGTGCTTTTGTCATAGGCGCCGCGCTGATTGCTATCTCGGCCATTCTCTTTATCAGCGGCTCTGGCTGGGGCGGCGACAAGAATAAGGTCGTTATGGTGTTCGAGGGGTCGGTAAAAGGTCTCACCGTCGGTGCCCCCATCGCCCTGCGCGGCGTACAAATTGGCCAGGTGACGAACATTCACCTGATTTTTGACACCGACAGTATCGACATCACCATGACGGTGGAAGCGGAGATAGATGGAAATCGTTTCGAAACACGCGGCAAGGCCGCAGGCTACCTTGGCGATGAGATGATAGCCCGGGGACTGCGCGCCCAACTCAACAGCCAGAGCATGTTGACCGGCTTGCTCTACATTCAGCTGGATTTTCACCCCAACACGCCGGCAAATATCGTCGATATCGATTCGCCCTACTCCCAGATACCCACCATACCTACCGACTTGCAACGCATAACCCGGGAACTGGAGTCGATGGATTTCGCCGCTATCGCAGAGGACATACAAACTATCGCGGACAGTTTGGCTGTATTTGTCAGCACCAAAGAGTTTCAGCAGCTGCCGGCTGACCTGCACAACACCCTGGCGTCCTTCGAAAGCCTGAGTGATCAACTGAACGTTCAAATGGCGAGCTCCGGACCAAAGCTGGACAAGGTTCTGGATGAAACTTATAACACCATGGAAACCCTGGATTCAGAGCTGCCAAAAATATCAGCGTCTGCTCTACAGACACTGAAGGTACTCGACGCTGCTATGCTTGCCTTTGAAGAAACCATACAAGAAATAGACGATCTGGTTTCCGATGATTCGGCCACTACCTATGCACTCAACAAGGCCTTGCGAGAAATTTCCCTGGCTGCCAGGGAGCTACAACTTCTGGCCAAAACATTGGAAGAACACCCCGAGGCCCTTATCAGGGGCAGAAGCGAGGAAGACGAATGAACATTACCTTTAAAAGCTTTATTGTTGCCGTATCCCTGCCACTGATATTGGCGGGTTGTGGCACCACCCCCGCAAGCAAGTTCTACCTGTTGAGTGCCGAGGCAGGCCATTTTCCCTCCGGCTCAAGCCCATCACTGGGTGTAGGCCCCATAGAAATACCGGAGTATCTCAATCGCAATGCTCTTGTTTACAATCGCGAGGGAAACAGACTTCATATCGCGAACTTTGAACGCTGGGCGGAGCCCCTTGATAGCAGTATCAGTCGCGTTATCAGGCTAAATCTTGCATCCCTGCTCGATACGCAGAATGTGCAGAGCTTTCCCTGGTCAAAGAGTGACGCACCCCAATACGGCGTGGAAGTCACCGTGCTTAACCTGGATGCCAATGATCAACGAGCCAGGCTGGTTGCTGAGTGGCATATATACAGGGCGCAGAAGAATCGTGCCACCATTCTGCGTAGGGTTATCGAGCTGGATTACACCATGTCCGCGGGCGCAGTGACCGCAGCGGAGGTCGCGCCTGCTTACAGCAATCTGTTATTGCAGTTGAGTGAGATAATCGCCGCGGCAATTTCTGAGGATTATGCCAGCCAGAATACTGCCGCCGCGAATAACTGAATGCCCGCCTGTTGCGGGCATCTATAGAGGGTTAGAAGGAGTAGCGCAGATCGACACCCCAGGTGAGGGTGTCGTCGATGCTGGTGTGGTAGGCACCCAGTACATCGGCGGCCAGGCCGCCTGGGTTGCCCGCATACTCCTCATCCAGCAGGTTGTTACCCCACAGGGCGATCTCGATGTTGTCTTCCTCGTTGGACCACGCCACACGCGCATTCAGCAGCTTCTTGTCCTGGAAGTACCAGGGGCCGGTGGTAAAGATCGCGGTATTCTCGTTGGGACCGGGGTCTTCGCTGAACACGTAGTTCATGTGCAGCAACACGTAGCCGTAGGAAATCTCCGGCGTCCAGTCCAGCTTCAGGGTGTAGTCGGTGTTGGTCTCGCCGGTGCT
>JADFVW010000220.1 GCA_015222725.1 Pseudomonadota bacterium | reverse complement strand
TGTGGTGGAAGGTCGTCCTCAAGTTCGAAAAATAGTGTTTTCTTAGTTTCACTCCATGGGCTGTGCTAGCATCGCCAGCCCATGACCCGCCAAACACTTAACCACGACTCCCCCTGGCTACTCGCCCTACTTGCCACCCTGGTAGCCCTGGGGCCGCTCAGCGTCGACATGTATTTACCGGCAATGCCAGCCATGCAGGCGGCCTTCGATACCGGCGTTGGCAAAATGCACCTGACCCTCAGCGCTTACCTCGCCGGTTTTGCGATTTTTCACCTGGTCTGCGGCCCCCTCGCCGATCGCTTTGGGCGCAAACCCATACTTTTGCTGGGCACGGTTATTTTTGTGATGGCCTGCATCGGCTGTAGCGCGTCCACGACTATAAATGAGCTTCTGTGGTTTCGGTTTCTGCAGGGCGTGGGTGCCTGTGTAGGCCCGACCTTGGCCCGCGCCATTGTGCGCGATATTTTCGGCCCGACAAAAGCGGCCAAAGCCCTTTCACTGATCGCCATGCTAATGGCACTGGCACCAGCGGTTGCACCCACCCTGGGTGGAGCGATGCTGTTGTTCCTGCCCTGGTCGAGTATATTTTTATTCCTCGCGGCCTACGGCGCCTTGAGCATGGTGCTGGTGCAGCGTTACTTAGCCGAGTCACTGCCACAAAAACAAAGCCTGCACCCCCTGTCTGTAGCGAGTAACTATGCTCTTTTATTAAAAGACCCGTTTTATCTGCTGGTTACTATTGCCAGCGCGCTGATGTATGCAGCCCTGCTGACCTACCTTTCCTCCTCGTCCTTTGTTTACATTACCGTACTGGCGGTGCCGGTAGAGTACTTTGGTTTTGTTTTTATCACCGGAGTATTGGGCTACATCATAGGCAGCGGTATCAGTGCCAGGCTGGCCAGTCGATACATGCCGGAACAACTAACGGTAATGGGAACGCTTCTCGGCCTGGGCGCCACACTGATCATGTGGCTCTCCTCCGTACTGTATCCACTCAGCGTTCCCGCCTATATGCTGCCCATGGTGCTTTTCTCCATCGCCCTGGGGCTGGTGCTACCCAACTCAATGGCGGTGGCCCTGCGGCCTTTCCCGCAGATTGCCGGTACCGCCTCTGCGCTGCTGGGGTTTATCCAGATGTCTATATCCGCCATCTCAAGTGCACTGGTCGGCCTGCTGCTGACAAACTCGGCACAGCCCATGGTTTTAACCATGGTAGCGATATCCGCCCTTTCCCTGCTGCTCAATGTCATAATGTACACGCGCCATCAACGCTCTTAAGGTGGTGCTACTAACTCAGGAGATTCCGCGTGAAAACCGCATCCAACGTCATCGACCTCATAGGCAATACACCCCTGCTGCATCTTCGACAGGTGTCCGAAAAAACAGGCTGTACGATTCTGGGTAAAGCTGAATTTTTGAACCCAGGCGGTTCAGTGAAAGACCGCACCGCCCTGGGTATCATCCGCGCCGCCGAAAAATCGGGGGAACTACGCCCCGGCGGGCGCATTGTAGAAGGCACGGCGGGCAATACCGGCATAGGCTTGACCCTGCTGGCCAACGCCCTGGGTTACAACAGTACCGTGGTGATGCCTATCACCCAGAGCAAGGAAAAAATTGACTCTCTTGAGTTACTGGGCGCCGACCTGCATCTGGTGAGCGCCACCTCCTACAGCGATCCGAAACACTATATCCATACGGCACAGAGGCTGGCCGAAAAACTGGATAAAAAAAGTGACAAGGGTGCGATCTGGGGCCGACAGTTCGACAACCTGGCCAATATGGAAGCGCATCGCAGTACCACCGGAGAGGAGATATGGGAACAGACCGATGGCGAAGTGGATGCCTTTGTCTGCGCTGTGGGCACTGGCGGCACGCTGGCCGGCGTATCTACAGCCCTGAAAGCACACAACGAAAACGTGGCCATCGGCATTGCCGACCCGCAGGGAGCCTCCCTGTACCAGTATTTCGATAAAGGGACACTGGAAGCCACCGAGGGGGGGTCCATCATAGAGGGGATTGGAATAAATCACGTCACTAACAATGTCGCCCAGGCCAGGGTAGACCACTCTTTCAGCATTGGAGACGCGGAGGCCCTGCCCTACATATTCGATATGCTGGAGCACGAGGGACTGTGCCTGGGGGGCTCCTCTGCAATCAATATCGCAGGCGCCGTGCGCATGGCCGAACTACTGGGCCCCGGCCACACCATCGTTACCATACTGGCCGACTACGGCAATCGCTACCAGAGTAAGTTATTTAACCCCGTCTTCCTGCAAAACAAGGGTTTACCCGTTCCGAAATGGCTGGAAATTTAATCCCCCTCTAACTCGGCAAAGCCATCATTTAACAATAGGTGAATAATGAAAATAGGCATCATCTGCGGTAGCCACCGCCCCGTCTCAGAGAGCGGAAAGATCGCCCGGCATATTGAAAAAGAGCTGGTAAAACAGGGTATCTGCGACGCCACCTGGCTGTTTGACCTGGGCGGAAACCCGCTGCCATTGTGGGACGAGGGCATCTGGAGCGACGACCCCGAATGGCAAAAAATCCTGGGACCCCTGGCCGAAGAAGTCATCAGCTGCGACGCATTTGTGGTGGTATCACCCGAATACCATGGCATGGTCCCGGCGGGGCTGAAGAACTTCCTGCTGATGTGGGCCGGCGGCGGTGAAATGGCGCATAAACCGGCCTTAATTGTCACCGTCTCCGCCTCTGATGGCGGATCGTATCCCGTGGCAGAGCTGCGCATGAGCAGCTACAAAAATAATCGCCTGTGCTATCTACCCGAACACCTGATTATCCGCAAGGTGGCGGGAGTATTTAACGACGACGCAGAAAAAAATGACGTGAGATCCCAACCCTACTACGAGAAACGGCTGGCGTATTGCCTGGACTTGTTGGGAGAATACGCTTCTGCGTTCCGTCAGATAAGGGCGAGTGGAAAGGCGTCACTGGAGAACTATAGTAGCGGGATGTAAGAATTCCGCCAGCCGATACAAGCCTTAACTAAGCTGCGGAGTAACCAATAACGACAAGCTCTACAGTAATTTTGACCAAAGTTTCCAGATCATCAATGGTGGCCGACGCCTTGTAATCTTCAGCGTTTAGACACTCAGCTCGCTTCTAGTTGGACGGCTGCACATAGAAACCCACGCCCAGCACCACATCTTCCACCCGCCAAACATAGGAGAACTTAGTCTCAATCTTGTTTGTTGTACGGTTAAGCCACTCGTATTCCACGATGCCATAACCCATAGTTTTGACCAATTCGAGCATACGCTGACTAACCTCTCTTCCAGCTGCCTCGTGTTGCTCAAAGAAGTTTTGACCCACCAACTGCGGGCTGCCGCCTGAGGCCAGATAATCGCCACTCCCCATCTCCAGTGCAAAGATATATAAATCGCCCCGTACAAATGCACCCTTCGGGTCATTGAATTTTGCCAGGGCTTTGGCGGGGCCCGCCGACTTCATGAGAGCAACAGCTTCCCGCAGCATATCCTTGGCCTCGCGGGGTGTACCGCGCTCAGCACCGGATACCCCTGTGTTGAAAGCAGCCAGGCAAATTAACAATAAGACCGGCAGTATTTTTGACTTAGTGATAACGTACATAAGCATTTCCTCTATTTACAGGCACAGATCGAAAAATAAGATGGCCTTCTACCCCCTACTGAAAATCATCCCGGCATACCGGGCAGGGTCAAAAAGCCACGGTAACAGCGCTACTGAGCCGCCAATCGGGCTCGCTTTGTAAGCCGTTAAAATTCTTCTGAATGGGCGCATTGAAAGCAATATGTGTAGACCAGGCACCATAGCTCCAGCGCGCACCGGCCGATGCGAAAATCACATTACCGCCGGTATTTTTGTCGCTATGGCCATTCACCCTGGTCTTGTCACGCCATTCGCCATTTAATTCCAGCACCAATTGCCAGCTTTGATCCACATGGCTGATGTTAGGACTACCCTGGTGGCTGTGTGTCGCCGGGGACCATATAATCGCGCCGTTGTACATCAGACTGTCCCCAATTTCTGTATCCCGCTGGCCCTCGGTGGTCAGTTGATACAATAGATTACTGCTTACACTCCACTGGGGGCTTAGCTGGCTACTCATGGCGATCCCCATTAACGGGTCCCAGGAACCGGAACCCGGCTGATGCTCTATCTCGGCACGCTCGCCATTGGCCAGTTTTTCGCTGGTGCTCCCGGTAGGCGTCTTGAGCCCGGCAAGCAGGGCATAACGGCTATTTGATTCCTCGCCATTTAGCGCAAATCTTCCCAGCAGCGATAAGTCACCCCAACCCGAAATATCACTGTCAATAATTTCACCGCCTGGTGCCTCAGCGTCATGGTCTTCTGCCTCACCATTTTCGTCATGATGTTCAGCCTCATCATCTTCGTCATGATGTTCAGCCTCGCCGGACTCATCGTGATGATTGTGTTCAGCTTCGCGAAACCCATCCCGACTCACGTAGGGCAGTACAGCACTAAGCGTAAACCTGTCGCTGATTCCCAGGCTATAGCCAATGCTGAGCTGCGAGAAATCACTGACCGAATGCAGGGATTCATCAGACTCAAGCAAGGTTTCATCCGACAATTCATCCAGACTGACATATTGGTATTGCAGCGACATCACCTGCTGTGACCTGGAGAGCGTTTCTGCACCCATTGTCGTAATCGCCGAACCCGCACCACCGTCGATCTGCAGACCCACATGATCTGCAAGACACGATAGCGAAGCAATCAAGCTTGCGCTGCAAGCAAACACCGGTAGTATTTTTGATCTCGGGATAATAGACATAAGAGTTTCTCCTTAACTATGGATACTGATTAACAAAAAAGGTTCATACACCACTGGGGTAGCCCATGGTCGCAAGGTCCGCAGTAATTTCAGCCAGTATTTCAGGATCATCTATAGTCGCCGGCGCCTTGTAGTCCTCGCCGTCAGCAATGGCCCGCATGGTGGCACGTAAAATTTTCCCTGAACGGGTTTTCGGGAGGCGGTCCACTATCGTACATAATTTAAATGCCGCGACCGGGCCGACGTGGTCGCGTACACCCTGAATGGCTTCGGCGCAAATCTCTTCTTTGCCCCGCTCTACCCCGCTCTTCAATACCAGCATACCGAGGGGAAGCTGCCCCTTGAGTTTGTCGGCAATGCCGATGACCGCACACTCTGCCACATCGGGGTGCGCGGACAGGGCCTCTTCAATCGCCCCGGTGGACAGGCGATGGCCAGCGACATTGATAATATCGTCGGTGCGCGCCATGACAAACACATAGCCCTCTTCATTAATATAACCCGCATCGCCTGTTTCATAGTAGCCGGGGAATCGAGTGAAATAGGACTCCACAAAACCATCATCATTTTGCCACAGCGTGGTAAACGTTCCGGGTGGTAACGGAAGTTTGCACACCAGAGCACCCAGGGTATTTGCCTCCTGCACCTCAGCCTCGGCATTCAGAATTTGAACCTGATAACCCGGTACCGCCAGGGTGGGCGAGCCAGAAATTACCGGTAGCTGTTCTATCCCCAGGCAATTGGCGCAAATAGCCCAGCCAGTTTCCGTTTGCCACCAGTGGTCTATGACTGGAACAGACAACATTTCTTGCGCCCAGGCCAGGGTATCGGGGTCGCAGCGTTCCCCCGCCAGAAACAGTGCCCGCAAACTTTTGGTCTGGTCCCCCAGTAGCTTTGCGTCTGGGTCTTCTTTACGTATCGCCCGGATGGCCGTGGGTGCAGTGAACAGGGTGCTCACCTGGTGCTGCTGGATCACGCGCCAGAACGCCCCCGCATCGGGCGTGCCCACCGGCTTGCCTTCATAGAGTAAGGTCGTGCATCCCTTCAGCAGGGGCGCATAGGCAATATAGGAATGGCCAACGACCCAACCCACGTCCGAAGCCGCCCAAAATACATCCCCCGGGTCGCAGTTATAAATTGCCTTCATGGACCACTTTAAAGCCACTGCATAGCCACCGGTGTCGTGAACCACACCCTTGGGCTGTCCGGTCGTTCCGGACGTGTACAGGATGTACAGTGGGTGAGTACTGGGAACCGGCAGGCACTGGGCAGCTGTCGACGTTGCTGCCAGAGCCTCCCAGTCATGGTCGAAGCCGGGCTGCAAACTCGCCGGGCATTGCTCCCGCTGCAAAACGATACTGCCTAGTGGTTTGTGGCTGGCGAGGGAAATCGCTTCATCCAACAGGGGTTTGTAGGCAATGACCCTGCTGCCCTCTATGCCGCAGGAGGCTGACATGATCACTTTCGGCCGTGCATCGTCAATCCGCGTGGCCAACTCCCTGGCGGCGAAGCCACCAAATACCACCGAATGGATGGCACCAATTCTGGCACAGGCCAACATCGCCATTACGGCCTGGGGAATCATCGGCATGTAGATAACAACCCGGTCGCCACACTCTACACCCTGGCCCACAAGTACCCCGGCTATTTTCGAGACCTCATTACGCAGTTCGAGATAACTGTACTGCGTACTCGTTTGCGTAACCGGGCTGTCATAAATTAGCGCGACGCGATCACCATTGCCTTCATCAACGTGATGATCAAGGGCGTTGTGGCATATATTCAGTTCACCGTCGGCAAACCATCGGGTAAAGGGTGGATTACCTTGGTCCAACACCTGTGTTGGAGGTTTATGCCAGTCGATAGCCCCGGCGGCCTCGCCCCAGAATTCTTCAGGCTGCTCTATAGAGCGCTGGTAGCTTTGACGAATTGATTCAGTCATATACTCTTTTTCATCCTCGAGCTAGTCGCGAAGCTTGAACTTTTGTAATTTACCGGTGGCGGTACGTGGCAGCACCTCCACAAAGTGTACCGAGGTCGGACATTTAAAATGTGCCAGATTTTCACGACAGAATGCCTTTATCCCCCCTTCGGTTTCACTCGTGTCAGGTCGCAGAACAATTAAAGCACGCGGAGTCTCGCCCCATTTCTCGTCTGGTACGCCAATAACCGCGCACTCCAGAACAGATGGATGGCGATACAAGGCATCTTCCACTTCCGGCGAGCTGATGTTTTCACCGCCGGAAATAATCACGTCCTTCTTGCGGTCGACAATACGAACATTAAAACGGTCATCCCACACGCCCAGATCACCGGTATGAAAAAAATCATCCCGAATAGCCAGGGCTGTTTCATCCTCTTGCTTCCAGTAACCGGCGAACACAACATTGGAGCGCACGCAGATCTCGCCCACGGTTTCATCGTCCTGGGGTACATCGTTGCCCTGTTCATCCACGACTCTAATTTCGACACCAATTGCCGGCACACCGGCCCTTGAACGCCGGGTATAGTCACTCTCGGCCGTGGCGTGGTCCGGTGTGGAAATAGTGAGAATGGGCGCGGTTTCTGTCAGGCCGTAAATTTGGATAAATCGCCAACCCAGTTCTTTTTCCAGTTGCTCAATAAATGCTGCCGGCGGGGGTGCTCCGGCCACAACAAATCTCGGCTTGGCCGTGCCACCCTCTGCTTTGGCGGCGGAATCCAGGGTAATGCGCAACACGGTTGGCGCCATGCAGGCGAAGGTGACCTGCTCCTCCTCGATCAGGCGATGTATATCGCCACCATCGATGGTGCGAATAACCACGTGTGTGGCACCCATGCCGCTGAGTGCGTACACTCCGCCCCAGCCATTGCAGTGGAACATGGGTAAGGTCCACAGCGAGACATCTTCATGGGCAATGTTCAGGTGAGAGATAAAACTGTAGGCGTTGATGTAACAATTGCGGTGGGTCAGCATGACCCCCTTGGGGCGAGCGGTAGTGCCCGAGGTGTAGTTTATCGACACAATGTCATTCTCTCCCCGCTCAACCGGGCGGGTCGCCGATGTCGGCATGTGCTCTATCAATTGATCCCAGCTCTGCCACTGTTCTCCATCGGCCTCGGCACTCGCCAGAATCCAGGAATTGACAGCGGGTAATTCCGCCCGCTTGGGGTCAACCAACTCAGAAAACTCAGGGTCTGCCAGCACGACAGAGACACCGGAATGATCCAGAATATATTGAATTTCTGGTGCCGTTAAACGGTAATTTAACGGCACCAGAATGGCACCAATTTGGCTGGTGGCATAAAAACTTTCCAGGAAATAATGTGAGTTTGGGCTCAACATACAAACCCGGTCGCCCTTGCGCACGCCCTTGGCAATCAAGGCGTGACTGAACTGATTAACTCTGTTTTGGAAGTCCTGGTAGGTAAAGCGTTTTTCACCGTCCACAATGGCGGTCTTGTCGGGGTACAGCAGCGCTGGCCGCCGCAAAAAATCGTCAACTAATAGTGCTACTTCCATGGGCTCTACCTTCGTTTGATTATGCCTGGTCTTTTAATCTTGACTGGGGCAGGAGCAAGGCGTAACCAAGGCCCTCCCGCATAAAACACTAGCCGACTTTGGACAGGTAGGCCAAGTCCAGCTCGGCCGTCAGGAAGAGGCCCAACATTTCCAAAAACCCCGTCTCCCCGCGCCACTGCAAGTAGCTGCCCTGTTGCTCTTTGCTGCTCCACATTTCATAAAACACAACATGACCGGGGATATCCTGGTTTACGTAAATATCGAACATCTGGCAACCATCCCAGGCGCGAGTATCCGGTGCCGCATCCCACATAATTGCAATAAACTCATCCAGCTTCGCCGGATCAACCTGCAGGTTGATGGTGACAAAAACCGCGTCGTTGGGAGTGGACAACGTACTATTAACATCTAATGTCATGATTATTTCCTCATTTTTATTAGCACACAGGTTGCCGGTCAGGATATTCGCTTCACCTGCCGGTCAGTCAATGTGTGCACAGCTGCGTGAGTGCGGAGAGTTCCTCGTCGGTGAACACACGGGACTTGACGACAAAGCGAACACCCAGTGGGATTTCCAGAGAAAAACTGGCTCCTCGCCCCGGCACAACATCTACCGTGAGGTGCGTATTTTTCCATAGCTCAAATTGATCACCCGACATATAAAAACCACAGTCGTGAATAGCGCCCAGCTTGACGTCGTGCTGGCCGATTAAAAAATCACCTACCGCAAAACACATGGGTGATGATCCATCGCAGCAACCTCCGCTTTGATGGAACATCAACGGGCCAACATCCCCGCGAATTTGGTCAATGACCGCCTTGGCTTCGTCGGTAATATCGACCCGGTTCATACCTGCCTCCTCTTAGAAAAAGCCCAGCTTGTTCTTGTCATAGGAGGTCAGGATGTTCTTGGTATGACGATAATGATCCAGCATCATCTTGTGTGTTTCCCTGCCGATACCGGATTTCTTGTAGCCGCCAAAGGAAGCCCCTGCTGGGTATGCGTGGTAACAGTTGGCCCAGACCCTGCCGGCCTGGATGCCTCGTGTCATTTCCTGCATCTGGTGTACATCGCGCGTCCACACGCCGCTACCTAATCCGAACATGGTGTCATTGGCAATTTCCAGAGCCTCCGCCTGGTCCTTGAACGTTGTTACCGCCAACACCGGACCAAAAATCTCCTCCTGGAAAATCCGCATCTTGTTGTGGCCCTTGAATACTGTTGGCTTGATATAGTAACCGCCGGGATACTTATCCACCGCGCCCGCTTCGCCGCCGGCAAGCAGCTCTGCACCCTCTGATTTACCGATGTCGATATAGTTCAGGATTTTTTCATACTGGTCATTGGACGCCTGGGCGCCAATCATGGTTTCGAGTTCCAGCGGGTCGCCCTGCACAATGGCTTCAACACGGGCCAGGCAACGCTCGATAAACTCGGGATAAATAGACTCCTGGATCAGAGCACGGGATGGGCAGGTACACACTTCGCCCTGGTTGAGAGCAAACATAACCAGACCTTCCACTGCCTTGTCCAGAAATGCATCGTCCTGAGCTGCAATTGACTCAAAGAATACATTCGGCGACTTGCCGCCTAACTCCAGGGTAACCGGAATTATATTCTCCGATGCATACTGCAGGATCAAACGACCGGTTGTGGTCTCACCGGTAAAGGATACCTTCCTGATTCGGGACGAAGAAGCCAACGGCTTGCCGGCCTCGGTGCCGAATCCATTCACGACATTCAGCACACCGGGGGGAATCAAATCACCGATCAGCTCCATCAATACTATTATTGAAGTGGGCGTTTGCTCCGCTGGCTTGATAACTACACAGTTCCCGGTGGCCAGGGCCGGTGCAATTTTCCAGGTAGCCATTAGAAGTGGGAAATTCCAGGGAATGATCTGGCCAACGACACCCAGTGGCTCATGCACTTCCATCGATACTGTATTCGCATCGATATTGGAAACTTCACCCGCCTCTGCACGAATCACACCAGCGTAGTAGCGGAAGTGATCAACCACCAGGGGCAGATCTGCAGCCATGCATTCGCGAACGGACTTGCCGTTGTCCCATGTCTCTACCGCGGCGAGCATTTCCAGGT
>JADFVW010000219.1 GCA_015222725.1 Pseudomonadota bacterium | reverse complement strand
TTGCAAACCCTGTCCAGTCAAACCGTTGGCATTCTGTCGGGTATTGAAGAAATTAAGTCCTATCAGGTGCAGGCCTGGGCCATAGCCGAATTCGAGGCCCCTAACAAAGCCATCCTGCAGCGCTCGCTGACCCTGGCCCGTATTCGCACTCTGGTCCTGCCCGTCATTACCTATACCGATCGCATTATGAAGGTGATGATTCTCGCGATTGGTGGTACCTACCTGATAAATCAGCAACTGAGCATAGGCGAGCTGACCGCTTTCCTGGCCTATGCAACACTTCTGGCGATGCCTTTTATTTCTATGGGTATGGTTTTTTCCGCTTATCAAACCGGCATGGTGAGCCTGGAGAGTATGCGCAACATACTCGATCAACCGGTCGAAGAGCAGGAGCGGCAACATCTGGATGCCCCGGAACGAATCGGCCTATTCCGGCAGGGAATTGAAGTCAGAAACCTCAGTTATCGCTACCCGGATAACGAGCTTGCGACATTAAAAAATATCAGCTTTAGCATCGCCCCCGGCCAGACATTGGGTATTCTCGGCAAAGTGGGCTCGGGGAAAAGTACCCTGGTGAACTGCCTGAATCGCTACCTGGATGTTGAAGCGGGACAACTGTTTATCGACGGCCGTGATGTCACCACTTTATCCAAAAGTGATCTGCGCAGTGCGGTGCGAACCATTACCCAGGAACCCTTCCTGTTTTCCGACACAGTGGCAAACAATATCCGTTTTGGTGCAGCTGAGCGCTCCGAGGCCCTGAGCCTTGAAACTGCTTTACGACAGGGCGATATGTTAGACGAGGTTAATCTATTTCCCGAGCGGGAAAACACGCTGGTGGGAGAGAAAGGCATATTGTTATCGGGCGGGCAAAAACAGCGCCTGAGCCTGGCCAGGGCCATGTACACACCCAGCAAGTTAATGATTCTGGATAATGTCTTGTCGGCAGTGGACAATAAAACCGAGCGCTATTTACTCGACCAGATTTTCAACAAGCTGCGCAGTGATTGCACCCTGATTGTGTCTCATCGGGCCAGCGTACTGGAAAAGGTGGACCATATTCTGGTGCTGCAGGACGGTGAAGTTGTGGCCCAGGGTTCCCATCAGCAGTTGCTACAGTCCTCAGATTTTTACCGGGAGACGTTCGAACTGCAACGCGAGGGGGGTGAGCCGTAATGTCAAACAGCACTACCCAGACACAAGCCCGTACAGCGCCACAGGAACAGCCCACGCCCGTCCGGTTTGACTGGCTGCTGATCAAGCGATTCATCAGTTTTCTACGACCCTATCTCCGCGAAGTTTCACTGGGTATTGCGCTGATTCCCTTTTCTGTTTTGTTTAGCGTGCTCTACCCCTGGATGATCATGCGCATTATCGACGAACAGCTGATTCCCGGACGATTCGAGGGCCTGTGGCTGTGGGTGTCAGCCCTGCTGGGGATATTGTTGGCCAACTACATTGCCGATGCCATCTACAATTACTCTCTGCAAAAGGCAGCTCAGAAAGCCATTCTCGATTTAAGGCGAGTGATGTTCAGCCGGGTGTTGAATTTTCCGCGCAGCTACTTTGATAAAACCCCAATGGGTGTCACCCTCACCCGGCTGACCAGCGACCTTGAGGCCATCAACGACTCCTTTGCCCAGGGTTTTCTCAGCATGATTCGAGACCTGCTGATCACCCTGGCACTACTGATCTTTTTGGCGACCATCAGTTGGCGACTCACCCTGGTACTGCTGTTAATAGGCCCACTGATTTACTTCATCACCGAAAAATTGCGGGGCTTAATGCGGATAAGCTTCCTTAAATCCAGACAGGTTCTGTCCCAGGGCACCGGCTATTTGCAGGAGAGCCTCAACGGTATTAAAACCGTACAACTGTATAACGCCGAAGCCGAGGTGCAAAAGAACTACCAGCAATACACACGAAGCTTTCACAAGGCGCAATCGCGCTCCAATTTCTATGACTCTGCTTTGTATTCCCTGATAGAAGGAGTAACCACGGTCAGCCTGGGCCTGATTATCTGGTACGGCTCGGGGGAGGTGCTGACCGCCACCATCAGTGTCGGTGTGTTGATTGGATTTATTAACACACTGGACAAAATATTTGTGCCGATACGGGACTTCACTTCCCAGCTGGCCTCCATCCAGCGCGCGCTGGCGGCCCTGCAGCATATTGAAGAGATTTTTGAGCAGCCCCTGGAAGAGCAGCATCAGGACGAAACAGACTCACAATATGGCCTGGATCAACGCCTCGAAAGCTTTGAGTCCCTGGTATTTGATAATGTTTGCTTCCGCTACACAGCCGACGGCCCACAGGTATTAAAGGGCATCTCATTCACCCTGCACGAGGGCGATAAAATTGCCCTTGTCGGCAAAACTGGCTCGGGAAAATCCACAATACTGCGCCTGCTGACCAAAACCTATGACAATTATCAGGGCTCCATCACACTGAATGGCGTTGAGCTGTCCTCCATACCTAAAAACTATGTGCGGCGATTCTTTTCCTTAATGCAGCAGGATATTTTTCTGTTTAATAAAAGCATCGCCTTCAATATTGGCCTGGGCAGGGACAATATAAACCAGAGGGATATAGTCGACGCGGCCAACTATGTTTACGCCAATGAATTTATTGATCAACTGCCCGGCGGTTACCAGTTTCAGTGTCGCGATAATGGCGGCAACCTATCTGTAGGGCAAGGCCAGCTGATCGCTTTCGCCAGGGCCCTGGCCGGCGGCAGCGAAGTCGTCATGCTGGACGAGGCGACAAGCTCCGTTGACTCAGTCACCGAAAAGCTAATTCAGCGCGCCATTGATCATGTGTTTATGGAAAAAACGGTTATTGCCATAGCGCACCGTCTCAGCACCATTCGTCACTCAGACCAGATTCTGGTACTTAGCGACGGCATTATCAGGGAGCGGGGTAATCACGACTCGCTGATGGTGTTGGAAGGACTTTATGCGAACCTGGTTGAAGATAAGAACGAGATAGATTAACCACTACAGCTACACCACCGTAGTCTCGACATGGTCAACACGATCTGTTCTGGCGTTCACCGGCAGGACAAAAAAGCCCGACTCCCAAAGAGAGCCGGGCCTTATTACTTACGATAAGTATTTACAGCTTAAGCTGTAATGTAACCCACGCCTTGTCAGTATCGGTGTAACGAACACTATCGCTATCGAAAGCCGCATACTTGGCCTGAATTGAAAACTGCTTGTTGATAGGCCATGTAGCTACCAGATCAATTTCAGTACCGAAGTCGGCCTTGGAATCTTCAGCCGAGAAGTCGTGGTAAATTGCTGCCAACTTGACCGGGCCTAGCTTGCCGTTCACCCCAACGTAAACATCTTCGATACCATCACCTGGAGTGCCCAGAAACTTGTCAGCCCAACCCTGGAACTTATGCAGGGTTGCCAGGGGAGTCTTGAAGCCTACGCCGTCGCCAGCGCCCAGTACTTC
>JADFVW010000218.1 GCA_015222725.1 Pseudomonadota bacterium | reverse complement strand
TAAAAGCCAACTGCTCTACCAACTGAGCTAACGGCCCTCAGGAGGAGTTGCGTATAGTACGGATTTGAACTGGGATTTCAAGACTTTTTTCAGGGAAATCATGGGCTTCTGGTGAGGCTCAGGTATATCGGGTGGGGTCTGGCACGCCGGCATCAAAAAATCCCTCCCGACGCAATCGACAACTGTCACAGCGCCCGCAGGCCAGACCACCGTCTGTGGCCTGGTAGCACGATACGGTGAGGGAATAATCCACGCCAAGTGCCACTCCCGCCCGAATGATATCGCCTTTCCCCAGGTCCATTAAGGGCGTGTTTATGCGTATTGCCTGCCCTTCCACTCCCACCCGGGTTGCCAGATTTGCCATGGCTTCGAAAGCGGCTATATATTCAGGCCGACAATCGGGATAACCGGAATAATCGACTGCATTCACCCCAATGAAGATATCCTGGGCGCCCAGAACTTCCGCCCAACCCAGGGCAATGGACAAAAATACGGTATTGCGGGCGGGTACGTAGGTAATCGGTATGCCCTCGCTCTCCTCTTCCGGTACGTCAATAGATGTATCGGTAAGCGCCGAGCCACCAATGCTGTCCAGGTTGAGATGAACCACCTTGTGTTCCACATCACCCAGGATCTCAGAAACACGTTCGGCGGCCAACAGCTCGGCCCGGTGGCGCTGGCCATAGTCAAAGGTCAGGGTGTAGCACTCGTACCCCTGCCTCTGGGCCATGGCGAGCACTGTTGTTGAGTCGAGGCCACCTGAAACCAGAATGACCGCGCGTTTTTGATTACTATTAGTCATCAGTGCCCCGGTTGGTCATGCCAAAGAATCTTGTGCAGCTGTAACTGCAGACGCACGGGCAGATTATCCTGCAATATCCATTGCGCCAGCTCGCGCCCTTCCAACTGCCCGTGACTGGGAGAAAGCAGAATGTCAGAAACCCGCCCATCCATCTGGTACTCATCGAGCTTGAATCGGGCCCACTCGTAATCGTTGCGATCACATATCACAAATTTCAGTTGATCCCGAGGGGTGAGCAGAGCGATATTGCTGTAATCATTGCGCTCCACCTCGCCCGATGCAGGGGTTTTGAGGTCTAGCACCTTGACCACGCGCTCGTCTACCTCTGCCACACTGATGGCACCGCCTGTCTCAAGAGATACCTCATAGCCGGCATCACAGAGCCGGGTCAGCAGGGGAATACATGATTTCTGGGCCAGTGGTTCGCCACCGGTTACCGTTACATAGCGCGGTGAGTAACTCGCCACCTGCTCACAAATTTGATCGATACTGAACAACTCGCCACCGCTAAAGGCGTACTCGGTATCGCAGTAAACACAGCGCAGGGGGCAACCGGTGAGACGCACAAACACAGTGGGAAGGCCCACCGTGCGCGCCTCTCCCTGCAGGGAGTAGAAAATTTCTGTGATGCGAACAGTGCTGTCGCCATTGGCAGCAGCACTTGAAGTTGGGGAACTGGACACGCTTATTCTGCTATGAATCGATATGGGGGTCAGTAATTCTGGGCGATAAAGTCTCTGGACAACTTAACCGCAGAACTGTTGGTCGAGCCATACTGCGCAATAACGCGATCCATGTACTCCCGGGCTTTCTCCCGGTTACCCTTCATGAAATACACCTTGCCAAGCTTGTACATGGCATCTGGAGCCTTGCTATTGTCCGGATACTGGCTCAGCAGCAGCATAAAGGCCTGGCGAGACGACTCCAGGTCTGCCGGTTGCATGACCAGATATAGCTCCCCCAACCAATAGTGGGCATTGGGCGCATATTTCCCCGCGGGGTAGTCCTGCAAAAACTGTTTAAAAGCTGACGTGGCATCGTTAAATTTCTGTGAGCGAACCAGTGCGTAGGCGCTGCGATAGGCATCACCCTCTCCCACCTGCTCGGCCACATTGCTGTTACCCGAGACGGGAGTTACAACCGCAGTACTGGCACCACCACTGCTGTTACTGCCGCTGGCCGAACCGGGGGCGACCCCGGCGGCTACGCCACCGGCAATACGCCTGTCCAGGTCGACATAGCGCTCCAGGCTCTGTTCTTTCAAGCTGCGCAGCTCATGCGCCTGCTCTTCTACCCTGCCATTGAGCATCATTACTTCGCGCTGCAACTGCTGTATCTGGTTGAAAAGGTTACTCAAATCCTGGCCGCCTTGCTGGGGATGACTCTGGGGCTGGGCGACAGTGGCAAGAGGTGCTGGCGCACTATTGACGCCATAACTCGTTGCCGGATAAGCCGTGGCCGGTTGTGCGCCATAGGGATCTGATGTGGTGGTTGTGGCACCACGGGGCTGTGCAGCGGCGCGCTCTGCTTCCAGGTCGACATAGTCCTGGGCATAGACGGCGCTGCCCAGGGCCAACGACAACGGGCCAGCCAATAAGGCC
>JADFVW010000217.1 GCA_015222725.1 Pseudomonadota bacterium | reverse complement strand
GTATAGCGATGACCCACTGGGAAGCCAGCAGGGTCAGCGCCGTCATCACCATCGCCCCGCTGCTGACCCTGTTTTTTGTATTCCTGAGCAATGCTCTCTATCCAGGTTTTATACAGGCTGAACCACTGGACTGGATGAATTGGCTGGGAGCAGTGCTGGTAATTGGCGGCTCTACCCTGGCGGCGCTTGGAAAGAGGCTTTAGTGGTTCATTAATTTAGTGACCCACCTATACCCGACGAACCTGACGTAATCGACGCCAATGATGCCCTGCAAGGCCGTGGGGTAGATACCTTGGCGGCGGGTCGTTGCTGCCGTGGGGGCAGTCATCAAAGCGGGTGTAGCTGCTGATTTGATCTGATCGAAACCAAGTTACCAAGGTTGGTATGGATAGAAACAATAAATGACAACGCAAAGACTACACTGATGTATTCTATTCAAACAGTCTGCCCATAGGGAGTGTATTCAATGATCGCCATTACTGCTACACGCGTTTTCCAGTTGAGACAAATCACTATTATTTTTGGTGCGGTAATTTGGCTGAATGGTTGTAGCCAAGAGTCTCAAAGTATCGGTGAAACTCACCAGGAAACAGTGGTCAAAATGTCTCGCACCTTAGTACCACTACCGCCCTGGCCTGATGGAGATGAACGCGGTATGGCGAATACATTGGGGGCAGGTACTTCAATGCGCTGTGCTTATCATCTAAACCAAGCCGATGCCCAAGTTTATGAACTGTCGCACCTGCGAACCAATGACATGCCCTCGTCTCCCTGGGCGGCGCCGATTCAGTATGAATACTCCCCGACAGGAGGCGTACCTCATTCACTTATTGCCCATCACCCTGGCACGAAAGTAATCGGAGTATCCGGTGCTCAGGGAACGCAGATGGATGCCTTTGGCCATTGGGGGTATTTGGACGAAATTTGGGATGGCGAGGAAAAATATCCATCAGATAAAGTTAAGTACTACGGTGGCTATACTGAGGCCCAGGTAAAACCGACGCCGGATTCACCCTTGCAGAAACTGGGTATTGATAAGGCACCGCCAATCATCACCAGTGCAGTACTGCTTGATGCTAAAACCCATCTTGGAAAGGGCGAGGCGATGAAAGCGGGTCAACAAATCCATGGGAAAGACATCGAGAATATGTTGGAAGCGCAAGGCCTAAAGTGGCGCGGTCTATTGCCGGGCGATGTGCTGTATATATACACAGGCTGGAGCGACCATTGGCAGGAAGATTTTTATTATCACGGTGGTCCAGGCTTATCTATTGATGCGGCCAAATATTTGAAAACGAAAAAGATTGTTTTGGTTGCACTGGACAACCCCTTTACCGATGCGATCAATATTGGTCAATTCGCAGGGAAAGCTGAACCACCACCTGGTACACCTTCAAATGTTGGGGGAGCACCCGTCCACCACCAAAATCTTGCATATTCCGGTATACACCAGATTCAAAATATTGCACTGGCTCAGATGGCAACCGATAAGGTTTGGACGTCATGCACGCTCATTCTGCCTATAAAGGTAGTCGGTGCTGCAGGGGCACCTGTGAGCCCAGTTGCTATAGGTGTGCCCAATAACTGAATTTGATATCAACTTGTTACCTCATGGATAACCACTTTGGGTCGGCAATACGCGTTCAGTATCCGCGCTTCACATCCACCACAGACAGCAGTGGTTCTCCAGCGGCATATCGGCGCAAGTTTTCTGTCACCAGGGCCTGAATTCGCCCGAATGTTTCCATGGAAGTCGCCGCCACGTGTGGGGTGATAATTACCCTGGGCGTGGTCCACAGTGGGTGATCAGGCGGCAGCGGCTCGGGGTCGGTTACATCCAGCCCTGCACCAGCAATCTGGCCACTTTTCAGCGCGTCCAGTAAATCAGCAGTTACCGTACTCTGGCCACGGCCTACACTGATGAAATAGGCGCTTGGCTTCATGGCGGCAAAAAATGCCTGGTTGAACATGCCACGGGTGGAATCAGTTAGGGGAGCAGCATTTACCACCACGTCCGCCTTCGCGGCGAGCTCGATCGCCTCGTGGCCGAGACCCACGTATTCGACGAAGTCCGGTCCCTCGCGACGACTACCCCGCGTAGCCAGTACGCGCATGCCCAACGCGTATGCACGTTGTGCGACCTGGGTACCGATGCCACCAAGCCCAACCACCAGCATGGTACGCCCTGAGAGCTCGCCAAAACCACGCAATGTACCAGAGAAGGAGCGATTCCACTTGCCGCCGGCCTGGTTGCCGTGAAA
Source organism: Pseudomonadota bacterium (assembly GCA_015222725.1). GTDB lineage: Bacteria > Pseudomonadota > Gammaproteobacteria > Pseudomonadales > Halieaceae > JBALVT01. The sequence continues at coordinate 747 of JADFVW010000217.1, read as the reverse complement.
TACATCGATGCCGCGAACCAGCGCGTAGGTAAGCGCGATGGCGTGATCGCCAATGGTCGGGCTGCTCAGGCGCTGCCCATTAGTGAGCACGATACCGGACTGCATCCCGGGCAGAGACACGCAATCCTCAACACCGGCAAAGTAAACCTGTACCCAGTGCAGTTGATCCGATTTTTCCAACAGCAGCTGATCGCAAAAGCCGATTACGACCTGGACTCCGGATGCCTCCCGTACCGCCTCCTCGACACTGCTGACCGGGACCAGTTCAATCCCCGGGGCAACCGCCCGCAGCGGCTCAATCATCTGTGGGCCGAGTACGGTCCACACCAGTATCCGCTCAGGCTTCTTCCATCCCGGTATATCCCGGCTAGCTACATCAGATTCGTGCAATCCCAGGCCCTGCAATTCATTCGGGACTTCCGCGGCTGGGGTTGAAGCATAAGTCAGCAGGGCAAGCAAACTGAACATACGTGCAAAATCTTTCAAAGCCTTTACTCTCTTCATAGTTGGATCGGTGCGCTACTATTCCAAGCGGAGCACCTGCCTCATTATGACAGTAAAGGTGCAGTTGCCAAGCACGACAGCGATGGTGCGGGCACCTATGAATCAAAGGATCATTCGAGCCAATCGTGTCAACAATAAGATCTGCCATCAATCGCTAGTTGGGGGTCAGTACCACTACAGGCAGTACGCGCTCGGTCTGAGTTTGATACTTAGCCCACATCGGATTGATACCTATACCGATCT
>JADFVW010000216.1 GCA_015222725.1 Pseudomonadota bacterium | reverse complement strand
GGCATGGCGGCACTGGAACAACAAATGAGCTGGATGGATGCCTTTATGGGTGCCATGCCCGGCTCAATCGGTGAGACCTCCACCCTGGCTATTTTCCTGGGCGGCGCTTTATTACTGATTAGCCGAATTGCCTCCTGGCGTATCGTCGCCGGTGTGATGATAGGCATGATGGCATTGTCCTTTTTGTTCAATACCATGGGTTCCAGCAGTAACCTGTCTTTTGCCATGCCCTGGTACTGGCACATGGTGACCGGCGGCTTCGCGTTTGGCATGATATTTATGGCCACGGATCCCGTTTCAGCCGCGATGACCGATACCGGGAAATGGGTCTACGGTATCCTGATCGGCCTGATGACCGTGTTGATTCGGGTGGTCAACCCGGCGTTTCCCGAGGGAATTATGCTGGCGATCTTATTTGCGAATTTGTTCGCCCCCCTGATGGATCATTTTGTGGTCCAGGCCAACATCAAACGGAGGCTTGCCCGTGTCAAGTAAAGACGGAGTATCCCGCACCCTCATAACGGCACTGGCACTGTGCCTGGTTTGTTCGATTATCGTGTCTGCGGCAGCTGTTTTATTAAAACCCGCCCAGGAAGCCAATAAAACGCTGGACCGTAAGCGCAATATTCTGGCCGCCGCCGGCATGTTGGACGAGAGCAAAACAATTGATGAGCAGTTTGCGCAGATATCGGCCCGGGTGGTTGACCTGCGCACCGGCAAGTTCAGCGACGATGTAGATCCGGAAGAGTACAATCAGAAGAAAGCAGCCAAGGACCCGGCGCAATCACTGGATCTGACCGCAGAGCAGGATAGCGCCAAGATAGGGCGCCGGGAAAACTACGCTGTGGTCTACCTGCTGGAGTCGGCACCCGAGCAGTTCGAAAAAATCATCCTGCCGGTGCGCGGCTATGGCCTGTGGTCTACGTTGCATGGCTTTGTGGCCCTGGAAGCAGACGGCAATACCATCGCCGGGCTGGGGTTTTATGAGCACGGGGAAACGCCGGGGCTGGGCGGAGAAGTGGACAATCCACGCTGGAAATCACTGTGGCCGGGGAAGCAGGTCTATAGAGATGGCAGTGTTGAAATTGGCCTTATCAAGGGTGCGGTCAACCCCCAGGGGGACGACGCATTGTGGCAGGTCGATGGCCTGTCGGGTGCAACACTGACGTCCACTGGTATTACCAATCTGGTGCAATTCTGGTTGGGCGAAGATGGCTTTCAGGAATTCCTGAATAATTTGAAATCAGGGGAGGTCTGAAATGACATCAACTAAAGAAACTTTATTGACGCCAATCTTCAAGGAGAACCCCATTGCCTTGCAGATCCTTGGGGTTTGCTCCGCCCTGGCGGTGACCTCCTCACTGCAAGTGACCATGGTGATGTGTATTGCCCTCACCCTGGTGACGGCATTTTCCAGCTTTTTTATCGCCGCGATTCGAAATCAGATTCCCGGCAGTATCCGTATCATCGTACAAATGATCATTATAGCCTCGCTGGTCATCGTGGTTGACCAGGTATTAAAAGCGGTGGCTTACGGTATCAGCAAGCAGCTGTCGGTATTCGTGGGATTGATCATCACCAACTGCATTGTGATGGGCAGGGCGGAAGCCTTTGCCATGAAAAACCCTCCTATCCCCAGTTTTATCGACGGCATCGGCAATGGCCTGGGTTACAGTGTGGTATTGCTTTCCGTTGCAGTTGTGCGTGAGCTGTTTGGTTCGGGCAAGTTGTTCGGCTTTGAAATTCTGCCACTGGTTACCGAGGGCGGTTGGTATGTGCCCAATGGTTTGCTGCTGTTGCCCCCCAGTGCCTTCTTCCTGATCGGCATGTTTATCTGGGTTCTGCGCAGTGCGAAGACAGAGCAGGTAGAGCAACCAGACTTTACCATGGCCAAGCACACGGCAATCGAGGAGGGTATTTAAATGGAACATTATCTCAGCCTTTTTATTCGCTCTATCTTTATAGAGAATATGGCCCTGGCCTTTTTCCTGGGCATGTGTACCTTCCTGGCCATCTCGAAAAAAATCCAGACTGCTATGGGCCTGGGTATTGCGGTGATCGTGGTTCTGGCTATTACCGTACCGGTCAACAACCTCATTTATCACTATCTGCTGGCCGACGGCGCCCTGGCCTGGGCCGGCTATCCCGACATGGATCTCAGCTTTCTGGGGCTTTTGTCCTACATCGGGGTAATTGCAGCCATCGTCCAGATTATGGAGATGTTTCTGGACAAATTTGTGCCGGCCCTCTACAACGCCCTGGGTGTATTCCTGCCCCTGATCACTGTGAACTGCGCCATCATGGGTGCGGCTCTTTTCATGGTCGAGCGGGATTATAATTTCGCCGAGAGTGTGGTGTTTGGTGTGGGCTCCGGCATTGGTTGGGCATTTGCCATCGTCGGTCTTGCCGGCATTCGCGAGAAATTAAAGTACAGCGATATTCCGGCTGGCCTGCAGGGTCTGGGTATTACCTTTATCACAGTTGGTCTGATGTCCCTGGGCTTTATGTCCTTCGGCGGCATCGACATTTAGGCGGGCGGGTTTAGACTGATATGGAAATGACGATTGTATTTGGCGTAGGCATGTTCACCGCGATGATACTCGCGCTGGTGCTTATCATTCTTTTCGCGCGGGCCCGCATGGTCAGCACCGGCGATGTGACGATCCTGATTAATGGTGAGCGCAAAGTGACTGTGCCGGCCGGGGGTAAGCTGCTGCAAACCCTGTCGGAGGCCGACTTGTTTCTGCCCTCTGCCTGTGGCGGCGGCGGTACCTGTGCCCAGTGTAAGTGCGTAGTGTCCGAGGGCGGCGGTTCCATGTTGCCCACGGAAGAGGGGCATTTCACCCGCCGCGATGCCGCTGAGGGTTGGCGGTTGAGCTGCCAGATTGCAGTGAAGCAGGACATGACCATCGAAGTGCCGGAAGAGGTGTTCGGGGTCAAGCAGTGGGAGTGCACCGTAGAATCTAACGACAACGTTGCCACCTTTATCAAGGAACTCACCCTGAAACTGCCCGAAGGCGAGAATGTTGATTTCCGCGCAGGTGGTTATGTGCAACTGGAATGTCCGCCACACCACGTCAAATACAGCGACTTTAATATCGGCGAAGAATATCGCGGTGACTGGGAGCATTTTGGTTTCTTCAAGCACGAGTCCATTGTCACCGAGACAACAATACGCGCCTACTCCATGGCCAACTACCCGGAAGAGAAGGGCATTGTTAAATTTGATATCCGTATCGCCACACCGCCTCCGGGTAGCGAGGGCATACCGCCTGGAATCATGTCTTCATGGGTTTTTAACCTCAAGCCCGGGGACAAGGTTAAAGTGTTCGGCCCCTTCGGTGACTTCTTCGCCAAGGATACCCAGAACGAGATGGTCTTTATCGGGGGTGGCGCGGGCATGGCTCCCATGCGCTCACATATCTTTGACCAGCTGAAGCGTCTGCACAGCTCGCGAAAAATATCCTTCTGGTACGGTGCCCGTTCGCTCAAGGAAATGTTCTACCAGGATGAATACGACATGCTGGCCCGGGAGAACGAAAACTTCGACTGGCACGTGGCGCTGTCTGATCCGCAGCCCGAGGATAACTGGGACGGCCTCACCGGCTTTATCCACAATGTTCTGTTCGAGCAGTACCTGAAGGAGCATCCGGCTCCAGAAGATTGTGAATACTATATGTGTGGGCCGCCAATGATGAATGCCGCCGTTATCCAGATGCTGACAGAGCTGGGTGTCGAGTCGGACAATATCTTCCTCGATGATTTCGGTGGGTAGACAAGAGTGACCAAGGTGAGTGGCAGTTAAATGTACTCTGCCCGCATTACGCAAAGCCACTTGAGAAGGTGGCTTTTTTGTTGCCTGCTTTCCCTGGCGGGACTGCTGGCGGGCTGTGGCGCCGAGCCCGCCCCGGTGGAGCTGTCCGGGCGCACCATGGGAACGACCTGGCATGTTACCTATACGCCTTCCACACAGTTGGCGGCAGCCCAGGCGCAGCACGGGATAGAGGGAATCCTGGAAGAAGTTAATCTGAGTATGTCTACGTATCGCAGTGACTCCGAGATTTCCAGGTTCAACCAGGTACAGAGTGAGCAGTGGTTCCCAGTGTCTGCGGGCTTTATGGAGGTACTGGAGGCTGCCATGGCTATAGGCGATGCCAGTGGTGGCGCCTACGATGTTACGGTGGGCCCGGTGGTTAATCTCTGGGGGTTCGGCCCCGAGGCCAGAACAGACTCAGTGCCCGATGAAAAAGTGTTGATGGCACTGTTGCAGCAGATAGGCCAGGACAAATTGCAACTGGATGAAGAAAAGCGACAAATATTGAAAACCACTGACTTGTCTCTGGATTTCTCCTCCATCGCCAAGGGTTACGGCGTGGATCGCGTTGCCGACTGGCTACAATCCCGGGGCGCGGTGGACATGCTGGTCGAAGTGGGCGGCGAGATGCGTCTACACGGTCGCAATCCCAGAGGAGAACCCTGGCGTATTGCCATCGAACAACCGGATAGTATGGTGGGCTCCGTCGCCATGGCGATAAGCCTCAGCGATCAGGCCCTGGCGACCTCGGGCGACTATCGCAACTATTTTGAAGTGGCGGGGAAACGCTATTCCCATACTATTGACCCGCGAACGGGCTACCCCATTTCACACGATCTGGTGTCGGTGACGGTGGTTCACCCGCGCGCTATGATGGCCGACGCATGGGCCACGGCTTTTACTGTAATGGGAGCGGAGGGCGCAATGAAAGTAGCGCTGGAGCAGGAATTAGCGGTATATTTCATCAGGCGAACTCAGGGAAGTTATACGAGTAGTCACAGCCCTCAATTTGAACGCTATCTTGAGACATCGCCCTAGGGATGCCACTGGAATCCGGAGATTGCAATAATGAGCCTGTTTTTAATTAGTTTTGTCCTTATTGGCCTGGTGATGGCGGGTATGGCTATTGGTGTGATGGCTGGCCGCGGCCCCCTCAAGGGTTCCTGTGGCGGCATGGGTGCGCTGGGTATTGATACGGCCTGTGATATCTGTGGCGGCAATCCGCAGCGCTGTGAGGAAGAAACCCGCGGCGACGACGCTGAAGCCGACGCTAAAATGTTCTACCCCGCAGATAAGTAACGTCAGGGTATCCGGATTGCGCAGCAGCCACTCAAGTGTCAGCAACGGTTCCCGCTATAGTTCCCACTATGCCCTGTTTATAGGCCTGCGCTACAGCTTTAGCCGCAAGCGAAACCGTTTCACTGCCGTTATTGCGCTGGTGTCGATGCTGGGAATGACCCTGGGCGTTACCAGCCTGATTACGGTTCTCTCGGTAATGAATGGCTTTGCCGGGGAGCTGCGGGGGCGAATATTGTCTCTGGTACCGCACGGCTATATCGAGCAGTTGGACGGTGGAATAAGCGATTGGCAGGCACTGTCCGATACCATAGCGGGCTATCCCGATGTGGTTGCAGTCTCTCCCTACATTTCCGACAAGGTTATCCTGGGGGCGGGAAACAGCCTCAGAGGTGCAGTTTTAACTGCCATTGACCCGGTACTGGAAGCGGCCGTCTCCGGAGTCGGTGACTCTATGCGGGTGGGCTCACTGGACAGCCTGGAGCAGGGCACGTTTAACGTTGTGTTGGGTGCCTCCCTGGCCAGGGCGCTGGGTGTACAGCTCGGTGACAGCGTAGAGGTGACCGTACCGCGCCTGACGGTGACACCCCTGGGTATTTTCCCTCGCAGCAAGCGCCTTACCGTTTCTGGCCTGTTTGAGGTGGGCGCTCAGCCCGACTCCTACCAGGCATACGTTTCTCTGCGGGCGGGCCAGAAACTGCTGGGTCAGCGCGGTCAGGTGGACGGCCTGCAGCTAAAGACCACAGACTTATTCTCCGCGCCGCAAACCCTGTCTTCGCTGGCATTGCGGCTGCCCGATGGTTTCAGGGCGACAGACTGGAGCCAGACCCAGGGCTCTCTGTTTCGCGCGGTGAAGATGGAAAAAATAATGGTCAGTTTGCTGTTACTCAGTGTAGTGGCCGTTGCAGCATTTAATATTGTCTCTACTTTGGTGATGTCTGTGGCTGAAAAACGCAGTGATATAGCAGTACTGCGCACCATGGGTGCCCAGGCCAAGGACATTATGGCCCTGTTTATTGCCCACGGCCTGGGGCTGGCGGCCGTCGGTGTCGGTGCGGGGGCCGTTCTGGGCACCGTGCTGGCCATGAACGTTTCCAATATCACACTGCTTGTGGAGAACCTTCTGGGGGTTAAGCTGTTTGACCCGGCCGTGTATTTTATCAGCGAACTGCCCTCGCAGTTAAAATGGCAGGATGTGGCGGCGGTGGTCTGCGTGTCCTTGCTACTGAGCTTTATCGCCACTTTATACCCTGCATGGCGGGCATCCAGGGTGGCCCCGGCCGAGGTACTTAGATATGAATAGCCCTGTGCTGCAGTGTAGGAATTTGGGAAAAACCTATGTGGATGGCGACCGCTCGGTCAACGTGCTCGCCAAACTCGACCTCAGCCTGCAGGCGGGTGAGAAAATTGCCATCGTAGGCAGTTCGGGTTCGGGCAAGTCGACCCTGTTGAACCTGTTGGGCGGCCTGGATACGCCCAGCAGCGGAGAAGTATTAATGTGCGGGGAGAATATGGCCCTGCTGGGAGAGCGGGAGAAATGCCGTCTGCGCAACACACGCATGGGTTTTGTCTACCAGTTTCACCACCTGTTGCCCGAGTTTGATGCGCGCGAGAATGTGGCCATGCCATTGTTGATAGGCGGTCAGTCTCGCGCCCAGGCAATGCAGGTGGCGGGCGAGATGCTGGCCAAAGTTGGCCTGCAGCACAGGCTGACACATCGCCCGGGGCAGCTCTCCGGCGGCGAGCGTCAGCGCGTTGCTATTGCACGCTCCCTGGTGACCCGCCCGCAATGTGTGCTCATGGATGAACCCACCGGCAACCTGGACCCGCAATCCTCGGAGCAGGTGCTATCACTGATTGACGAGCTGCGCCGCGATAGCGCCTCTTTTGTCGTTGTCACACACGACCCTGTCATTGCCTCACACATGGACAGGGTGCTGGAGCTGCGCGGCGGTTGCCTACACGAGAAGCCCTCTTGAAAATAGGGGAGATAACGCGGCTGTCGCTGCGCTATACCTTTGCCTTCGGTAGAGGCTACCTGTCTACATTTTTGTCCTCTTTGTCGATGTTGGGGCTGGTGCTGGCGATAGCACTGCTGATTATCGTGCTGTCGGTGATGAACGGCTTCGATAAGGAGATGCGCGAGCGCATACTGGGCCTGGTGCCCCATGTGACGATTTACTCCTATGC
>JADFVW010000026.1 GCA_015222725.1 Pseudomonadota bacterium | reverse complement strand
TCTGCGGGGTTTTCCATCAGGTAGTCGTTGAACTGGGCATTCATGACCTGTTCTACAGCAGTTTTCACCTCGGAGGAGACCAGCTTGTCCTTAGTCTGGGAGGAAAACTTGGGGTCGGGCACTTTTACGGAGACAATTGCCGTTAATCCCTCCCTGGCATCATCCCCGGTAGTGTTCACCTTGGCCTTCTTGGCCATCCCTTCCTTTTCTATGTAGGAATTGAGGCTGCGGGTCAAGGCGGCGCGAAAGCCTGCCAGGTGCGCACCACCATCCCGCTGGGGGATATTATTGGTATAGCAAAAGATATTTTCCTGGAAGGAATCGTTCCACTGCATAGCCACCTCCACCCCAATACCGTTGTCGGTATCAAACTGGAAGTGGAAAGCCTTGTTAACCGTTGTTTTGTTCTGATTCAGGTAGTCTACAAATGCTTGTAAGCCGCCATCATACTGATAAGTCTCCTCTTTCCCGCTGCGCTCATCCTTCAAAAGGATACACACCCCGGAGTTCAGGAAGGCCAGTTCGCGCAGGCGTTTGGCGAGTTGGTCGAAGTGAAATTGGATATTAGTGAAGGTGCCCGATGAGGGCTTGAAGCGGACTGTTGTGCCCGTGGTTTCAGTCACCCCTATTTCCGCCAGGGGGGCATCTGGCACACCGTGGCGGTACACCTGCTCGTACATTTTCCCTTCCCGGCGAATGGTCAGCACCAACTCTTCCGACAGGGCATTGACTACTGAAACCCCAACACCATGCAGGCCACCCGAGACCTTGTAAGTATTGTCGTCGAATTTACCGCCAGCATGTAGCACCGTCATAATAACTTCTGCTGCGGAAACGCCCTCTTCGTGCATTTCAGTGGGTATACCACGGCCATCATCGCCCACTGATACCGATTCATCAGGGTGGATAACAATATTTATCGCGCTACAGTGGCCCGCCAGGGCCTCATCGATAGAGTTATCCACCAGTTCGAACACCATATGGTGCAATCCGGTTCCGTCATCAGTGTCGCCGATATACATCCCCGGCCGCTTCCGCACGGCATCCAGCCCTTTCAGCACCTTAATGCTGGACGAATCGTAATTTTGTTCGGTTTCGCTCATGAATTATCTCTCGATACTGCGTCTATTAATAATCCCCGGCCAAATCACAGCTGGGAATAACGTTGCACTGCACCATGTTCCACGTGGAACATGGCCAGCTCTTTGGTTTCTGGCCAAACTGACTCTATATCCTGCCGTTGCACACAGGTAATAAATACCTGTGCCTCCATCGACGCCAGTAGTGCACAAACCAGTTGGCTGTGTTGTTGGTCCAATTCAGAAGGCAGGTCATCTATCAAGTAAGTACATGTTCCCTTACCCACCTCTGACATCAACTGCCCCTGCGCCAATTTTAAGCCACATACAACCAACTTTTGCTGGCCCCGGGACAGGGTTTCAGCTGCCGGGTGTCCGTTATACATGACCCGTATATCGGCTCGCTGAGGGCCAACATGTGTATATCCTTGCTCCAAGTCCGCTGCGGCACTGGATTGAAGAGCCGCCTCATAGCTTAACTGCTTATCCCAGCCCTGGCGGAAACGTAGCTCTAAAGCTGTTAACGATGGCGCCAAACGGGCCATAATCGCTGAAAATCGCGGCGTTAGCACTTCAAAATAAGCTTTACGGTAAGCAGTTATGGCTTTGCCGGACTCTGTGAGATCACGGGTCCAGACTGCCAGCTCCCGATCGGCTATTTTACCACGGCGGAGTAACTTATTGCGCTGTTTTATGCACTTCTGAAACCGTTGCCACTGGTAAAAAAATCGATGTTCCACGTGGAACACACCCCAGTCCAGGTATTGTCTTCTGGCTCCCGGAGAGCCCGTCAACAAGTCAAAGCTATCCGCCGTAATAACCTGTAGTGGAAAATGCTCCGCGAGCCGGGCCACGGTCCGAACGGTTTTCCCGCTAACTTTAATCTGTACTTCTCCCGCCCTATTTCTCTGTACACCCAGAGGCAACCCAGCGCCTGCGGCTGCGCTTGAGAGTGAGGGGTGGGTTACCATGCCGAACACCGTACAATCGGCTTCCTGGTGAGCAATGACGGACTTGATGCTACTGCCGCGAAAAGAGCGTGCCATACCGAGTAAGTGGATGGATTCCAACACGCTGGTTTTACCACTGCCATTGCGCCCAAATAAAACATTTACCTGCTGCAGATCTTCCAGGCTGACCTGCTGCAGGTTTCTCACATGGTTTATTTTTAATCTGGATAGCGCCACGTTGGGCGAAGACCTCGGGCCCGGGGGGGCCTTACTGATTATCAGAGTGTGGGCGCTAACGCCGTGCGCCTCATCAAAGCATCACAGGCGCATGGGCATAACAACGTAGAGAGAGTCTCCCTCGTCGGATTCCTCCAGCAGCGCGCTGCTGTTTGGGTCTCCTAACGAAATCTTGATTTGTTCTCCACTGAGCACACCCAATACATCCAGCAAATAGCTGACATTAAACCCGACCTCCAGCGCCTCTCCTTTATAGTCTACCGATACGCTTTCTTCCGCCTCCTCCTGCTCAGGATTATTGGCGACAATATCCAGCGTATTTTCGGTCAACTTTAAGCGTACGCCCCTATACTTTTCATTGGACAGGATAGCCGTACGGGTAAACGCCTGGCGCAGTTCCAATCGGGAGCCCTGTACGATCTTGTCGGGTGAGCGGGGTAATACTCTTTGGTAGTCGGGAAACTTTCCGTCTACCAACTTGGAGGTGAAGGTAAAGTCATTGGTTGTCGCCCGTATATGGTTGCTGCCGATAACGATGGCGATCTCAGCGTCTTCTTCCAGTAGCAGCCGGGCCAATTCCAATACGCCTTTGCGCGGCAGAATAACCTGGGTGTCGCCATTGACTCCTACTTTTTCCGGCAGGGTACACATGGCCAGGCGATGGCCATCGGTAGCAACTACCCGTAGCTGCTTGTCATTCAACTCCCACAGCATGCCGTTCAGATAGTAACGGACATCCTGCTGCGCCATGGCAAAACCAGTGCGCTCTATCAAACGCTTCAACTGTCCCTGCTTCAGGACGAATTGATGCGTTCCCATGCTGTCTTCAACATTGGGAAACTCCCTTGCCGGCAGGGTAGACAGTGTAAAGCGGCTGCGCCCTGACTTCACCGTGACTTTACTGTCCTGTGCACTGATCTGAATATCGCTTCCCTCAGGCAGGGATTTACAGATATCTACCAGCTTGCGGGCTGGAACTGTAACCTCACCCGAGTCACTCGCAGCAGGAAGCTGCACCCGGCCCACCAACTCAACTTCCAGGTCTGTGCCCGTCAGGGACAAGCGATCTCCATCCAGCACCATTAATACGTTCGCCAAAATAGGCAGGGTCTGGCGGCGCTCCACGACACCAGCTACAAGGTTCAAGGGCTTGAGTAACGCCTCCCGTGAAATGTTGAACTTCATATAAATCTTTTCCCTTACCTGTTATTGCTGCTTTATTATTACTTCCAGTAGACTCAGGCGATACAACCCTGATATAGCCACTATAAAAACAAAACTTCCTATTTGCTTTATTACGTTGTCAGTGATCTTAACAAATTTTTATAATCTTCGCGTATATCCGAGTTAGTTTCACGAAGTTCCTTGATTTTACGGCATGCGTGAAGAACTGTCGTGTGATCTCTGCCCCCGAAACTATCCCCTATCTCTGGCAGGCTGTGATTAGTCAGTTCTTTGGCCAGCGCCATTGCCACCTGGCGCGGCCTGGCGACGGAACGACTGCGGCGCCGGGACATCATATCCGCCACCTTGATCTTATAGTACTCAGCTGCTGTGCGCTGAATGTTGTCCATGCTAACCTGCCTGTCCTGCAATGCCAGCAGATCTTTAAGGCTCTCCTTAATCAGGTCTATATCGATCGGCCTGCCTGTGAAGTGTGCGCTCGCTATTACTCTTTTAAGTGCCCCCTCTAGCTCCCTGACATTAGATCGAATCCGCTGGGCAATGAAGAAGGCCGCTTCCGGAGACAGGTCAATGCGCGCCTGAGTCGCTTTTTTCATTAGAATGGCAACCCGGGTCTCCAATTCCGGCGGCTCCACGGCCACGGTAAGACCCCACCCAAAGCGAGATTTTAACCGCTCTTCCAAACCGTCGATTTCCTTCGGATAACGATCACAGGTCAATATCATTTGCTGCCCGCCTTCAAGCAGGGCGTTAAATGTGTGAAAAAATTCTTCCTGTGAACGATCTTTCTTGGCAAAGAATTGAATATCGTCAATCAACAAAGCGTCCACTGAACGATAGTAGCGCTTAAAGTCAGTTATCGCGTTGAGTTGTAACGCCTTGACCATATCCGCTACAAAACGCTCGGAATGCAGGTAAACAACCTTTGCCTGCGGGTTGTGCACCTTCAGCGCATTTCCCACTGCATGCATCAAGTGCGTTTTACCAAGACCAACGCCGCCGTATAGAAACAGGGGGTTATATGAGTCCCCCGGGTTTTCAGCGACCTGCCGGGCAGCCGCCAGTGCCAGTTGATTGGATTTGCCTTCGACGAAATTGTCAAAAGTGTAGTTCACGACCAGGTGTGACTGGTGCTGCAAGGAGCCCTCTACCTCAACACGACGAGACATTTGTGCCCGCGGAGCCGCCGGTTTGATTGGCGTGACTTCGCCAGTGCGAGGAGATCCTGAAATTGCCGCTCCGGACAGGCCGGGCTGCATGCCGCTTTGTGCTGGCACAGGTGCCGGGCTGTTCGATGACATACCCGGGCTTGTGGCTGCAACGCTTCGCCCTGCGCCTATTTCCAAAACCACATCCGTGGCATTGTCTGGTTCCAGTTCCCTGACCAGTTCTGAGA
>JADFVW010000215.1 GCA_015222725.1 Pseudomonadota bacterium | reverse complement strand
CCGGTGCCGATGTTTTTGCAGACATTAAGCTGGAAGAGGAAAATCTGGAAGTAGACGCGGCACCCAGAGCCGAGTCCGCAGATGCGGCAGTCGAGAAAGCTAGTGAAGATGAGCCCGCCAGAAGCAGGGGCTACGGGCAGCATAAGCACGACGAATATGCCGATGATATCGATACTGGTGACGCCTTGGCTGAAGCTGATATCTATATTGACTACGGTCGATTCCCCCAGGCACTGGACCTGCTTAAGACGGCGATAGCCGCCGAGCCCGATAATGCAGCTTATAAGCTCAAGCTCATGGACGTGAGCGCAGAGTTGGGTGATCAGGCTGAGATGATGGCGCAATATGCGGAATTGAAGGCTCTGGGCGATGCCGACAGCCTGGCTGCCGCCGAGAGCATTGTACAGGGCGCAGGCAGTTCGTCGCTGGAACCTGTTCAGGGGGATGACCTGGCCGAGAGTGCATCTTCCGACATGCTGGAGCTTTCGGAGGAGTTGGACTTACCCGAGCTGGATATTTCTGACAGCGATGACACTATTTTGCCCAACCTGGATTTACCGGATCTGGATTTAACCGATAGCAGTGCTGATATCAATCTGGAGGACGATTTTGGCAGCCTTGAAATTGAAGGCTTCGAGTCAGACGACGACGAGTTGGACCTGTCCGCCGATTTTGAGGGCGACACCAACGAGGTGTCATCTGCCGGCGCGGACGAAGAAATGGTTTTCGCCGCCGACAGCGACGCCATGTCAACCAAGCTGGATCTTGCCAGGGCGTACCTGGATATGGGCGACCAGGACGGAGCCAGACAGATTTTTGAGGAAGTTGTTGCCGAGGGTAGCGACGAGCAAAAAGAAGAGGCACGTGCGCTGTTAGAGCGACTTGACTAGCTATTCAACACCCCAACCCCGATCCATTTTCGACTGCTGCGCACCCTGCGGGCAGTCGAATTGTTTGCTCTATCGAGTACGATGGTCGCCCCTATAGCGGCTGGCAAATTCAAGCTCCCCCCAATGTTACGACCGTTCAGGCGGAGCTGGAGCGTGCGCTGGCGAAAGTCGCGGACGGCAGCGTTCGCGTGCACTGCGCGGGCCGCACGGATACAGGTGTTCACGCCTGCGCCCAGATAATCCATTTTGATGCGCCGGTCAGTCGCAGCGTAAAGGCCTGGGTGCTGGGAACCAATACCCACTTGCCTGAGAGTATACGGGTACTTTGGGCGCGAGTTGTGCCCACGGACTTTCACGCCAGGTTTTCCGCACTGTCGCGCCGTTACCGCTATATTATTAGCAATACCCGCGTTGGCCCCGCTGTCTTGTCGGGCCTGCTTACTTGGCAGCGCCGTCCCCTCGATGTTGATTTGATGCACGCTGAGGCACAGTCCCTGTTGGGGGAGCGGGACTTCAGTTCCTTTCGCGCAGCCAGTTGTCAGTCCACGACGGCTATGCGCAATGTCCACTTTATTGAAGTGAGTCGGCGTGGCCAGCTGGTGATGATCGACATACAGGCCAATGCTTTTCTGCATCACATGGTTCGCAATATTGCCGGATCTCTAATGGCTGTGGGCATGGGAAGACAGGACAGGGGATGGCTGGCTGAGTTGATAGCAGTGAAAGACCGAAACCTGGCGGCGGAGACGGCAGCTCCCCATGGCTTGTATCTGGTCAAGGTGGAATATCCCGAAATGTATACACTACCCGAACAAGCCCTTGGCCCACTTCTGGTTAGCAACTGAAGACAGTTGAGCCGCTGTTCTGTTATCATGCGCGCCTGTATTTTTTGTAGATCCAAGAGCGCTCCGTGACCCATACGCGTATAAAAATTTGCGGTATCACCAGGCCGGAAGATGCGCTGACGGCAGTCGCCTGTGGTGCAGACGCCATCGGCCTCGTATTTTATGGCAAAAGTTCAAGGGCCGTGACAATCGAGCAGGCAGCACAAATTGCCAGCGTAGTACCGCCCTTTGTTTCGATTGTGGCCTTGTTCGTCGATGAGTCCGAGCTCGAGATAAACAACATACTGGCGTCGGTGCCGGTAGATACTATTCAGTTCCACGGGGATGAGTCGCCCGAATTTTGTGCGCGCTTCAGGCGGCCTTATATCAAGGCCCTACGCATGCGTCCCGACCTGGACTTGCCGGGGGCTTGTGAAGCTTACGCCGGCAGTCGAGGCATACTACTGGATACCTGGCGCGAAGGTGTTCCCGGGGGCACAGGTAAGTCATTTGACTGGCAATTGGCCCGGTTAGACCTGCCTCTCCCCGTTATTCTGGCCGGTGGGCTCAACGCCGAGAATGTCGCCGGGGCAATTAAGATTCTACACCCTGCGGCAGTGGATGTGAGTGGCGGCGTGGAGTTGACTCCAGGTGTGAAAGACCCGGGTAAAATAGCCAAATTTATAGCGGCGGTGCAAGCCGCTGATCAACACTAGATGGAAAGAGAAATGAAGAGTAAAGCTACAGTCGCAGACTATGCCAGCGTGCCTGACGCAGATGGCCGCTTCGGTATTTTCGGAGGTAAGTTCGTTTCAGAAACCCTGATGTCTGCCCTGGACGAGCTGGAGGAGTTGTACACCCGATTGTCCAACGACCCCGCATTTCAGCGGGAACTGGACCACGATCTGGCCCATTATGTGGGGCGTCCCTCGCCCCTTTATGAAGCGGTCCGCTGGTCCGACCAAATAGGCGGAGCACGTATTTTCCTGAAACGTGAAGATCTCAACCACACCGGCGCGCACAAGGTGAACAACACCGTGGGGCAGGCGCTGCTGGCAAAATACATGGGAAAGCCCAGGGTGATTGCCGAGACGGGTGCGGGGCAGCACGGTGTTGCCACAGCGACCATCGCCGCTCGACTGGGCCTGGAGTGCCAGGTTTTTATGGGCGAAGATGATATCAAGCGGCAGACGCTTAATGTCTACCGCATGCGATTACTGGGGGCCACGGTAATCCCTGTGACCTCGGGCTCCAAAACCCTGAAGGATGCCATGAATGAGGCGATGCGTGACTGGGTAACCAATATTGATACCACTTATTACATCATCGGCACGGTGGCGGGCCCCCATCCCTACCCGCTGTTAGTGCGCGACTTTCAATGTGTTATTGGTCGCGAAGCCCGCGCCCAGTCCCTGGCTCAAACGGGCAAGTTACCGGATGCGCTGGTTGCCTGTGTGGGCGGTGGTTCCAATGCTATAGGCTTGTTTCACCCCTTCCTGGAAGATGAATCTGTGGCTATGTACGGCGTTGAAGCCGGCGGCCTGGGTGTATCCACCGGGGAGCATGCGGCGCCGCTGCAAGTGGGCAGTCCCGGCATACTGCACGGTAACAGAACCTATTTAATGCAGGATGATGACGGCCAGATTCTGCACACACACTCCATCTCCGCCGGCCTGGACTACCCGGGAGTGGGCCCCGAACACTCCTGGCTGAAGGACATAGGCCGGGTCAATTATGTCGATGCAGACGATCAGGAGGCACTGCGTGCATTCCACACACTCACCCGGGTGGAGGGCATTATGCCGGCACTGGAAAGCGCCCACGCACTGGCCTATGCCGAAAAGCTGGCGGCCACTATGAGCCCGCAGCAGTCAATCATCGTTAACCTGTCCGGTCGGGGTGACAAGGACATACACACAGTTGCCGAACTCGATGGCATTAAGGTTTAGGGGGTTATTTGATGAGCCGTATTGCCAATCGTTTTAAAGCACTGAATGAGCAGGGTCGCAAGGCGCTGATTCCCTATATTGTCGCCGGAGACCCCGGTATGGACGCAACAGTGCCGTTAATGCACAGGCTGGTTGGTGCCGGTGCCGACATACTTGAGTTGGGAATAGCCTTTTCCGACCCAATGGCTGAGGGGCCGGTTATTCAACTGGCACACGAGCGCGCCCTGGCCAACGGAGCCAGTCTGAAACGGGCACTGGAGTTTGTCCGCCAGTTCAGGGAGCGGGACCAGGAGACGCCGGTATTGCTAATGGGTTATGCCAATCCGGTTGAACGCATGGGCTATGTACAGTTTGCCGATGCGGCGTCTGCGGCAGGCGTGGATGCACTGTTGACGGTCGACATTCCCCCGGAAGAGGTTGCGCAGCTGAATGCCGAGCTGCACCGGGTTGGCATGGACAATATTTTTCTCATAGCGCCCAATACCCCCGAGCCGCGAATTGACCGTATCGTGGAGCAGGCCAGTGGTTTTATTTACTATGTATCCCTGAAAGGTGTGACCGGTGCAGGGCATTTGGATATCGTGGAGGTGGCCGAGCGTGCGCGGACAATTCGCCAGCATACCAACTTGCCACTGGCGGTAGGCTTTGGTATCAAGGACGCAGAATCTGCCCGCGCGGTGGCCGGCGAAGCCGACGGAGTGGTAGTAGGCAGCGCCCTGATCAATGCCATGGCGGCGACAATAGAACAAGGCGGTACGCTCGACGCTGCTATGGAGGCTGCGGCCTCGCTGTTAGGTGAAATTCGCAGAGGTATTGATACACTACACTAATGTGTCCTTGCGCGTTTATAATGGGCTCACATAACGGGGAATGTCATGAGTTGGATTGATAAAATATTGCCATCTGGTGTTCGTCAGGGCGAGGGTGGCCAGCGCGCCAGTGTTCCTGAGGGGCTGTGGAAGAAATGCGTGAAATGCGATGCGGTCCTGTACCGTCCTGACCTGGAGCGCAACGATGATGTCTGCCCGAAATGCGACCATCACATGCGCATTGGTGCCCGTCGGCGGCTGGACGTCTTTCTCGATGAAGCGGGCCGGCAAGAGATCCTCACCGATATTGAGCCGATAGACAGGCTCAAATTTAAAGACAAGAAGCGCTATCGAGACCGTTTAACGGCTGCGCAGAAAGCAACTGGCGAGAAGGATGCCCTGATTGCAATGACCGGAACACTGCGGGGTTTGCCTGTAGTGGTGGTCGCTTTTGAGTTTAATTTCCACGGTGGGTCCATGGGCTACGCGGTAGGGGAGAAGTTTACCCGGGCTGCTCAGCTGGCCCTGGCTGAAAAAATCCCCCTTGTCTGCTTTTCTGCATCCGGTGGGGCGCGTATGCAAGAAGCACTTATATCACTGATGCAGATGGCAAAAACCAGTGCCGTTATCGAGCGCATGAAGCAGGAGAGTGTGGCCTATGTGTCGGTGATGACAGACCCTATCTACGGCGGTGTATCCGCCTCCCTGGCTCTGTTGGGTGATATCAATATCGCAGAACCCGACGCGCGGGCAGGCTTTGCTGGCCCCAATATTATCGAGCAAACGATACGCCAGAAGTTACCCAAGGGTTTTCAGCGCAGTGAGTTTTTACTGGAACATGGCGCCATAGACATGATCGTTCATCGCAATGATATGCGTGACACCATCGCCAGGCTGCTCTCCAAGCTTTCCCATACGGCTCTTATTGAGCAGGCAGATTCGGAGCAAGAGCCAGAACAGGAGCAAGAGGTGGATGAGGCGGCCCCCATAATTTCTGAAGTGGATGAGTAAAAGCACGCTTGCACAATGGTTGCAGCGCCTTGAATTACTACACCCCAGCGAGATAGACCTGGGCCTGGATCGTGTGTCGGCGGTCGCCGATAAGATGCAGCTATTGCCCTTGTCACAAGAGGTGATCAGTATCGCGGGAACCAATGGCAAGGGGTCTACCGTAGCG
Source organism: Pseudomonadota bacterium (assembly GCA_015222725.1). Classification (GTDB taxonomy): domain Bacteria; phylum Pseudomonadota; class Gammaproteobacteria; order Pseudomonadales; family Halieaceae; genus JBALVT01. The sequence continues at coordinate 5,746 of JADFVW010000215.1, read as the reverse complement.
GTATTGGAGGCGGTACTGGCTGAGATGAATTGTGTGACAGGCAGTTGCACTTCGCCCCACTTGCTGCGCTTCAATGAACGTATTCGGATTGCCGGTGTTGAAGTTGACGACGCAGAGATAATTCGCGCATTCGAGCAGATAGAAGCAGTCAGGGGAGATATATCCCTCACCTATTTTGAATTCGCCACACTGGCGGCGCTGGAAATATTTCGCCAGCGTAAAGTCGATGTAGTTATTCTTGAAGTTGGACTGGGTGGTCGCCTGGATGCTGTTAACATAGTTGATGCGAGCGTCGCGGTAATTACCAGTATCGACCTGGATCATCAGGAGTGGTTGGGTGAAAGCAGGGAGAAGATTGCACGCGAAAAAGCCGGTATCCTCCGGTCTGGGCAATACGCCGTGATTGCGGAGGTCGACCCCCCCGATTCATTGCGAGAAGCTGCCAATGAACTGGCGTGTAAGGCGTATTACTCCACAGAGGATTATCAACTGGAGCGCGGTAGTGGGAGTTGGTCCGCTCAACTGTGCACACTTGATGGCCCCAAGAGACAGATACCGAGAACACAGACGGGTTCCGTGCTGCCGGATAATATAGCTGCCGCACTGCAATCGCTGTTGTTGTTGGGGCGGGAGTTCAGCGATACGCAGCTGAGCAGGGCGCTGGAAAATGTGCAGCTCAGGGGGCGGCGAGAGCTGCAGACAATTGCCGGCCGGGAGTACCTTTTAGACGTTGCTCACAACCCCGCATCTGTTAATAAGTTACTTGAGTATATTGATGTAACGCCATGTAATAAAAGAGTAATTGCAATATTTTCAGCTATGGCTGATAAAGAATATGCTGAGATGATACGGGCCTGTGCCGGACGCTTTGAAGCGTGGTTTACGGCCGATCAACCAGCCAACCCCAGAGCGGCCAGTGGCTCAGATATCGCCGCGCAGCTGCGCAGGGAGGGGGTTGAAAGGGTCAGCGTCAGCAAGAACATACGCCAGGCATTCCGGCGTGCCCAGAGCGTGATGGCCGAGGGCGACAGGCTGGTTGTATTTGGTTCATTTTATACAGTGGCAGACGTGCTGCCCCTGTTGGATAAAGACAGAGCGAAGGGGTAGTGGCAAAGTAATGAACGAGATCCTCAAACAACGGTTGGTGGGTGCGTTGATACTCGTTGCACTGGGTGTTGTGTTCTGGCCGATTATCTTTGTCGAACAAGACAGCAGGCCGCTGGGTGACGCGGCTCCAATCCCGGAGCGACCACGGGTCGACACCACGCCCCTGGAGCCACCCAGCAGCGAGGGCCTGCGTTCCTCGCCGAAAATATTAGCGGACCCCGCGGTGGAACTGGCGGAAGTTCCCGAGCAACCGGTTGCACAGGCGCCCCCCGCTACGCTAAAGGTGGCTACTCCAAAGCCAGCAGCGAAAACTCGAACTGAGGCTCCCAGCAAGCCTGCACTCGACGCCGATGGTGTGCCTATCGGATGGATTCTTCAGGTTGCGAGTGTTGGCAATCCAGACAAAGCGGAAGAGTTACGCAAGCGTCTGATTGAGATGGGCTACAAGGCCTACGTCAAAAAAATCAAAACGGACAAGGCTGTGCTACTGCGTGTATACATCGGTCCCAAATTTGAGCGCGAACGGCTGGAGTCTATCCAGCCCAAAGTCGATGCTGAATTTAAGGTGAAGTCGATGGTCAGGCGCTATATTCCGTGAAGATCACCACATTCTTTAGGTTCAGCGCGGCGTTCTGCTCTGATAGAATCATGTTCACCGGACCACCGACAACGGGATATTGGGGTTGATCGTAAATTGGGCAGCCCTGAACTGGATTGATTGGACGATTATTGCACTTTTGAGTGCGTCGACCATGCTGAGCCTGTGGCGTGGTTTTGCCCGGGAGGCCCTGTCTCTGGTGGGCTGGGTTACCGCCTTCATCCTATCCAACCTCTATGCAGGTCGACTGTCGGCCCTGGCAGTGGACCTGATCGAGAATGAATCGGCGCGCTACGTGGCAGCTTTTGCCGTGTTGTTTGTTGGAGTGCTGCTGTTCTTTAATCTGCTAGGCGTGCTGGTCAAACATTTGATTCGCCTGACCGGGCTGAGTGTGCTGGATCGAGTGCTGGGCACCGTATTTGGGTTCGCACGGGGCGTTATAGTTTTGTTAGTTGTGATGTTTATTGTCAGGCAAGTACTGCCACCAGACAGCCAGCAGGCACTGCGGCAGTCCCAACTGGCGCCACATCTCGATATGTTGATGCAGTGGACACAATCAATGTTCGGTAATATGAACATCGGTAGCGCTCTGGATCCCAAGCTGTTAGACAATGGCGTTTTGCCTGATATTACAATTTAGGCCGTGAAGGTCAATTAGTACGAGGTGTATTCTGAATGTGTGGCCTGGTTGGATTAGTCGGTGGTTCCAATGTCGCTCCTGAAATCTATGATGCCCTGACGGTGCTGCAACACCGCGGTCAGGATGCGGCGGGAATTGTCACCTTCAACGGAGGAAAGTTCAGTCTCCGAAAAGGCGTTGGTCTGGTGCGCGATGTATTTCGCCAGCACCATATGCAACGCCTGGAGGGTTCTATCGGCATGGGGCATGTTCGCTACCCAACGGCTGGCAGTTCCGGTCCGGCATTGGCCCAACCATTCTACGTAAACTCCCCCTACGGCATCGCCCTGGCACACAACGGCAATCTAACCAATGCCGAGCAGCTGTCCAAGGAAGTGTTCCAGGACGACCTGCGGCACCTCAACACCGATTCCGATTCAGAAGTGCTGCTGAATATCTTCGCACATGAGCTGCAAAGCCTGGGCAAGTTATGCCCGGAGCCCGACGATATTTTTAAGGCCGTTGAGGCCGTCTACAGACGCTGCAAAGGTGGCTACTCGGCAATAGCGCTGCTGGTCAACTACGGCATCGTGGGATTTCGTGACCCCCATGGCATTCGTCCACTGGTTGTAGGTGTACGGGAAGGCGCATCGGGGAAGGAGTATATGCTCGCGTCCGAGAGCGTCGCCCTGGACCAACTCGGCTTTACCCTGATCAACGACGTGGCCCCTGGAGAAGTTGTTTACATTGATATGGAAGGTGTTTTGCACAGGCAGTTGTGCGCTCCGGAGGCTGTGTTGCAACCCTGTATTTTTGAGCACGTCTATTTTGCTCGCCCCGACTCCCTGATGGATGGTGTGTCGGTGTATAAAACCCGCATGCGCCAGGGTGAAGCGCTGGCGAAAAAAATCCTCAAGGAGCGCCCTGATCACGACATCGATGTGGTTATTCCCATTCCGGATACCAGCCGAATTGCAGCGCAGTCCATGGCCTATAACCTGGGCGTAAAGTTCCGCGAAGGCTTGATGAAAAACCGTTATATCGGCAGGACATTTATCATGCCCGGGCAGAGCCAGCGCAAGAAGTCGGTGCGACAGAAACTGAATCCAGTGCCATTGGAGTTTAGCGGTAAGAATGTCATGCTGGTAGATGACTCTATTGTGCGGGGCACGACCTGCCGCCAGATTATTGAAATGGCGAGAGAGGCGGGTGCCAACAAAGTCTATTTTGCCTCGGCAGCGCCGCCGGTTCGCTATCCGAATGTCTATGGCATTGACATGCCCACCGCCAAGGAGTTAATCGCCCACAACCGCACCGAGGACGAAATCTGTGAGTTAATCGGGGCAGATTGGCTTATTTTCCAGAATCTCGATGACCTGATTAAATGTTCCCGGGACGGCAATCCGAAGATAGAACGTTTTGATTGCGCGGTTTTCAACGGCGAGTATGTAACAGGTGATGTCGACAAAAGCTATCTACAGCGTGTGGAGTCCCTGCGCAATGACAAGGCCCAGGATGAGAGGCGCGCTGCGGAAGGTGAGGCCGATGTGGTGGGGCTACACAACGATGTGTGACAATACTATTTAGAGAAAAAGTATGAGCAGTAATAAGGAAGACAATTTTCTGGAAGGCGTGCACCTGGATACGCTGGCAGTGCGCGCGGGTATCGCACGCACGGCAGAGGGTGAGCACTCCGAGCCCATTTTCATGACGTCCAGTTATGTGTTTAACAATGCTGCCGATGCGGCGGCGACTTTTGCCGGCGAAATGGCGGGCAATGTCTATTCGCGTTATACCAACCCCACGGTTCGCACTTTTGAGCAGCGTTTGGCTGCGCTGGAGGGTGCACAGCAGGCTGTTGGCACGGCCTCCGGAATGTCCGCCATTCTCAGCACCTGCATGGCTTTGCTCAAGGCGGGAGACCATGTGGTTTGCTCGCGAGATGTATTTGGTACTACCACCAATTTATTCGGCAAGTATCTTGCTAAATTCGGGGTGGAAGTCAGTTTTGTGGCACTGCTAGATTTGGATTTATGGCGCGATGCCATTCGTCCCAACACCGCAATGTTATTCATGGAAACACCCTCCAACCCCCTGTGCGAAGTGGCGGACCTGCAGGCGTTGTCAGCCCTGGCAAAAGAAAATGATTCCCTGCTGGTAGTGGACAATTGCTTTTGCACGCCGGCACTGCAGAGGCCCTTGGCCCTGGGTGCAGATATTGTTGTGCACTCTGCAACCAAGTATCTGGACGGGCAGGGCAGGTGTGTGGGTGGCGCGGTAGTGGGGTCCAGTGAGCTGATGGAGGAGGTTGTGACCTTCCTGCGAACCTGTGGCCCAACCATGAGTGCATTTAATGCCTGGGTTTTTCTCAAGGGTCTGGAGACTCTGCGCCTGCGCATGGATGCCCACAGCCAATCGGCAATGGAGATTGCCAACTGGTTACAGGCGCATAAGTCGGTAGAACAGGTTTACTACTGTGGTCTGGAGTCACACCCGGGACACGAGTTGGCCTGTCGCCAGCAGAGTGCCTTCGGCGGCGTACTGTCCTTTGAAGTCAAGGGTAAGCGAGAGCAGGCCTGGCGTTGTATTGATGGCACGCAAATTATGTCCCTCACGGCCAACCTGGGTGATGCCAAGACCACTATTGTGCATCCTGCCACTACCACCCATGGCCGCTTGACGGAAGAGGCCCGGGCAGCAGCCGGTATAGGGGACAACCTTATACGACTGGCAATTGGCCTGGAGCATGTAGATGATTTGAAAGCCGATTTACAGCGTGGCTTCGATGCTCTGTAAGCGCTTAAACTCACTGGCGAAGCGATAGATATGGCACTGCCCCCGTTACACGATGTAATCGAATCTGCCGTTGCGGAAGTCAGTCAGGTAGTGCTGGGCAAAGAGCCACAAATCAGGCTCGCCTTGTGTTGCCTGTTCGCTCGCGGGCATCTGCTCATCGAAGACCTGCCTGGCATGGGTAAGACCACCTTGTCCCAGGCGCTGGCCAATGTGCTGGGTCTGGAATACAAGCGCGTGCAATTCACCAGTGATTTACTACCCGCTGACATTTTGGGTGTGTCCGTGTTCGATCGCAGCGATTCCAGTTTTACGTTTCACCCGGGACCCATTTTTACGCAATTGTTGCTCGCCGATGAAATTAACCGCACCACGCCACGAACCCAGAGCGCACTGCTGGAGGCGATGGCAGAGGGGCAGGTTACCGTGGAGGGTGAGACCAGGTCGCTGCCCGATCCATTTTTTGTTATCGCGACGCAAAACCCTATCGACCAGTCGGGCACCTACCCACTACCCGAGTCGCAATTGGACCGCTTCCTTATGCGGCTTGAGTTGGGCTACCCCCATCCCCGGGCAGAGCGCGAAATGTTTGAACGCCAGCACAGCCTGGAAGAGGCGCGCAATAATCT
>JADFVW010000214.1 GCA_015222725.1 Pseudomonadota bacterium | reverse complement strand
GGTATTTGGCGCTGATGAGAGTGTCAGTAAGCCAGCTCCACCGAAAATGCACCCTGCCGTTGCGGGACGAGCAGGTGCCACTGCCTTGCCCAATCGGCTGGTGGGGCTCAGGACAATGTCCGAAAAATTCCCCACACGCATGATTCCACGTGCGGGTTCTATCCGTCACTTTGACAGGGAGCCCACCCCGGGGTCGGATATTACCTACCAGTGGCAGGGTGAGACCTATACGATTGACGAACTGGCAGCGCGCAATCACACGACGTCGCTAGTGGTCATACACCGAGGGGTGCTGGTGCACGAACAGTATCTGCAGGGCGCCAGGGAGACAACACATCTGACATCGTTTTCAATGGCCAAGTCCCTGGTCGGGCTGCTGACAGGTATCGCGGTGGGCGAGGGTGCCATTAAGTCGATCAGTGATCCGGTGACCCAATACGTACCGGAACTCAAGGGCACTGGCTATGATGGTGCGACGGTAAAGGATCTGCTGCAAATGTCCTCAGGAGTTAAGTGGAACGAAAAATATACATCCAGAACCTCGGATATCGCTCGATTTTCTGGTGCATCCATTATTATGAACCTGATGCCGGCAAACCAGTTTATGAAGACCCTGCCCAGGTTGCATAAACCGGGCACAGTTTTTAACTACTCATCGGGCGAGACACAGGTACTGGGCTGGGTTGTATCCGCCGCAACAGGCCAATCCCTGTCCGACTATTTGCAGGAAAAACTGTGGTCGAAACTGGGCATGGAACACGATGCCTACTGGCTGCTCGATCGCAATAACGGAGATGAATTTTCCAGTATCGGCATCAATGCCGCCGCCAGGGACTATGCCCGGATTGGCCAACTGATGTTGCAAGATGGGGTGTGGGATGGCAATCGCTTGTTGCCAGAGGGTTGGGTGAAAGCTTCAACCCGCCCCGATGGAGACCACGTAGACTATGGCAATGTCCGTGATGCGCAACCAGATTTTGGTTATGGTTACCAGTGGTGGATCTATGAAGATGGTAGTTACGATGCTGAAGGCGTCTTTGGCCAGTTTATTTGGGTCAACCCCAGGGAGCAGATCGTAATTGTAAAAACCAGTGTTTGGCCCGGCGCAACGGTACATGACCTGAAGCAAGAGCTACTAACCGGGTTCCGTGCTATTTCGAAATATTTTTCAGATGCAGATAAGGAATCCAGGTAATGAAGGATTTTAATCGCCGTGAAGCGCTAATGGGGCTTGCCGCTCTGGTAGGTGGCTCGGCCGCTCTTACCCCGTCTATCAGTTGGGGAACCGAGGCCGAGGCGCCTCAAAAATTCGACCTGAGCGACGCCGGCAAATCCCTGGACAAGCAATTTGAACGTACCTGGTGGCAACTTGGAATGATGGGTGATGCCATCATGGATAATCAACTGCTGTGGTACCTCGGTCAGGCGGGACAGCGCAGCTCTGAGGTGAGTGAGTGCCTGGATGTTGCCCTGCGGATTGATGTCAACAGTGACGACTCCTGGTTCACAGAGTGGAATGCGCTGGCAGAGCGGGTCGAGACTGTCGCGGAAACCAGCTATAAGCGGGGTCATAGGCTCAGTTCAGGGCAGGCCTATTTAAGAGCTGCAAACTACTACCGCGCAGCCCTGATTCATTTTCTGGATGAGGGTGGCCCACGCCTCAAAAAGGCCACGTTGGCAAGCCGGAACGCCTATGAGAAAGCACTGCAGTTGCTCAAGATCCCCGGTACCGCCATCTCTATTCCCTATGAGGGCACAACTTTACCGGCGCACTTTTACCGATCACCGGTAGCCGATACGAAAGCGCCCATTCTGGTGATGCATCAAGGCATGCACGCCTGGCCCGAGGAAACCAAGTGGGCCTGGGAGGGCGCTATTATGCGCGGCTATCACGTATTGGCTTTTCATGGCCCTGGCCAGGGCCTGCCGCTGCGTTTGCAAAACCTGAAGTTCCGTCCCGATTGGGAGAATGTTATTAAACCGGTAGTCGATGTGGCTCTGCAAATGCCAGGTGTGGACCCCAACAGGGTAATTCTGAAAGGCCTGAGCTTTGGTGGTTACCTCGCTCCCCGGGCAGCGGCCTTTGAAAAGCGCCTCGCCGTATGCATAGCGAACCCCGGGGTGCTGGACTGGTTTGATGGCATGGAAAGAGTATTAACGCCTGAGTTCACAGGGCTTGCCTTCGCCGATCCTGACGCCTTTAATGCCGTTGTAGAGCAGACTTTTATGAGTCAGCCAGGGCCGCGCTGGGGCCTGGCGGATGGCATCTGGAAATTCGGTGCCACATCGCCCGCAGACTTTATTCACAAACTGAAGCAATACAGTACCAAGCCCTATGTGGATCAAATAAAGTGTAAGGTGTTGGTGATGGATGGAGCGGCAGAAGAGTTTTCCAAAGGGCAGGGGCCGGCGTTGTATGAAGCCCTGAAAACTGACAAGGAATACATGCTCTTTACGGCCGAGGATACAGGCCTGGTGCACTGTCAGACCGGAGCCATGGCGATAGGTGAACAGCGAATGTTCGATTGGCTAGACGAACAAATGCTATAGCCAGGTGACATGAAGCCGGCTTGGGCGCTTCCCAGCCGGCTTTATCGTTATCAGCCCAGCGTGTTGCGGTTGCTTTAAAAATCGTACCGCGCTGTCACACCGAGTGTTCGGCCATTTCCCATCAGGGCTTCGACTTTTCATCAAAAGGGTCGGCTGGTAAGGTGATGAGTGCTTGTTCCTCTTC
>JADFVW010000213.1 GCA_015222725.1 Pseudomonadota bacterium | reverse complement strand
TCCCGAAGGAATATCCAGCATAGAAGTGCCGTGATGGTCGGCTGCGTCGCGTTGATCAGGGAGGTATTGGTGGCACTGGTAAAGTTCAGGCCCACCAGTACCAGAGTGGTGCTGCCGATAATCAGAAAACCCAGTACACATAACAATCGCCAGTGCTTACGGTAACGCGGTACAAGCTTGCCCAGGTCGCGGGCCACAAAGGGAAAGAGCATGGCGGCAGCGAACATCCAGCGCCAGAAAGACAGGCCCAGCGGCGGTAATTCGCCATGCACGGCCCTGCCGATGACATGGTTGCTGGCGTAGCAAAGCATGGTAAGCGCCAGCAGCAAAGCGGCTCGCTTTTCACCTTGTGAAATAGACATGCTACTGGAATAAACCTCCTCTACACCCTATAAATATAGGGTTTTTACTGGTTTTTATTACATATCTGGATTATTATATCTCCTGATTTTTATACGAAATCAGCCTCTTCAACCGCACAATAAATTAAATCATAGCTACAGGCATAATCGCTTGCCTGTGAAGGAGGCCCAACTTGACTCAGGCTGCATTAGCTTCTCTGGAAGCACAGGACCCTCTGGCGTCAGATTCCCAGAGATTATTTGTAATCGGTGGCATATTACTTATTGCCAGCGGCATGCTGTTTGGTGATATCTTCGCCATGTTTGTCCTGCACCCCAACAATGCGCGTATCGGCGAGGCGATGTACGCCGCCGCGCAACTAATCCCAGCAGGCGATGCCGACGCCATCCTGGGTCATTTCATGGCGATTGGCGGGTTCCTGGAAAATCGCGGCACCAAGGTCGATACCCATTCACATATTATTCATATGGGCTACATCGCCCTGTTGCTGGCCATGTTGCAACCCTGGGTGGCCCTGTCGGCCACCGTCAAGCGGCGTGCGGCCTGGCTGTTTATTGTATCGGCGATTCTCCTGCCGGTATCCATATTTTCCATTTACTATGTGGGTCTTGCCTACAGTCCGCTGGGCCATATCGGCTGGGGAAGTATTTTCGCTGATTTGTTCGGCGCCCTGCTGGCAGTAGCAGTGCTAATCCAGTTGTGGGGCTTATGGTGCCATGGGAGGGGCCGCGGCGAGCCCCAGGCGAAACCTTCTTATATCGGCTCCCATAACGGGGCGGCGCGGGCTTTGCTGGTGGGCGGACTGCTACTGCTGGTGTCCGGCTTTTTCTACGGTGCAGGCTACGCCGCCTGGACACAGTCCGGCGCTGCCAGCTCAGAGGTAGATATCCTCAAGGACATCGTCACGCATGCGGCCGGCTCACAGCAGGCATTGGTAGATGCGGATTTTGGTGCTTTCGGCCAGTTCCAGATGTATCGCGCCATCAATATCGCCGTGCATACGCACATCAACGAGATGGGCATCCTGTTATTGCTGATGTCGTTTGTTCAGGGCTTCATTCACTATAGTGAGCGCACCCGCAGGCGCTGGGCGCAACTGGCGGTTATCAGTGGCTTTGGCCTGCCCATCGGCATACTGATGGAGATCAAGCTGGGCATTGTAGGCAGTATTTTCGCTGACTTTTTCGGTTTCACCATGATAGTCAGTCTTATGGCCATGTTATTCGGCTTACTGCGCCACACAGGGGCCTGTGACGCGGAAAAAGGAGAGCCGTCATGACAACGCCACAACGTATTTTGATTCTTACCGGTATTGCACTGATCGTGTGCACCATGGCCTTTGGTGTTGGCTATGCCCTGTTCGATGAGCACCAGACCCTGGTGGGCATGGGTATGCACCTGGCGACAGGTTTTATGGAGGCATCCGGTGGTGATATGGAGGCAGCCTATACTGCACTGGACTCTTATGGCGCCCTCAGCCAGGAGTACCGCAATGAGGTGCACTCACACGGGCATTGGGGCATGTTATCCCTCATCCTGATCGTGTTGGGGCTCACCTTCGATCGCATGGCGCTGGCCGAGAAACAGGGCATACTGTTGGCCTGCGTACTGGCGTTGAGCGCCACCCTGTTCCCCCTGGGCGTACTCCTGCAGATTGGCCCTGCCGCCGGCATTGGCAAGTTTTTTTCTATCGCGGGATCAATGGGCCTGGTTTTTGGTCTTCTTGGTGCGGTATACGGCCTGCTCAAAGCGCGCCCCGATGGGCATACGGGGTCTTAATAAACGTGTCGCCAATAGCGAAAGAATATTTTGAGCGTTACGCAATCAGCCATATTGGCCTGGAGATGGAACCCGGTGTGGTCGACTCCGC
>JADFVW010000212.1 GCA_015222725.1 Pseudomonadota bacterium | reverse complement strand
GTCCAGCAGGCATTGATCCATCGTCTGCATACCCAGGGCGTGGCCGGTCTGGATCGCCGAGTACATTTGCGCCACCTTATCCTCGCGAATCAGGTTGCGAATCGCGGGCGTGCCGCGCATGATCTCGTGAGCCGCCACCCGACCTCCCGTGGCTCGCTTCAGCAAGGTCTGGCAAATCACTGCCGCCAAAGATTCTGACAACATGGAGCGCACCATGGACTTTTCCTCGCCGGGAAAAACATCGATCACCCGGTCTATGGTTTTTGCCGCTGATGTGGTGTGCAAAGTACCAAACACCAGGTGGCCAGTTTCTGCCGCCGTCAATGCCAGGCGAATAGTCTCCAGGTCTCGCAACTCTCCCACCAGGATAATATCCGGGTCTTCGCGCAGGGCCGAACGAAGCGCCTGGCTAAACCCCAGGGTATCGCGGTGCACTTCCCGCTGGTTAACCAGGCATTTTTTACTCTCGTGAACAAATTCGATGGGATCCTCCACCGTTAAAATGTGCTCGTATTTATTGTCATTAATAAAATCGACCATCGCGGCCAGCGTAGTGGATTTACCCGAGCCGGTCGGCCCAGTGACCAACACCAGACCTCTGGGCATCATGGAAATATCGCGAAAGACCTGGCCCATACCCAGATCATCCATAGTCAACACCTTGGACGGAATGGTACGAAATACAGCACCCGCTCCCCGGTTTTGGTTGAACGCATTTACCCTGAACCGCGCTACGCCGGGCACTTCGAAGGAAAAATCCGTCTCCATAAACTCTTCGTAATCCTTGCGTTGCCTGTCGTTCATGATGTCGTAAATCATCTCATGAACCTGTTTGTGCTCCATCGGGGGTAAATTAATTCGGCGGACATCACCGTCAACCCGAATCATGGGCGGCAGCCCGGCTGACAAGTGTAAATCGGAGGCCCCCTGTTTCGCGCTGAAAGCCAGCAGTTCTGTGATATCCATATTTTCCCCTTCTCGCGTTTGGCCTTTTCGCAGATCATTTTATTCTAATGTCGCCTGCCACACCGTGAATCAGCTACTATTACGCACATGAACGACGTAAACATAGCCAAGAATATTGCAAGCCTACACAACAGAGTACGTCTCGCTGCACAAAAAAGCCAGCGCAGCCCCGAAGGCATCTGTATCGTCGCGGCCAGTAAAACCCGCTCCGCCGCCATCATACAATCCGCCTATGAGGGCGGCATACGAAATTTTGGTGAAAACTATCTGCAAGAAGCACTGGAAAAAATAACAACGCTGGGTGACCTCGACCTGAACTGGCACTTTATAGGACCCATTCAGTCGAATAAAACACGAGCCATCGCCGAGAATTTCGACTGGGTGCACAGCGTGGACAGGCTAAAGATAGCACGGCGCTTAAGTGAACAGCGACCAAATAACCTGGCCCCCTTACAAATCTGCCTGCAGGTAAATATATCGGCGGAAAGCAGTAAGTCGGGCGCGTCACCGGCCGAGATGCCAGAACTTGTACAAGCGGTGAAAGCGCTACCGGGAATAACGCTGCGGGGCTTGATGGCCATTCCCGCACCGACCGATGATAGAAAACAACAGCAACAGGCTTTTGCACAGATGCGCGAATTAATGGCGGCATTGCGGGCCAATGCACCGACCATGGACACGCTGTCTATGGGCATGTCGGCAGATCTCGAAGTGGCAATCGCCCAGGGCTCTACCCTGATACGGGTTGGCACCGATATTTTCGGCCCCCGCAGCGGGTGATATTGCCCTTGCGGCGCGTGTATACTGCGCGATTGAGCTGAAAAAAATGGACAAGACTTTGGATAGACCACATATCGCCTTTATCGGTGCCGGCAATATGGCGAGCAGCATTATTGGTGGGCTTGTAGAAAGCGGCCACCCGGTGCACCGCATAAGCGTCGCAGACCCCTATCCTCCAAGCCTGGAAAAATTGAGCGCGATTGCGCAGGTACGGGTGTGTGATAGCAATGCAGATGCTGTGTCCGATGCAGATGTCGTGGTACTGGCGGTGAAACCACAGGTGATGGCCGAGGCGACCCGCAGTATCGCCGCCGCGGTTCAGCGCTGCGGTGCCGTCACAATATCTATCGCCGCAGGGGTCACCATTGAAAGCATGCAATCCCGGCTGGGAGATCGGGCCGCTATTGTCCGCTGTATGCCTAATACACCGGCCCTGTTGGGCTGCGGAGCCAGCGCCCTGTATGCCAACGAACAGGCCTCCGAGCAGCAGAGAAACTATTCCCAGAACATATTATCCGCTGTGGGCATCGTCACCTGGGTGCCATCGGAGCGGGCTCTGGATGCCATTACCGCCCTCTCCGGCAGCGGCCCGGCTTATTTCTTCCTGTTTATGGAGGCGATGATAGAAGCCGGTGTCAACATGGGGCTGGACGAGGAAGTCGCCTCTCTAATGACCATACAAACCGCGCTGGGAGCCGCCAGGATGGCGCAGGAAAATGACCTCCCGCTGGCGGAGTTACGGCACCGGGTGACCAGCCCGGGGGGAACAACACAGTGTGCTGTAGAGAGCTTTCAACAAAATAATTTAGCTTCCGTAGTGGCAATCGCTATGCAAGCCGCCGCAGACCGTGCCGCCGAAATGGCACGGGAGATGGGTTAACAGGAGACTAGAACAAAATGGGTGCACTTTCCGAAATATCCGGCTACCTGATACAAACTTTTTTAAGCCTGTATCTACTCGCTATGTTGCTGCGCTTTCTGCTGCAGGTAGTACGGGCCGATTTCTACAACCCGATCAGCCAGTTTTTGGTAAAGATAACCAATCCTCTGGTTCTACCAGTAAGGAAAATAATTCCCGGATTCGGCGGGCTGGATGTGGGTACACTACTATTGGCCCTGCTGCTACAAGCCGGCGGCATCGTCGCTATCCTGATGCTCAACGGCCTGGGCTTTCCCAATCCGCTGTTACTCCTGGCCTGGTCGGCACTAGGTATCATTGGTCTGCTGGTCAATATTTATTTCTTCGCCCTGTTAGCCATGATCATCTTGAGCTGGATTGCACCTGGCAGCAGTAACCCGGCGGTATATCTTCTCCATCAGATCACCGAGCCGGTAATGGCTCCGGTGCGTAAAATACTGCCGCCCATGGGTGGGCTGGATTTTTCACCGATAGTTGTATTCATCCTGATAAATGTCATACAGATCGCGCTGCGTCATATGGCTGCAGGTGTCGGCCTGCACCCCGCGCTGGTAATAGGCCTGTAAATAAACTATGCGGTCTAGCGAGCGACAAACATCCGTGGGTTTAGTGACGCCCCAGCGCGCCCATTTTGAGGAGCCTCTCACCCTGGCCTGTGGCCGCCCGCTGGCCAACTACGAGCTGATCTACGAGACCTACGGTGAGCTCAATAGCAACAAATCCAATGCGATATTGATATGCCACGCCCTCAGTGGCCATCATCACGCGGCGGGCATTCACCGGGAAGATGACAAAAGACCCGGCTGGTGGGACGAGTGCATAGGCCCGGGCAAGCCCATAGATACCAAGCGATTTTTTGTCGTCAGCCTGAACAATCTGGGTGGTTGCCACGGTTCTACCGGGCCCACTTCAATTAACCCCGCCACGGGCAAAGCCTGGGGGCCGGATTTTCCGATTCTGCGCGCCAGGGACTGGGTTCACTCCCAGGCCAGACTGGCGGACCGCTTGGGTATCGACTGCTGGGCGGCGGTTATCGGTGGCAGCCTGGGGGGCATGCAGGCCATGCGCTGGTCGCTGGAGTATCCCGACCGGGTAAAACACTGCGTTGCTATCGCCTCTGCCATGAAGCTCAGTGCCCAGAACATTGCGTTTAACGAGATTGCTCGGCAGGCCATCCTGTCCGACCCCGGTTTTGCCGAGGGCTATTATCTGGAGAACAACAGCGTTCCCGATAAGGGTCTGGGTCTGGCGCGCATGGTGGGCCATATTACTTATTTGTCCGACGACGCCATGGCCAGAAAGTTTGGCCGCAGCCTGCGCACCGGCACCTTGGAAACCGGCACAGACGACAGCATAGAGTTTCAGGTAGAGAGCTATTTGCGCTACCAGGGAAGCCAGTTCTCCGAGAGCTTTGACGCCAACACCTACATCCTGATGACCCGCGCCCTGGACTACTTCGACCTGGCCAGGGAATACGGGGATGACCCGGTGGCGGCTTTCGCCCACGCCAATTGCAGTTTCCTGGTGCTGTCTTTCTCTACCGACTGGCGATTTTCCCCGGCTCGATCGAGAGAAATTGTCAATGCGCTGATAGCCGCCGGCCGGCCTGTGAGCTATGCAGAAATCGAAGCCAATGAGGGGCACGATGCTTTTCTGCTTCCCATCCCGCGCTATCTCGATGTATTTAGTGCCTATATGCAACGCGTGGGGGATGAGCTGTAATGCGCCTGGACCTCGCTCACATACAACGCTGGATTAACCCGGGCTCAAGAGTCCTGGACCTGGGCTGCGGCAACGGCGAGTTCCTGCAAATGCTGCAGGAGAAGCATCAGGTCGATGGCCTGGGGCTGGAAATTGACCCGGATGATATTACCAAAGCAATCTCGCGCGGACTTAATATTGTGGAGCAGAATCTGGATAAGGGTCTGGCCAACTTCCCCGACCAGAGCTTCGACACCGTGGTCATGGCACATGCCTTACAGGCTGTTCACTACCCGGACAGAGTTCTGGATGAAATGCTGCGCATAGGCCGCCAGTGCGTGGTTACCTTCCCCAACTTTGGGCACTGGCGCTGCCGCTTATCCCTGGGGGCTCACGGGCGCATGCCTGTGTCCAAGTCCATGCCCTTCAGCTGGTATGACACGCCAAATATTCACTTTTGTACGGTGCAGGATTTTGAACAACTGTGTCACGACAAGGGCATAAAAATACTGGAGCGCGAGATGGTGGGCAACACTAAACGCAAGCCCCTGCTGGCGTCGTCCTGGCCCAATTTGTTCGCAACCACTGCGATTTACCATATCACCCGTTGAGGTCACTATGTCCGCGTACTACAAAATAATCACTGAGCCAGCGATCTTACTGGCAGGACTCATTATTGTCTGCCTGGCACTGTCACTCCCGGCGCAGGCACAGCAGTCGGAAATGTTTGGCCCCTTTGAACTGCATTACAGTGTCGTCAACACCACCTTTCTCGACCCAAAAGTTGCGGCCACTTATGGTATTACCCGGGGGAAGAAACGCGGAATATTGAATCTGTCCGTGCGGGAACACGTAGCAGAAGGCACTGAACCACGCGCCATGATGCTAAAGGGCAAAACCTGGGACCTAATTCAAAATCAGCCCCTGGAGTTCCAGAAGGTCAAAGAGGGCCCGGCCATCTACTACATCGCCGAATTCAAATTTATCAATGAAGAGTGGCGTTTTTTCGAAGTGTATTTTCGGCCGGAAGGCGCCGACAAAACCTACACCTTTAAACTGAAGCATCAGCTCTACATCAACTGATGGCAGCCACTTCCAAACAGACCGTCGTGCTGGCCAGCGGCAACGCGGGAAAGTTGCGAGAGCTGCGCCGCATACTCTCACCTTTGACTATGGAGCTGAAACCGCAGTCCGAATTTGAGGTTCCCGAGGTCGAAGAAAACGGCCTGAGCTTTGTTGAAAATGCAATCATAAAAGCCCGCGCCGCCGCCCAGGCAACCGGCTTGGCGGCAATTGCCGACGACTCCGGCCTGGAGGTGGATCACTTGCTGGGCGCTCCCGGAATACACTCCGCCCGATATTCCGGAAAGGGCGACAGCGCGAATAATGTGAAGCTGCTCGAGGCCCTGGGCGACCTCCCCATGGCGCAACGCACCGCCCGTTTCCAGTGTGTGCTGGTTTATATGCGACACGCCCAGGACCCAACGCCGGTGGTGTGTCAGGGCGCCTGGGAGGGACAGATTTTATTTCGCGAAGAGGGCGAAAATGGTTTTGGCTACGACCCGCTTTTTTACCTGCCCGAGTACCACTGCTGCTCGGCCCAACTGGATCCCGATGTTAAAAACCGCATCAGCCATAGGGCCAAAGCCAGTGCTCTGTTATTGGATGCCCTGCGCGGGCAGTAACCATGTCTTTTCCCAAGCTACCCCCTCTTGGCCTGTACATTCACCTGCCCTGGTGTGAACGCAAGTGCCCCTATTGCGATTTCAATTCGCACGAGACAAAGACTGTTCCGGAAGAACAATATATCGATTCTTTGTTGCAGGACCTGCAAGCCGATGCAGCCCAGGCACAGGGACGCCCGGTTGAAACACTTTTTATCGGTGGGGGTACACCCAGCCTATTTTCAGCGACATCTATCGAACGCTTGATGGGAGGCATCGCCGACAGCGTTGCGCTGTCGCCGCAACTGGAAGCAACCATGGAGGCCAACCCCAGTAGCGCCGAGGCAGAAAAATTCTTCGGCTTCAGGGAGGCGGGCATCAATCGCCTGTCCCTCGGTATACAAAGTTTTCAGGATGAGCAGCTAGAAGCACTGGGCCGGGTGCACAACAGTGATGAAGCGCATGCGGCGATCGAGATGGTTCGCAGGGCGGGGTTTGAGAATTTTAATATCGATTTGATGCATGGCCTACCCGCCCAGTCGAAGGAAGCGGCGGAGGCAGACCTTGAAGCTGCGCTGGCTTATCAACCACCACATTTATCCTGGTACCAGCTCACGGTCGAACCCAACACCGTTTTCTATAAGCGACCTCCGACCCTGCCGGTGGAAGATACTCTCGCGGACATTCAGGAATCGGGTGAAGCTGTACTCGCCCGAACAGGCTACCGCCAATATGAAGTCTCTGCCTACGCTACTCCCGATAATGCTTGCCGCCACAACCTGAACTACTGGTCCTTTGGAGACTACCTGGGCATTGGCGCGGGCGCCCACGGTAAAATAAGTTTTCCGAATGGGAAAATCACGCGCTACTCGAAGCGACGCCAACCAACACAATACATGTCAGCCAGCAGTAATGCCTTCAACGCAAGTACCCGGAATCTGGGGCCAGGTGAAATTAGCGGCGAGTATATGCTGAATGCTTTACGTCTCAACAAAGGCTTTACACTGGCGCAGTTCAGGGCCAGAACAGGTTTACCGGCGACGAGTATCCAGAAGAATGTGGACGCCCTTCTTGCCAGAAAGCTGCTGATAAATGAGGGCGACGCTATTCGCACCTCAGATTTGGGTCGCCGCTTTCTCGACAGCGTTGTGGCAGAGTTTTTCTAAACTTGCTCCCTAATCTTTTTGAATAGTTCCACAATCTTTGCACCTGTGCGCGCTCTTTACAGGAAACAAAGGAAAGTCCAGCCCCAGAAAAACCAGGAAGGCCCAGCGCTTGCCGATTTGGTAAGGCTCGGTATTGTCACTGCCACAGGCCTCGCAGCTTACTGAAGCTACGCCCAGCTCCTGTTCCAACTCTTCGCTGTGATCCTCGGCCAGAATATCGACGGCTTGTAGGGCAAACTGCTCGGGCACCTGTAGCCTTACCCCACCCATCGCGTTGGAATACAACCATTGCATATTTATTGTTTGTTCGTCCGCTACAAAAGCGGGAATGCCCTCGGCATCGAGTCGGGCCTTGGCAATGTGTGCCTCCCAGGGGAAAGAGTAACTGGCGATTGTTGTTAGCATTGTGGTGCCGGTACCTCTGTGCTGCGCATATCACACCCGGGTGAACATCAGGTCCCATACGCCGTGGCCCAGGCGCTCACCCCGTTTTTCAAATTTGGTCAGCGGTCGGCTATCCGGGCGCGTGGCGTACTGCCCCTCGCCCCAACTGTTTTCATAGCCTTCAGCTACACCCAGTACAGCCATCATTTGCGACGCATAGTCTTCCCAGTCCGTGGCCAAATGTAGCAGACCACCCGGCTTCAACCGAGTTCGAAGTTGCTCAACAAAAGCGAGCTGTATCAGGCGGCGCTTCTGATGCTTCCTCTTGTGCCAGGGGTCGGGGAAAAAAATCTGCACGGTATCAAGGCTCTGTTCGGCAATGCAGTCGTGCAAAACTTCCACCGCATCGTGGCGATAGATTCGAATATTGTCTACCGCCTGCTCCTGCATTCCCTGGATCAACTTTCCCACGCCCGGCGTATGGACTTCGATACCAATAAAATTGGAGGCGGGTGCAGCCTGGGCCATGGCGAGCAGCGACTGCCCCATTCCAAAACCAATCTCCAGCACCAATGGCCCCGGTCGACCGAAAGTCTGCTGCGGGTTCAGCGGGCCGTCACCGTGCTGTAACCCCCACCGCTGCCAACCCTGGTCGTAGGCCTGCTGCTGCCCAGCGGTCATCCGGCCGGTGCGCAATACATAGCTGCGTATCGCGCGCTTCTTGGGGGGCATATTGCTGTGTTTTGAGTCCTGCACAAATAGTTAGCCCAAGGATTTCCAGGCCGCTGCTGCGAGGCAGGCCCAGCCGGCAATAAGTGCCAAACCGCCAATCGGGGTAATTGCGCCCAGCCAGTGCACACCACTGAGACTGAGAACATAGAGGCTGCCTGAGAACACCACGAGACCCACAGCAAACAGCCAGCCGCTGCTTCTCAGCAGAGATGAATCGGGCAGGGAGAGCGCCAGAATGCCAACCGCCAGCAGGGCCAGGCTGTGGTAAAAGTGGTATTGGACCGCCGTTTCAAAAACGCCCAGGGCGTAGTCGTCCAGCCTGTTTTTAAGAGCGTGCGCTCCAAATGCACCGAACACAACAGCGAACATGCCACTGCAAGCTGCCATGGTTATGAATAATTTTGCCATAGGGGGATTGTAACGCAGAGCGGGGTGGTTCCCACCACCCCGGTAATTAACTTTTACTGAGGAGTTTCTGCAATAGCTGCACGCAGCTTTTTCATTGCATTTTTTTCCAGCTGCCTGATGCGCTCGGCGGAAACGCCGTATTGGGCAGCCAACTCATGCAGGGTCGACTTCTCTTCCGCCAGCCAGCGCTGGGCCAGAATATCGCGGCTGCGGTCATCCAGGTCAGACAGTGCGGCGTGTAATTGTGCCTCGCTGTTCTGCTGGAAGTCGCGGGACTCGACCTCTACCGCCGGGTCGGCCTGGCTGTCCTCCAGAAAATACTGGGGGGCCTGCCAACTGCGCTCATCGTCGTCATCCAGTGGCGAGTCAAAGGCCAGGTCGCGACTACTGAGACGACCTTCCATTTTGTGCACTTCGTGTACGGCGACACCCAGGTCATCTGCAATAGCCTGTGCCTCAGTGGGGTTCAACCAGGTCAGGCTCTTTTTAGAGCTGCGCAGGTTGAAGAAAAGCTTGCGCTGGGCCTTGGTGGTGGCCACTTTTACAATCCGCCAGTTGCGCAGAATGTATTCGTGCATCTCAGCTTTGATCCAGTGCACGGCAAAAGATACAAGGCGCACACCTTTTTCGGGGTTGTAGCGTTTCACCGCCTTCATCAGGCCGACATTGCCCTCCTGAATGAGGTCGGCTTCTGCCAGTCCGTATCCAGAATAGCTGCGGGCAATATGAACAACGAATCGCAAATGGGACATAACCAGCTCGCGGGCCGCGTCCAGGTTGCTCTCGTAGTAAAGCTCTTTCGCCAGCTCGCGCTCGCGATCAATGCTCAGAATAGGAATGCTACCCACAGACTGCACATAGGCTGCGAGATTAGCTCCCGGTACCAACTGGTCAACTGGTCGCAGACTATTTGTCATATTTGCCTCTCTTTCTTTCATGGGGGACGGATGTTAGCACTCTTTGTATTAGAGTGCTAATCGAGAAAAAGTTCCCGAAAGTGTCAAAAAAAAATGAATAAAAGGCCGTTAAAACAATACGTTAGAGAACCTAGCGCGGCTCTATGCGACTCAAATGGC
>JADFVW010000211.1 GCA_015222725.1 Pseudomonadota bacterium | reverse complement strand
CACAACAACCAGTGTCTTCCTGCTGGCTGTTCGTTCCGCGTGTACAGCAAAAACGGCATCGTCTGGCGTGAGGAACAGACTGCGAAGGCTCATGCCTCCAATGATAACTACCCTGACTTTAATCCTCTGGGCTGTCAAAAGGGCTGTGGTTTTCACAGTCTGCTGTATAGCGAAGAGCGGCTGCGTTACCCAATGAAGCGGGTGGGAGAACGGGGGGAGGGCAAGTGGCAGCGCATTAGCTGGGACGAGGCGCTAACCGACATCGCCGATGCTATTCTGGATGCACATGAAGAAGTGGGGCCGGGAGGCTTCCACCTGGATGCCCCTCATATTCACGCAGGTTCCGCAGCCTGGGCAGGTGCGGCCAGGATGACAGCCATGTTGGGTGGCTTGGCTCCTGATTTCAATGTTGAAATCGGTGATGACCTCAAGGGCATTTCACACGTTTTCGGCAAGATGCGCATGGGCTTTTCCTGTGACAATCTCATGGATGCCGAGCTGTTGGTATTTACCCATACCAACTGGGCCTACACGGCTCCACCTTTGTATCACTTTATTACTGAAGCGCGCTACAACGGGTCGGAGATCGTCTTGTTGAGCCCGGACTTCAATGCCAGTGGCGTTCACGCCGACATCCACATTCCGGTCAAGGCCGCTTCAGATTCAGCTTTCTGGCTGGGGGTGTGCCAGGAAATCCTGGCTAATGATTGGCACGATAAGGACTTCGTGCGCGAGCAAACAGATTTGGCCATGCTGATCAGAAAAGACAATCACAAATTCCTGACGGCCGAAGATATGGTTGGTGGCCGCGCCGATCAGCTCTACTTTTACGATATGCAAACGAATGCGCTGGCAGAAGCGCCACAGGGAACCCTGGCCTTTAAGGGAACCCAGGCCCTGGAAGGGAGCTGGGAAGTATCACTAAAAAATGGTAGTAAAGTGCAGGTAGAGCCCTCACTGGCGCGCCTGAAAGCAAGCCTGGACCAGGATTCCACGCCGGAAAAGGCGTCGAAAATTTGCCATATCAAGCCCAGCGTTATTCGCATGATGGCAAAAAAAGTGTCCACCCGGCGCACCCACCTGTATATCGGGTTTACCTCGGCCAAACACTACCACGGCGACCTGATGGAAAGGTCCGCCTTACTGGCCATGGGCCTGACCGGTAACTGGGGCAAACCGGGTACCGGCACTAACAACTTTATCGCTTTTCTGGATCATGCTGAGTTTCTGCTTGTGGCGAAGAAGACCACTGCTAATGGTGGCTTAAAGGATCTGCGTGATATCGAAGATGTGATGGCCCACCAGATTCTTGAAAATGATCCTCACGCCACTCGAGAACAAATCGGCAACGATATTCTGACCGAATTGACCGAAAAACTTGGCTGGATGCCTCCTTCGTTGTGGATGTACAAGCACGCCGGGTATAGCCAGTTGTGGGATCGTCAGGAATGGCAGGATCAGGCAGTCGGCAAAACTTTTGGCGACTATTTCAGGGAGGGCGTGGAAAAAGGCTTTATTAACGACAAAATACTGGAAACCGCTCCCCAGGTCTTAATGTATATGGCTCACAATCCGCTGCGTCGTCAGCGCAGCGGGCGCAGAATGTATACCGAAAATCTCTGGCCCAAGGCCAGGATGATCTTCAGCGTGGAAACGCGCATGTCTGCCTCGGCCTCTTTTGCAGACATTGTCCTACCTGCGGCCTGGTACTACGAAAAAGAGGATATGACCGGATCGTTTGGTTTCCTTCCTTTTATGTCCTTGCAACAAAAAGCAGTTAGCCCACCCGGTGAAGCGCGAGCGGAGTGGGAAATTTTTGTGGACCTGATGAACAAAATCGGTGAGCGTGCCGACGCGCGCGGCATGAGCGAGTTTGTCGATAATATGGGACTGAAGCAGAAGTATGCCGACTTGCATCATAACTTTACCCTGGGCGGCGAGCTGTTGACCAATCTCGATGTTCAAAAGGAGTTTGTCGCACTCAATGAAGCAACTGGCATCATACCCAAAGGTTATACCTTTGAGCAGTTTGAAAAAGATGGCACGGTACGGGTTCAGTCCATGGGCGCAATGCATCAGCGTGAAACCCAGGCCAGTGATGTGGTGCCAGACAAACCCTTTTATGCCATGGGCTGGAACGTAGAGAAAAAGCTGCCTTATGCCACGCATACCCGTCGCGCCCAATTCTATATGGACCACGACTGGTTTATTGAAGCGGGTGAAGCCCACCCCGTACACAAGGACCTTCCGCCCATTGGCGGCATGCACCCCTACCATCTTATCAGCGGCCATCCACGCATCAGTGTTCATACGCTGCACCAGATGACACCCCTGCTGATGAGATTGCACCGCGGCCAACCCGTTGCGTTTATCAACAAGCGGGAGGCCCACAGAAGAGGCATTAGTGATGGCGACACAATTCGCATGTACAACGATTACGATTCATCCGAGTTGATGGTCTCGACTGCCGCCGGGGTAGGCCCTGACCAGATCGCTGTTTATATGTGGGAACCCAATCAATTCAAGGACTGGAAGTCACACGATGCCATGCTGATTGGTATGCCCAAGGGTATTCACCTGGCGATGGACTACAAACAATTGCGCCACCGCTTCTTTGTTGGCTCCCCCAACCCCACTGGCGACCGTGCTCTGCGAGTGAATTTCGAAAAAATACCTGCTTGAGAGCTAGAGGATACAAGAAATGAATATTAATGTGCCAAGTAAGCAAGAGCTTATGTCCTCCTCGAAACAGGTCGCCACTGTTATCGACCTCAATAAATGCATGGCCTGTCAGGCCTGCACCGTCGCCTGCAAAACCTTGTGGACAGATCGCGAGGGTGCAGAGCACATGCGCTGGATGAGCGTCGCCACGGCTCCCGGCCCCGGTTTCCCCCGGGACTTTGAAAGCAAGGGCGGAGGCTACGATGAACGCGGCAACCCCCGCGCAGGCATCATCCCGACCATGGTTGATAGTGGCGATAACCTGCAGTTCAATCACCAGGAAGTACTCTATGAAGGCAAGGGACAGTCGGTCCATTTGCAGCCCAAATCAGCCCAGGGCGGGACACCCGAATGGGCCTACAATTGGGAGGAAGATCAGGGGGATGGCGACTGGCCGAACCCGTATCACTTTTACCTGCCCAAAAAATGCAATCATTGTAGCCATGCGGCCTGTATAGACGCCTGTTCGCGCAATGCCATCTCCAAGCGTGACGATGGCATTGTTCTAATCGACCAGGAAAAATGTGAGGGCCACAGGCATTGCGTAGAAGCCTGTCCCTACAAGATGGTGTTCTTCAATCCGGTTACCCAGAAAAGCGAGAAGTGTATCGAATGCTTTCCGCGCATCGATGAGGGTAT
>JADFVW010000210.1 GCA_015222725.1 Pseudomonadota bacterium | reverse complement strand
GTAGCGAACATCAGGGAATTAGACTGGCAATCGATGAAGCCGAATTTCTTTCTGGTGTTCCCGCCCGACCTGCTGGCGTCCTTCCCCGCAACCTTTATGACCAGCTTTCACCTGGGGGAGGCGGACAAATCTTTTCTCAACCGGTTTATTCGCGCTTACCCGACAGTCACAGTTATCGAGATGGATGTGGTTATCGACCAGATCCGCTCCATCATCAGCCAGGTATCAGCAGCTATCGAACTGGTCCTGGGCGTTATCCTGGCAGCCGGTGGCCTCGTCCTGATAGCCGGTGTACAGGCCAGCGTTGATGATCGAATGCACGAGAGTGCAATTCTTCGAGCACTTGGCGCGAGCCGGGGCCTGATACTGGGTGGGCTCACCATTGAGTTTGCCACCATGGGATTATTTGCCGGATTACTGGCGACATTTGCGGCAGAGCTATCAGTCTATATCTTACAAACACAGGTATTGGAGCTGGGGTATTCTGTCTCTCCGCGGCTGTGGCCAATCGGCATTCTTTCAGGTATGTTTCTTATCGGTGGCCTGGGAGTTTTCAGCTGCCGAAAAGTAGTTTCCAGTCCGCCTGTCGCCCTGCTGAGGGACTTGTGAGGGGTCCCTGAAAACTCGGAAAAAGAACATGAACGCGGTTGGACGCACCCGGGTTTCTATCTGGCGAGTTTTGAAAGTTGGAGAACAAAATGTTTAGAGCGAAGATTGTTGTAGCGATATTTTTCGTGGGCCTGGGCAGTGCGCTTGCCAATGCGAGCGAACAACCGCTGCAGCAAACAATTTACTATGGTGGCAATATTATCACCATGGAGGGGGAAGATGTCGCCTATGTCGATGCGGTAGTCGAACGTGACGGGAAAATAATTTATGCGGGAGACAAGTCTGGCGCAGTCACGAACTTTGCCGGAAAAACCCGTGAGGTGGACTTAAAGGGCAAGGCCATGATGCCGGGTTTTATTGAGCCGCACCTGCATCCCTCTATCGCGGCAATCCTCCTGTCTGGTGACATAGTTGCGCCCCACGACTGGCACGTACCCGAGGGCTTGAAGAAGGGAGTCGAAGGCCATGATGCCTATATCGCGCGTTTAAAGGAGTCCATTGCCAAAAACGGCAGTAAAGATGATGTTTTATTTATCTGGGGCTACCACCAGCTGTGGCACGGTGACCTCAGTCGGGAAATACTCAATGAAATTTCCCCGGACATCCCGGTTGGTATAATTCATCGGTCATTCCATGAAATTTTTGTCAATGATAAAGCCATCGCCATGTTTGGCATTAAAGAAAAGGAGTTCAAAGGGAATCCACAAGTAGATTGGGATAGAGGGCATTTCTATGAAGGTGGTTGGTTGGCCCTGGTGCCGAAAATTGCCCCGAGAATGATAAACCCTGAGCGCTATAAAAGAGGTCTTGTCGATATGACCAAAATTATACGAAAAAACGGCATCACTACTATTGCAGAGCAGGGTTTTCCAACGTCGAACTTTGATATGGAATACCAGCTGTTGAAATCTGAGATGGACAAAAACCCTCCCTATGAAGTGTATAACGTTCTAAATGGTACGCAGCTGTACGGTATGCGGGGAAGCAACGAAAAAGCCTGGGAGTTTATGGAGGCGGCTCCAGAAAAATACAATACAGACAATATTCTTATGTTGCCTAAACAGGTCAAGTTGTATGCGGACGGTGCGATTTATTCCTTGGCCATGGAAATGAAAGAGGGGTACAGCGATGGCTTTAAGGGCCAGTGGATGACACCCCCGGTCTTATTTGAAAAACAGATGAACTTCTATTGGGATAAGGGCTACAAGATAAACATACACGCGAACGGTGATCTGGGAATTCAGCTTTGCCTGGACATCACAGAGAAGATGATGAAGCGAAAGCCGAGAAAAAATCACAGATTGACCTTACATCACCTGGGTTATTTTACCGATGACCAGGCGGAGCAAATGCAAGCGCTAGGTATTGAGGCCTCAGCCAATCCGTACTATTTGTGGGCATTGGCCGACAAGTATTCCGAATATGGTTTAGGGCCGGAGCGGGCGCGAAACCTGGTTGACATGAAGTCGCTGAAAGATCGAGATATCCCGTTTTCGTTTCATTCTGATTTTGGCATGGCGCCGCTGGAACCCCTCACTCTGGCGTGGACAGCGATAAACCGCATAACAGCAGAGCAGACCCTAGTGTCTCAAAATCAGCGGATTGATGTGTTTACGGCAATGCAGGCTATTACTATTAACGCCGCAAGGACATTGGACCTGGAAAATACAATCGGCTCTATCACAGTAGGAAAAACGGCGAACTTTACGCTCCTCGACGAAAACCCCTTCAAAGTTGAGCCCATGCATATCAAGGATATATCCGTTGCGGGTGTTGTCTACAGGGGCAGGCTAGATCTGAATTAACATGAAACTCGCCGTTAGCTAATCCCGGCAATAAACGTGTGCACGCCAAGGTCAACCTGCCGTTTAAGGTCAATGTGACGTTCAAACAAATCCGGTGTGTCTACCCGCAGCGTCGCCAGACCGTGTATGCCCGCCCAGCCGGCGTTGGCCAGGTAGGTGATGTCCTGGTCTTTAAAATCACCCTGATCAATCCCCCTGCGTAATATTTGTTGTACCAGTGCTAGGGTCTCGCGGCTGGCGTCGCGCAGATCGGGGTATTTCTCAGGAGGTTGTAAGGCTGGTCCAAACATTAACTTGAACAACTCGGGGTTGTTGCCGGCGTAATCCACATAGCAGCGGCCGAAGGCCAACAGTTGCTCCTGCGGGCTGTCAGATGCAGCTTCCCCGGCACTTTGCAAAGCACTTAGCAAAGATTGATATCCGCGGGTCGCAAGGGCGGCGAGCAGCTCGTCCCGGTCTTTGAAGTGGCGGTAGGGTGCTGTTTGGGAAACGCCTACTGCTCTGGCCAGTGCGCGCAGGCTCAGGGCGTCCGTGCCAGATGAGCGCAGTTGCTCGACAGCAGTGTCGAGCAACTCGGCGCGCAGGTTACCGTGGTGGTAACTTTTCAGAGGAGGCTGTTCTGACATTCAACAGTGTTCAGGGAAGCAGGTGCTGTACAGCATCCCGCTCTTCAGTGAGCTCTTGCTGGGTGGCATCCATCCGGCCCTGGCTGAAGTCACTGACTTCAAGACCCTGGACGATGTTCCACTCACCATCACTGCAGCGGCAGGGAAAGGAGTAGATCAGGCCTTCTGTTATGCCGTAGGAGCCATCGGAGTAGACACCCATGGATACCCAGTCGTCGCCGTCAGTTCCCAGGGCCCAGTTGCGCATATGGCCAATGGCTGCATTGGCGGCGGAGGCGGCGGAGGACGCGCCCCTGGCTTTAATAATAGCCGCGCCACGCTGCTGGACAGTGGGTATAAACTCATTTTCGTACCAGTCCTGGTCTACCAGGCTGATCGCTGCCTCGCCATTCACCTTGGTGTTGAACAGGTCGGGATACTGAGTGGCTGAGTGGTTGCCCCAAACCGTCATATTGCTCACGTCGTTGACGGTAGTGCCTGTTTTTTGTGCAATTTGTGTTTTTGCCCGATTGTGATCCAGGCGCATCATGGCAGTAAAGTTACGCGGATCAATATCTGGTGCGTTGCGCTGGGTGATCAGTGCGTTGGTATTGGCGGGGTTGCCCACCACCAGGACTTTGATGTTTTTACTGGCATGGTCATTGATTGCCTTGCCCTGCACGGAAAATATGGCGGCATTGGCCTCGAGTAAATCCTTGCGCTCCATGCCGGGACCGCGGGGCCGCGCGCCTACCAGTAGGGCGTAATCGGCATCTTTGAAGCCAGTATCGGGGTCATCTGTACACACAATTCCTTCGAGCAGAGGGAAGGCGCAATCTTCCAGCTCCATTTTGACGCCATTGAGTGCGTCCATGGCCGGGGCGATGTCCAGCATTTGTAAGATAATGGGCTGATCTTCGCCCAGCATAGCGCCGGAAGC
Source organism: Pseudomonadota bacterium (assembly GCA_015222725.1). Lineage (GTDB taxonomy): Bacteria > Pseudomonadota > Gammaproteobacteria > Pseudomonadales > Halieaceae > JBALVT01. The sequence continues at coordinate 4,382 of JADFVW010000210.1, read as the reverse complement.
GATGCGAAAGAGGAGTGCGTAGCCAATCTGGCCTGCCGCACCGGTAACAGTTACTCGAACAGCTTGTGTCATTGGAATTAGATCCTGCATTAGGTGGGTGTTTCGGGGCATATATTGTCGTGGGATTTCAACAAAAAAACAAGTAAAATACGCGCCGAATCACCAGCTGACAGTGGAAGTGTTGTGCAAGAGCTAATCGGAAAAAAGAAGACAGAATTTAACAAGTTACAAAAACGGCTGCGCCGCAACGTGGGAAGCGCCATCGCCGATTACAAAATGATCGAAGAGGGCGACCGCGTAATGGTGTGCCTGTCCGGCGGCAAGGATTCGTACGGCATGTTGGATATTCTGATGAATTTACAGCACAGCGCCCCTGTTTCATTCGAGCTGATAGCCGTCAATATGGACCAGAAGCAACCGGGTTTTCCGGAAGAGATTCTGCCGGAGTACCTTTCGGCCCTGAATATACCCTATTATATTCTCGAGAAAGACACCTACAGTATCGTACGTGAGGTCATACCCGAGGGCAAAACCACCTGTGGCCTGTGTTCGCGTTTACGCCGGGGCAGCCTGTACGGGTTTGCCCGGGATATAGGGGCGACTAAAATTGCTCTTGGTCATCATAGGGATGACCTGGTGGAAACCCTGTTCCTGAATATGTTTTTTAACGGCAGCCTGAAGTCCATGCCACCCAAGCTACTCAGCGATGACAAGAAGAATGTTGTGATACGGCCGCTGGCCTATGTTAAGGAGAAAGATCTGTCAGCCTATGCGGCTTATAAAGAGTTCCCCATTATTCCGTGCAACCTGTGCGGCTCGCAGGAAAAGCTACAGCGGGTGCAGGTAAAGAAAATGCTGGCCGATTGGGAGCGAGAGTATCCCGGCCGTACAGAGAGTATATTTCGTGCTATCAGGAATGTGGCGCCCTCGCAGCTGGGGGACCGGGAGCTATTTGATTTTGAGTCCCTGAAGATTGAGGTGGATGCTGAGCTTCATGCCCCGGGCCTGTACTGCCCCCCAATAAATGTGGTTAATCTCTAGTGTCAAAACAGACGCCCTTGCTGGCGGCAGCGAACTTGTCACTGATCAGAGGCGGGCGGCAGCTATTTTCAGGACTCTCTTTTGAGGTCGCTGCAGGTGATCTGGTGCAGATAGAGGGTTGTAATGGTGCGGGCAAAACCAGCCTGATTCGAATTCTGGCCGGCCTTTCTCGCTATGGTTTCGAGGGTGAGGTAAGGCGTAGCGCCGCTATTCTCTACCTGGGTCATCACAGCGCAGTAAAAGATATGCTCAGTCCCCGTGAAAACCTGGCCTGGAGTGTCTCGGGAAGAGGGCAGTACAGTATCGAGGAGATAGACCAGGCCCTGGAAACAGTCGGTCTCTATGGCTACGAGGACGTGCCCAGCCACGCCCTGTCCGCCGGCCAGCACAGGCGGGTCAATCTGGCTCGACTGTTTTTGTCCGACTGCCCACTGTGGCTACTGGATGAGCCGTTCACCGCTATAGATAAGGCTGGCGTGCACTCTCTGGAAAAGTTGTTTGTCACCCATGTGCGCGGGGGCGGAGCAATCTTGCTGACCTCGCACCAGGCCCTGGCACTGGATTACCCGGTGCACAGCCTGGCGCTGAGTACCGCTGAGGCCGTGGTATGAGCGCTTCTGCATCCCAGCTGACTACCGCACAGTTTTGTGCACGCTTGCTGCGAAGGCAATTGGTGTTGGCCGTGCGTCGCCCGGTAGAAATTGGCAACCCCATACTGTTTTTTGCCATGGTCGTTGCGCTGTTTCCGCTGGGTCTGGGGCCGGCGCCGGGTCAGCTGTCGGGCTTTGCCCCCGGTGTGCTGTGGATTATTGCGCTGTTGTCCAATCTGTTGACGTCCGATGCGGTTTTTCGCGGCGACTTTGATGATGGCAACCTGGAGCAGTTGTTGATTGCACCCCAGCCCCTGTATTTATCGGTTTTGGCCTATATTGGGGCGCACTGGATCATCACTGGCCTGCTGCTGGCACTGGTGTCGCCCTTGTTCGCGGTGATGCTAAACCTGCCTGCCCAGGCCATTTGGGTATTGGTGGGCAGTCTGCTGTTGGGAACAGGCACCTTGAGCTTGTTGGGCTGTATTGGTGCGGCGCTTACGGTGGGTCTGAAACGCGGCGGTATGTTAATATCTTTACTTATACTGCCTTTGTATATGCCGGTGCTGATATTTGGCAGCGCAGCGGTAAAGGCGGCGGTTCTGGGCAATCCTGCGGGCCCATACCTGGCTATTCTGGGTGGAATGCTCTGCCTCGCTGTTGCCCTGGCGCCCTTCGCGGTAGCAGCGGGCCTCAGAATCAGTATCGATGCTTGATTAACTCTCAAGTAATTTAATAATTTGTCAGGCAATTGCTTGAGATCAATGTAGGAACCTGAGGTTCTATCTGTATAATCGCGATGTCTATGTGGTCCTTCTTTCATAAACTTGGTTCTCCTCCCTGGCTCTATAAGATTTCGGGGAGCATCCTACGCTGGCTGTTACCCATAACGCTGGTTGCTCTGGCTGTGGGGCTGACCTGGGGCTTGTTATTTACCGCGCCCGATTTCAGGCAGGGCAACAGTTACCGAATTATCTATATCCACGTACCAGCCGCTGTGGTTGCGCTGGCTGGCTATTATATTATGGCCATTGCGGGAGCGGTCAGCCTGATCTGGAAGATGAAGATGGCCGATGTTGCCATGAAGGCCTGCGCGCCCATAGGTGCGGCATTTACCTTCGTGGCGCTGCTTACAGGGGCAATCTGGGGCAAACCGACCTGGGGTGCCTGGTGGGTCTGGGATGCGCGCATAACCTCCATGTTGGTTTTGCTCTTCCTGTACCTGGGTGTGGTGGCGCTGTACGAGGCTTTCGACAATAAAGAGGCGGCCAGCAAGGCCTGCGCTGTACTCAGCCTGGTAGGCATGGTCAATATCCCTATTATTTATAAGTCGGTAGACTGGTGGTACAGTCTGCATCAGCCCGCCTCTATTAAGCTGACCGGGGGCTCTACCATCGACAGCAGCATGCTCTACCCGCTGTTCTGGATGATCGCCTCTTTCTATGCCTTATTTGCCTGCGCCATGATGTTGAATATGCGCGTTGAAATCCTGCAGCGGGAAGCCAGAACCGGATGGGTCAAAAGACTCGCCCTGGGTGGTGCTTCCAGGGGTGCAAAGAGCTGATGTATTTTGATTCTGTATCCGCAGCACTGCACATGGCCGGTCATGGGGTATACGTCTGGTCGGCGTATTTAATCACCGTGGCTGTGGTTGCTGCGGTGCTGGTTTTGCCCCTGCGCCGGGAGAAGGCTTTTATCAGGCAGTTGCAGGGCACCCTGAAACGTCAACAAAGAGACAAAAGCGATGCATCCGGTACGTAAGCAAAGATTGATAATTGTATTGTTTGTTGTGCTGTTCTCCAGCGCTGCGATCGGGTTGATCGTTTATGGTCTCTCCGGCAATATAAACCTGTTTTTTCCGCCGGTTGAGATAGCTGCGGGCAAAGCGCCTGTAGGCCAGTCCATTCGCGTAGGCGGTATGGTGGTGGAGGGCAGCATCAAGCGCAGTACTGAAAGTTTGAAAATTTCTTTTGAGTTAACGGATTACCAGGCCACGGTTCCCGTTGTTTATGAAGGTATTTTACCGGACCTGTTTGATGAGGGGCAGGGCGCAGTCGCCGCCGGGCGGTTGAATGAGGAGGGTGTGCTTATGGCCACCGAAGTTCTGGCAAAGCACGATGAAAACTATATGCCGCCCGAAGTTGCCGAGGCACTGGAAGCTTCAGCTGCGATGGGGAAGGGGCCAGGACAGTGATTCCTGAGCTTGGTCAGTTTGCACTTATTACCGCCCTGTGTCTGGCGATATTGCTGACCACAGTGCCTCTGTGGGGAGGCTGGAAGGGCAATAGGTCTGCCATGGCGCTTGCCCCCAGCTTGTCGATTGGTCTGTTCGTTTTTGTGTCTATCGCCTTCGCTTGTTTGGCTATCGCTTTTTTGCAGGATGATTTTTCGGTCAAAGTGGTGGCGGCAAACAGTAACTCCCTGTTGCCCCCTGTCTATAAATTTTCTGCTGTGTGGGGTAATCACGAGGGCTCCCTGGTGCTGTGGGTGTTAATCCTCAGTGGCTGGATTGCGGCGGTGGCCCTGCTCAGCCCGGATCTGCCGCTAGAGATGCAGTCCAGGGTGCTGGCGGTAATGGGTGCTATTGCTATCGGCTTTATCAGCTTTTCACTGTTTACTTCAAACCCCTTCGAGCGACTATTACCCGGTATTCCCGCCGATGGCCAGGACCTCAACCCCCTGTTGCAGGACTTTGGTCTCATTATTCATCCACCCCTGTTGTATATGGGTTATGTGGGCTTTTCTGTGGCC
>JADFVW010000209.1 GCA_015222725.1 Pseudomonadota bacterium | reverse complement strand
TGTTTGGGGGTTTCACGTTCAGTGGTCACAGTGCCTGCCACATTTTCGAGCCCCAGCGACTCTATAACCGAAATTGAGCGAGCGCACACGGTATTCAGGCCGAGGGCTTGCAGTGACAGAACGGCTACCCAGCAATCGAGTAAATTATGGACGATAACAACGACAGTTTGGCCTGCGTCTAGCTCCTGCGTCTTGAGATGGCTTAAGGTGTCGCCTATGGCATCGGCAAACCCGGCATAACTTATCGTTTTGCCGTCGTGTATAACCGCGGGCTTTGATGGATGCGCGCGCGCGTGGGAACATATTGTATGAAAACTCACCACAATCCTCCAAAATAATTGTTAAATTCACTATAGGTGAAAATTATACTAATGTAATGAACCATTACGGCAGTATAGCCAACTTAACTGCCCGAAATTGGTAGAATCGGCCAATTTCAACACCCATATTAAATTGGTCAGTCAGGAAACTCGAATTTTTTTATCCGACATTATTTTTAGTCAGCTATCAAATTGCAGATATGTTTAACAGTAGCCGGGATTTCATTGGTTTTATTACATGGCTTACCCAGGTATCGATTAAGAGTAGGCTATCCCGGTAATCAAGTAGTTGTGATTGCCAGAGGGGCTGACCACATCCACCTCATCATCCAGCGATTTTCCCAGCAGGGCGCGGGCCATGGGGGAGTCGACACTGAGTTTGCCCAGTGCCACGTCAAACTCGTCCGGCCCTACGATGCGCCAGTGGTGCTCTGCGCCGGCCTCGTCTTCCAGCACCACACTGGCACCAAAGAAGATCTTGCTGATGTCCGAGGGCGGCCGGTCGACAATTTGCAATTCGTCCAGGCGCTTGTTGATAAAGCGCACCCGGGAGTCAATTTCCCGCAGCCGCCGTTTGCCATAAATGTAATCGCCATTTTCGGAGCGATCACCGTTTTTGGCGGCCTCGTGTACGACATTGGTGACCACAGGGCGCTCCACCTTCCACAGCTGGTGTAATTCAGCGCGCAGTGCTTTTTCTCCCTCGGGTGTTATGACGGTGGATCCGCGTTTGCGTGGTGGTCTGTATCTACCCATAGATCGCATTGTACTGCGGGTTTGCGCTAAAATCATGGTTCTATTAGCGGAGGTTTGCAAATTTGAAGATTCTGGTGACAGTAATAATGACGAGCTGCATGACGGCTACCGCTGCGGCGCAATGTATTGAATTTAATGCAGCGCCACAGCAGGGAGGTTTTGTTTGGGGCAAAGTGAGCCCTGGCAGTGTGGTGAGCGTGGATGGGTCCGAGCTGGATGTTCTGGCTGACGGCACTACCTTCCTGGGTTTCGGCCGCGATGCGGGCGCGACTGTGGAAATATCCGTGAGTGGTCCCGACGGCGGTGAGCGTTGTAGCGAGACGATAGAAATTACCGCCCGGGAATACCGTATCCAGCGGGTAGAGGGTGTACCGGCCAAAACCGTTCATCCCCCCAAGGAACAGCTGCAGCGTATTCGGCGCGAAGCGGCACTGGTGCGTGCCGCCCGGGCCGATCGCCTGGCCAGGCCCGATTTGTTGCAGGGCGTACTCGACGGCTTTATCTGGCCAGTAGAGGGGCCTATTTCCGGGGTATATGGCAGCCAGCGCTACTACAATGGCGAGCCCGGCCGTCCCCATTACGGCGTTGATGTTGCCGCGCCCACGGGTAGAATCGTGCATGCGCCCGCCGCAGCACTGGTGACCCTGGCGCAGCCGGATCTGTTCTATTCCGGTGGCACTATTGTGCTGGATCACGGTTATTTGCTGTCCTCATCCTTCCTGCATATGAGCAAAGTGCTCGTTAAAGTGGGTGATGAGGTGAAGGCAGGGGACATAATTGGCGAAGTGGGCTCAACCGGCCGCGCCACTGGGCCTCACCTAGACTGGCGGATGAACTGGCGCAGCGAGCGTATAGACCCACAATTACTTGCACCGGCCATGCCCAAGCCCACAAAAAGCCCGTATAATGCGGCTCCTGAATAAGCCCCAGGGCATTTGTAGGCATTGTTATGATAGACAAAAAACTCCTGAGTATTCTGGTGTGCCCGGTCAGCAAGGCACCCTTGCAATATGATGAGGAAAATGAAGAGTTGTTGTGTAAGGCCAGCGGCCTGGCATACCCGGTGCGCGATGGTATTCCGGTGATGCTGGAAAGCGAAGCGAGGCAACTCACCGCCGACGAAAAGCTGGGGTAAGCGCATGTCAGATACAATTTTCGGAAAAATAGTCAGCGGCGAAATTTCAAGTGAATTCATCTATGAAGATGAGCACTGCATTGCCATTCACGACGTTAACCCCCAAGCGGCGGTGCACGTGTTAGTCATCCCTAAAAAGGGCATTCCCCGGCTGGTGGATGCCGGGGCGGAAGACCAGGCTCTCCTGGGTCACCTGATGCTGGCGGTAGGTAAGATTGCCGAGCAACTGGGCGTGGCCGAAGCGTTTCGCCTGGTGGTTAACAACGGTGCCGATGCCGGTCAAACCGTGTTCCATCTGCACTTGCATATCATTGCCGGGCAGGTATTCGCCGAGAAGAACCTCTAACACCAACACTGGATATAAAGACCCATTTATGAAGACCACAGAAATACGTGAAGCCTTCCTGGCCTACTTTGAAGAGAAGGGCCACACCCGCGTAGCCAGCAGCTCACTGGTGCCCGCCGATGACCCGACCCTGCTGTTTGCCAATGCGGGCATGAACCAGTTCAAGGACACCTTTCTGGGTACGGAGCAGCGCTCCTACGTGCGCGCCACCAGTTCCCAGCGCTGTGTTCGCGCCGGTGGCAAGCATAATGATCTGGAAAATGTGGGCTACACAGCGCGCCACCATACGTTCTTCGAGATGCTGGGTAATTTCAGCTTTGGTGATTATTTCAAGCGTGATGCCATTGAGTTTGCCTGGAACTTCCTCACAGTTGAAATGGGCTTGCCAAAAGAAAAGCTATGGATAACCGTCCATATTTCAGACGATGAAGCGGCAGATATCTGGATTAATGAGATCGGGGTAGACCCCAAGAGCCTGTCACGGCTGGATGAGGATAACTTCTGGCAGATGGGCGATACCGGCCCCTGCGGCCCCTGCTCAGAGATTTTCTACGATCACGGCGCCGATGTGCCCGGTGGACCGCCGGGCAGCGAAGACGATGATCTGGACCGCTACGTAGAGATCTGGAACCTGGTCTTTATGCAGTATAACCGCGACCAGAGTGGGGAAATGATTCCCCTGCCTAACCCCTCTATTGACACCGGCATGGGTCTTGAACGCATCGCGGCGGTGCTGCAGAACGTGCACAGCAACTATGAAATTGATCTGTTTCAGGCTCTGTTGAATGCAGCGGCCAAACTGCTGGACCTGGACGACATCAAGCATACTTCGCTCAACGTGATTGCCGACCATATTCGCTCCTGCTCGTTCCTGATTATGGACGGTGTGTTGCCTGGCAATGAAGGTCGTGCCTATGTGCTGCGCCGCATCATTCGCCGCGCTGTGCGTCACGGCAACAAACTGGGAGCTACCGCGCCATTTTTCCATAAGCTGGTCGGGCCGCTGGTTGAGCAAATGGGCGAGGCCTATCCCGAGTTGAAGAAAATGCAGAGCCAGATCGAAAAAGCCCTGTTGGCCGAGGAGCAGCAGTTCGCCAAAACCCTGGACAACGGCATGAGTATTCTCAATGAGGCGCTAGACCAGTTGCGCGGCGGCGAAATCCCGGGGGAAGTGGTCTTTAAACTCTACGATACCTATGGTTTCCCCACTGACCTGACCAACGATATCGCCAGGGAGCGTGGTCTGACACTGGATATGGCGGGTTACGATAGCGCAATGGCTGCACAGCGCAGCCGCTCCAAGGAAGGCGGCAGCTTCAAAGTGGACTATAACGATGCGTTGCGCCTGGAAGGCAGCACAGCATTCGTCGGCTACGATAAGCTGAGCGGCAGCGGCCGAATCACTGCAATTTTGCGCGACGGCGAGCAGCTAGATGCATTGAACACCGATGAGGTGGGGGTACTGGTATTGGACAGCACGCCTTTTTACGCTGAGTCTGGCGGTCAGGCCGGCGATACCGGCTACCTTAGCGCCAAGGACGTAAGCCTGGAAGTTACCGATACAAGTAAGGCCAGTGACCACCATCTGCACCACGTCAAAGTGCTACAGGGCAGCGTCAAAGTCGGCGATACACTGCAGGCGATGGTAGATTCCTCCCTGCGCCAGCGAACAAAGCTCAATCACTCCGCTACCCACCTGTTGCATGCCGCCCTGCGTAAGGTGCTGGGTGATCATGTCAGCCAAAAGGGTTCGCTGGTGGACTCCCAGCGTATGCGTTTTGATTTCTCGCACCCTGAAGCGGTGACGGCTAAGCAACTCAAAGCCATCGAAACAATGGTAAATGACCATATTCGCGGCAATACCGAGGTAGTGACTCGGGTAACTGACATGGACTCAGCCGTAGAGGCGGGCGCTATGGCCCTGTTTGGAGAGAAATACGGCGACGAAGTACGCCTGCTGTCCATGGGCGACGATAATTTCTCGGTCGAATTGTGTGGCGGTACCCATGTATCGCGTACCGGCGATATTGGCCTGATGCGCATTTCTTCCGAGTCTGGCATTGCGGCGGGTATCCGTCGTATCGAGGCGGTGACGGGGGCTGCAGCGCTGGCCCTGGTAGACCGGGCTGAGCAAAGTCTGGGTGCTGTCTGTGAACTGGTGAAGGGAACCGCCGATAACGTGGCGGACAAGATAGCCACACTGCGCAGTGAAAACCGGGCTAAAGACAAAGAAATTGCTAAACTGAAACAAAAGCTAGCCACTTCCGCCGGCGGTGACCTCACCGCCGATGCTGTAGAGGTTCAGGGCATCAAAGTGCTGGCCGCCAATGTCGAAGGTGCCGACTCAAAATCCCTGCGCGATACCCTCGACAAGGTCAAGAACAAGCTGGGCAGTGGCATAATCCTGTTGTCGGCGGTGGAGGGCGATAAGATAGCCCTGGCCGCCGGTGTCACCAAAGACCTTACAGACAGGGTAAAAGCGGGTGACCTGATGCGTGAGTTCGCCCAGCGTCTGGGTGGTAAAGGGGGCGGTAGGCCAGATATGGCCCAGGGTGGAGGCAGCGATATTGCCGGGCTGGATGATGCCCTGAAAGCAGTGCCGGCCTGGGTAGAATCCATTTTATGAGCCTGATAGTACAAAAGTTTGGTGGTACCTCTGTGGGTAGCATCGAACGCATAGAGCAGATTGCTGACAAGATTGCGGGTTTTCGCGATCGGGGTCATGATATTGTCGTGGTGGTGTCGGCCATGAGTGGCGAGACCAACCGCTTGATTGCACTCGCCCACGAGATACAGGACCAGCCCGTGCCCCGGGAAATGGATGTTCTGGTATCCACCGGGGAGCAGGTGACCACAGCCCTGTTGAGCATGGCTCTGGCCAAGCGTAGTGTGCGGGCCAAGTCCTATAATGGTAGCCAGGTGCGCATCCTCACGGATGACTCCCATACCAAGGCGCGTATCAGGGAGATAGACGACCAGCGCATGCAGGCCGACATCGCCGACGGTTTTGTATTGGTTGTTGCCGGCTTTCAGGGTGTGGATGAAAATGGCAACATAACCACTCTGGGGCGCGGGGGATCGGATACCACCGCGGTGGCTCTGGCAGCGGCATTGAAAGCCCAGGAGTGCCAGATTTATACTGACGTGGACGGTGTTTATACTACCGACCCGCGCATGGTCGATGGCGCCAGGCGCCTGTCTAAAGTTACTTTTGAGGAAATGCTGGAAATGGCCAGCATGGGGTCCAAAGTATTACAGATTCGCGCGGTAGAATTCGCCGGGAAGTACAACGTACCGCTGAGGGTGTTACACAGCTTCGAAGAGGGCCCCGGTACATTGATTACAATGGAGGACAAAGTAGACGTGGAAACACCAACAATTGCAGGCATAGCGTTTAATCGGGATGAGGCCAAACTCACTATCCTCGGCGTACCTGATATGCCGGGAGTGGCGCACAAGATTCTCGGCCCCATAGGCGAATCCAATATTGAAGTGGATGTTATCGTGCAAAACGTCGCCGATGACAAGACAACAGACTTCACCTTTACTGTGGGGCGGCATGACTTGCTAAGCGCAGAAGAGGTATTGAACCGGGTGTGCAGCGAGTTGAATGCCCGGGAAGTTCGCAGCGATAACAAGATCGCCAAGGTATCGGTGGTGGGTGTTGGAATGCGCTCCCATGCGGGTGTTGCCAGCCAGATGTTCGCCGCTTTGGCGGAGGTTGGCATTAACATCCAGATGATAACAACCTCGGAAATAAAGATTTCGGTCATTATTGAAGAGAAATTCCTCGAGTTGGCAGTGCGATCTCTGCACTCTTCTTTTGGATTGGAGAAGGAACCAGAGAACGAATGTGCTGACTAAGCTAGTAGCGGAATTGGGTGCATAAAGTTGCACTCTGGGTAATCTGTACTAAAACTAATAACTAGAGTCAGATCAATTAGGAGCCCTGATCCCAGTGAGGAGATTGGGGGAAATTGCTGCCACGGCCTATAGGGGACACGCTGTCAGTATTTGTTTGGAGAAAAAAATGTTAATTTTGACTCGTAGAGTTGGAGAGTCCCTGATGGTAGGTGACGATATCGTCGTGACGGTACTCGGAGTAAAGGGAAACCAGGTGCGCATTGGTATTGATGCGCCTCGTGATGTCGCCGTGCATCGTGAGGAGATATTCAATCGGATCCAGAATGGTGATAAGCAAGCCAAATCCGAGGAATAATTTCCTTGTATCTCGTTGTTTTACTTTGTTTTAGCAGTGTTTATGGTATCATCCCGCGCCTCTGACCGAGCAAGAAGCGTAACGTTTCAAACTCGCTTGGAATTCTGAAAAATCCAAAAATTTGGAGAGCTGGCCGAGTGGCTGAAGGCGCGCCCCTGCTAAGGGCGTATAGGTTAACCCCTATCGAGGGTTCGAATCCCTCGCTCTCCGCCATATACTAAAAAAGGGTCCCCATAAGAGGGCCCTTTTTTTGTATATGGCGGAGAGCGAGGTTAGATTTTAACCCTCCGGTTCGACAAATCGCGCTAGTGATTTGAAACGAGGAACGCAGTGACGAAGCCCCGCAGGGGTGATATCAGCCCTCGCTCAGGGCCACAAAGTGGCCCCTAACCAACTCCTCAGTCTGGCGGGTTTAGCATCACCGTGCCTCTCATGCTAAACCCGGCAGACTCTAGCCCCCTTTAATTGGCCAGGTCACCTACGAGCGCCTCGTTGCCTTTTCCCGTAGGAAGCGTGTATTAAGAGATTTGAAAAATTATGAGTACAGATAGAACAATGAATACTAGCTCTAAATGGTTGCCTGCTGCACAAATCGCGCTCATATATGCGGCTGTGGGAAGTATCTGGGTTTTGGTTTCTGATCAAGTGTTGGCTTCTTTTGTTAGTGATGCAGTTCTTTTAACTCGGCTGCAAACTGTAAAGGGTTGGTTTTATATAGTTTCAACAGCTTTGGTACTGTTTTGGCTCATATGGCGCCAGTTGGCCTCATTGCAGGAAGCCAATTCAGAAATTGTTGAAATTCTTAAAGCTATCCCGGACTTATTATTTGAGCTGGACGAAAGTGGCCGATACCTGAATATATGGGCACGTGATGAAAGACTATTAGCCGAGCAAAAAACAGTATTATTAGGTAATCTGGTAAAAGATATTCTACCTGAGACCGAATCCATTCAGGTCTATAAAGCCTTAAGCATTGCTGGTAAAACAGGACTTTCACATGGCCAGGTTATTCATCTAAAACTACCCGATGGCGAACATTGGTTTGAGTTATCAACTTCATTAAAAATGTCAAACGATGGGAGCAAACATTTTATCATGCTTTCACGTGATATTACCGAACGTATAAAAACAGAGAGGCAACTTAGGCGGGCAGAAAAAATGGATGCGCTGGGCAAACTTAGCGGCGGTATAGCTCACGACTATAACAACATGCTCGGCGTTATTATTGGGTATTCAGACTTATTGAAAATGGCATTGGGTGATCAACCTAAACTACAAAAATACGTGCATGAAATACACCATGCTGGGGAGCGTGGAGCTAAACTAACTAAAAAATTACTAGCTATCTCACGGCAAAGAATATTCAATTCCGATTACTCAAATATCAATATATTGTTGCAGGATATGCGGAATGTGCTGGAAAAAACCTTGACCGTACGCGTTAATTTGGTACTCGATTTAGCGACAGGTCTGTGGACGGTTTGGCTTGATGATGGCGGTTTTGAGGATGCTATTCTCAATATGAGTATTAATGCGATGCATGCTATAGAGGGTAATGGTGAACTGACAATACAGACGAGTAACCGGACACTAACTCAGATTGATGCACTTCCTTTAGATATTACCCCAGGTGATTATGTTTTATGTAGCATCGTTGATACAGGGTGTGGTATGACGCAGGCAATTATAGAAAAAATCTTTGAGCCTTTTTTTTCTACCAAAGGAGAAGCGGGTACTGGGCTTGGCCTGAGTCAGGTTTATGATTTTATGGAAAGTAGTGGCGGGTCAATTAAAGTTTACTCTAATCCAGGGAAAGGCACTCGTATTACACTTTATTTTCCTCGCAAAGAGAGATCAACCCGCAAAGATAGTTCGGCAAGAGATTGTTTAGCAGCTGAATTAAATGGTACTGAAACCATTCTGGTAGTAGATGATGAGTCGTCTTTGCTCGCGCTATGTTGTGACATGCTAAGTGAATATGGGTTTAATGTTATCCCTGCTGATAATGCCAAAATGGCATTGGATATTCTTGAGCATACTCCCGTTAATTTACTGATTTCTGATATCGTTATGCCGGAGATGGATGGCTACCAATTGGCAGCTATTGTTAACCAAAAATATCCCAAACTAAAAATTCAACTAACCAGTGGTTTTGCCGATGATAGCAATATGAATACAGTCAACGCAAATCTGCAGAAAAATTTGTTGGTTAAACCATATAGCTCACATGCTTTGTTAAAACGAATTCGTGAATTACTTGATGAGAATATAAATGAAACTGAATTATATTGCATATAACGAATAGGGACAGATTCTACGCCCTGCTGCTCTAGTACTATTTATTCTGCCCATTCACATGACTCCGGTGAAAATCTCCGTGTGCTACCGGAGTTGGTGGACATGGGTATCTTTTTTATCTAGTTCAAAAACCATAAATATTGATAAAAACGTAAAAAACGCAAATAACGAATAATACTTGATATTCGTAAATAACAAGCTATTATGAGGACATAGAAGCTGTTCTTAGAATGGGAGGTTCGCAACGATGAAAGAGGGCAGGGAGGAGAACCCGGCAGCTTTGCCAGAAAGTGAAGGGCAGTTTCGTAACCTCTCCGACGATGTCGCTATATCAATCTGGAACGAAGACCTGTCTGGCGTCTACGATGCGCTGGAGCAACTCCGGATTGATGGCGTAACGAACCTGCGCCAATACCTGACGGACTACCCGCAAACGGTATGGGATATGTTGGCCATGGTTAGGGTGGTCCACGT
>JADFVW010000208.1 GCA_015222725.1 Pseudomonadota bacterium | reverse complement strand
GCAATTGATGCTTCCCTGCGGTGGGGTTCTTGAGTCATTATTAGCAACTTGCCCAGCCGGCGACCTGGTACGAACACCGCTGCGCCTGGACCACCACAGAGATCCCGAGTAAGGAGCCACGGCCTCAATGCAAGACAACTCTGCCATCAATGTAGACTTGAAAGGGCGAACGCCCCCTTCTTTTATCGCCATAGAGGGCCCTATCGGAGTTGGCAAGACCACTCTGGCAAAAAAACTGGCCTCCAGCTTTAATTACCAGACCCTGCTGGAAGAGGCGGGAGACAACCCATTCCTGGAAAAATTTTATCAAAATGGCAAACAGGCCGCACTGGCGACCCAGCTGTTTTTCCTGTTCCAGCGCACCCAGAAGATACAGGATATGCGCCAGACAGATATATTCGAGCCGGTGAGGGTATCGGATTTCCTCATTGAGAAGGATCCGCTATTTGCCAAAATCAACCTCGATAGCAATGAGTTCCAGCTCTACGACAAGGTTTATCAGCAGTTGACCATCGACGCCCCAAGGCCCGACCTGGTCATCTATTTACAGGCCTCCACAGATGTTCTGCTATCGCGCATCCAGAACCGCGGTGTTTCATACGAACAGAGCATGGGACGCGACTATTTGGAGCGTTTAAACGAAGTGTACAGTGAGTTCTTTCTATACTACGATAGCGCTCCTCTGCTTATCGTCAATGCCAGCGAGATAGACTTGGCGAATGGCGAGGCAGATTACAAACACCTGGTGGACTACATGCTGGATATACGCAGTGGCCGCCACTACTTTAACCCGACATTTTTCGGATAGTTTCGCCCATGAGAAAGATCACCCTCAGCACTCTGAACAAGATGAAGGCCGAAGGTGACAAGTTCGTCTGCATAACCGCCTATGACGCCACCTTTTCGCGCCTTATCAGCGATGCAGGGGCCGAGACCATTCTGGTGGGAGACTCCCTGGGGATGGTCTTACAGGGGCACGACAGCACGATTCCCGTCAGCATCGACGATATGGCCTATCACACCCAGTGTGTACTGGGGGGCAATCCCCAGTCACTGGTCATCGCCGACCTCCCCTTCATGACCTACTCCACGGCAGATCAAGCCATGGATAACGCCACTGCCTTGATGCAGGCGGGTGCCCAGATGGTGAAAATGGAAGGCGGCACCTGGCTCAGCGACACCATCAGCAGACTGGTAGAGCGCGGCATTCCGGTCTGTGCCCACCTGGGCCTGACACCCCAGTCGGTTAACATATTTGGCGGCTTCAAAGTTCAGGGGCGCACCCCCAAAGAGGCAAAATCCATCCTGGCCAATGCTGTGGAAATTCAGGATGCCGGTGCCAGCCTGTTGGTACTGGAGTGCATACCCGCCGAATTGGCGGCCGATATCAGCTCAAAACTGGATATTCCCGTGATTGGCATAGGCGCCGGGCCCGGCACCGATGCTCAGGTGCTGGTGATGCACGACCTGCTGGGCCTGTCCAACGCCAGGGCACGGTTTGTACATAATTTTATGGAGGGTCAAGCCACCATTCAGGATGGTCTGAAGGCCTTTGTCGATGCGGTGAAATCCGGTGACTACCCGCGCGAAGAGCACTGTTATCGTTAGGCGGTAGGCTTTATGCAGACTTATTCGACCAACACGCCACTGCAAAACACCCTGCGAGAAGCCCGCAAAGCCGGGCAGAACATAGCCTTTGTGCCCACCATGGGAAACCTGCACGAAGGGCACCTCGATTTGGTCCGCAAGGCACACTACCTCTGCGACCTGGTCGTAGTAAGCATTTTTATCAACCCCCTGCAATTTGGTAAAGGCGAGGATTTATCCACTTATCCACGAACCCTGGCCGCCGATAAGGAAAAACTGTTCAAGGAGGGTGCGCATATTCTCTACACGCCAAATGTGGAAGAAATATACCCCGAGGGCATGGCCGCGCAAACCCTGGTTCGGGTGCCCGGCTTGTCCGAGACCCTGTGTGGCAGCAGCAGGCCCGGGCACTTCGATGGGGTAACCACGGTGGTATCCAAGCTGTTTAATATCGTCCAGCCCGATGTGGCTATTTTCGGCGAAAAGGACTTCCAGCAACTGTCCATCATCCAGAAAATGGTGCGGGATTTGTGTATGCCGGTAAAGGTGGTGGGCGTGGCCACGGCACGGGACGAAGACGGCCTGGCCAAAAGCTCTCGCAACGGTTTTCTAAGCGAAGAACAAAGACAGATCGCTCCGGTTATCCACCAGACCCTGGTGACCTGCCGGGAGGCGATAGCCTGCGGCTTTGATAATTTTCTGCAACTGGAGTCCCACGCGCGCATGAAGTTGTTGCAGGCGGGCTTCGAACCGGACTATTTTGCCATTCGGGATGCCCGTACATTGCGCGGCGTCACGGAAGACACCGAGGAAATTGCCATTCTGGCCGCCGCCAAACTGGGCTCAACCCGGCTCATAGATAACCTCCACCTGACACTGAATCCCGCCGGGGATTGGGGCATGTTGGCCGCGCACTAGGGCCCTAAAAAAAGTTTCGCAGAGGAAAGCGTTCTTTTGCGCTGCGATGGCCGGCTTGGGCGAGAAGCAACTCCGCTGTCGCCAGTGCATCAAGCAGGGCATTGTGAGCGCGATAGATCGGCAAGTTGTACCTGTCCCTGCAGGCCTGCAAACGCAAATCACCCGGTTTGATCACAGTGTCACTACGTCGCAAAACCTTTTCTTCCAGTAACAGGGTATCCACTGTAGGCATTAACAATGGCGCGGCAAAGGCCCGGTAGGTCAGCTGGTTAAGAAATGCTGTGTCCAGGGAGGCGTTGTGAAAAACCAGTATTTTCCCGGTGGCGGCGGCCAAAAATAATTCCAATAGTTCATCTTCAGATATGCCTTCGCGCAACTCGCAATCTCGCAACTGGTGGATAGTGGCGCTCTGGCCAACGGAGTGCCGTGCTTTTAGCAGGTAGTGCCGGGCTGATGCCAGTGCGATGGCGCCCCGCTCTACCACCACCCAACCCAGGCTGAGCAGCTCACCTTCGCTGGTATCCAGCGCGGACATCTCCGCATCGCACACCAGAAAGGATACTTCACGCCAATCAGTACCCGCCGGCGAAATGCCACTCTCCCAGGCTTGCTGCAGTGCCGAGCCAGCCACCTTTCTGGCATACCACAGCCGGCGTAGCGCCAGGCTCAGCACTACCCCATTCCCTGGCGGAACGCTTGCTTAACCGCAGACTGGGACTCATCGATAATGGTAAAGGCATCGCGCAGTTGCTCTTTTGCCATCTTCGATAAACTGCGGGGATTGAGGAAATTACTGACCGCTTCACCGCGCGAGATTTGCTCCGTCTGGTACTCGATGCGCTGGCGCTGGATGAAGTGCAGAGCATCGGCCAGGTTGCGGCTATCGGTTATGCTCATATGCCCGGTTTTTGCAAGCGCCTGTAGTCGTTCATCCGTATTTACAGCGGTAATCTTATGGGCCAGAGCATGCAGCCGAACAATTTCTGTGACCGGTAATACGCCGCGCTTTTTCAAATCCAGGCTGTCGCGATGCTCACCGTTACGGTCAACCACAAAGCGCCGAAAAATACCCAGCGGCGGCTTGGTATCCAGGGCGTTGGCGGCCAACGCGGCAAGAAATATTGTATTGGCAGAGGCCTGTTCCAACATCACTTCCTGCAGGCGCTTACACAAACTGGCATCGCCGTGTATGGCGCGCAAATCAAAAAATATGCTCACCCGCATGACCGCATCGGGCGTGGGAGAGACCGTCCAACGCCGCACAGTGTCCTGCCATTCCCCAAGCGACTGGCACCATTGCTCAGTGGTCGCCATGATGTCCCCGGGGCAGTAGACATAGCCGCAGGCATTGAGCCCATCGCAGACAAAGCTCGCCATGGCGGAAAACCAGGGGCGATGCTCGCTGCGCATCTCATCGGAAATAATCAGGCCGTTGTCCTGATCGGCTCCCAGTAACTGCTCCCCCCGGGCCTGCGAGCCAAACCCTGTCCAGCAATAGGGCACGGGCGCTGGCCCAAGCTTTTGTTCTGCCAATTGAATGAGACGAACGGTAATGGCATCGCTAATGGCGGTGAGTATCTGGCTCACCTGCTGCGCCCTGATGCCGGATTTTACCCACTGCACCAGCAACATAGGCATTCCGGAAACCACCTCTACCAGGCCCTGCACATCCCCCTGGCGAGAGATATGCTGCACCAGGTAAACCGGGTCGTCCTGTTTAGCGAGGATTAAATCCGAGGTGGTCACCACACCGCTCAGCTTACCGTCACACATGACCGGGAAATGGTGATAGCCACGCTGGGTCATTAACAAGGTCGTGGCAAACAGGGTGTGGGAACCCTCTATATGTTCGGGGTTGCGGCTCATTATGTCTTGTACAGCAGTATCTGGCGGCAGGCCCTGCGCCACAAATCTTACCCGCAGGTCTCTGTCGGTGACAATACCGACCAACTCCTCACCCTCCACCACAAAAGCCGATGACACCCGCCGTTTTGTCATCGCAGCAGCGACTGCCCTCACATCCAGCGCTGGCGCAACGGTGAGTAGATCGGTGCTCATCAGCGAACTGACTTCCCGCATCATGGAATTGGGTATGGGTTCATAACGCGCCGCACGGCGCAGGCGACGGCTGCGCTGGCCACTGAAATACCGGTCAAACTGACGGTTTTCCTCACGCAGTTTGTAATAGTGCTGGTCCGGTAGTAAATACAACAGGGCATCTTCAATAACGATAGCCTGAACATTGCCATTTTCCGCGTTCAGGCCACCGATATGGAAGCTCTCACCCTCCCCCAACCTGTCCAGCAGTTTGTTCTTGTCGTCGCGAATCTCTACTGCCCCGCTGCGAACTATACGCAAGCCCATCTCGGCGCTGTCTTTGCTGAAGCGGTCTCCCCGACAGTGATAGTGTATGACTGTTTTGCCCACAGCACGACGCAGCAGCGGATCGGACAGTTCATTGAATGGCAGTGACTGCTGCAAAAACTCTGCAATAGTCGCCAGTTCGGGAGAGGCGTAATCGAGATCAGAAGATTCCATGCCCACGATAATCCTGGCTATTGAGATCGCTTGATGAACGCCGTGGAGGCGTCGCCAAAGTATTGTGTGCCGCCGCTGCTGGCGACCAGGTGGATACGCTGGCCGGAAGCTGGCACTTCATCAAGGATGAACATCCACTCCAATTTATCGCCGCTGCCTGGGCGCATGGCGCTGGGCGCAGTTTCCCCGCCTACTCCAGCCACTGACACCAATACACCCTCAAGGGCATGCACAGACTTCAGCACCAGCACGCTGTCTATGCCCCGCTGTTCCAGGGTTAAAACCAGCTTGAAGTCTTCGTTCTCCAACTTACAGTGGCCACTCTCGTAGCGACAATCACTCTTCTCAACCAGAGGGTATGACTGCCCTGGCACGGCCACTGCAGCCTTTTCCCCGGCTATTTGGCCTACCGCCAGCCAGGCAAGAATGGCCAGGATGGGCCCGACGATAAGCGCGATAATGACGTGTTTATTTGTAAACAGCATATAT
>JADFVW010000207.1 GCA_015222725.1 Pseudomonadota bacterium | reverse complement strand
GCTCAATACTTAATATTTAACGACAGGCTCAATAAAAGTAGATAAATGCCTATGGCTGATTACATGGTTCGGGCTTCCGCCCTGCACGGTATGCGTCCGACAATAGAGGAATTGGGTGGTGACGCCAATGCATTGCTGAAACAGGTGGGACTCTCGGATGCAGAGTTAGACCCCGAGTCCTGGATATCCTATCGCAGCTTCCTACAACTACTGGAGATCGCAGCGCTATCTACTGGCTGCACGCACTTCGGCCTGGAACTGTCGCGCCACCAGGATATCGGCATCCTGGGCACACTGGGCTTCATCATCCAGCAGGCGCCGGACCTGCGCACGGCGCTGCGTGAGCTAACCACACATTTTTCCCATCACAACCAGGGTGCCGATGTATCACTAAGTGTAGACGGCAGTATTGCCCAGTGGCGTTTTACCTGTAAATTGGAAGGTAAAGTACCCATTTCGCAGCAGGCAGACCTGGTTGCTGGCATTGGCGTGGGCCTGATTAGGCTATTGCTTAACCCCAGCTGGTCGCCGAGTGCTGTCTACTTTTCTCATGCACCCCCACCAGACCTGAAGCCCTACAAAAAGTATTTTAACTGTCCGGTCTTTTTTAACTGGGATTCCTCCTATTCGACTTTTGACGCTGCTATCCTGGACAGACCTATTAGCGAGTCCAACCCTCAGCTGCATCGCGTTCTGCGGGAACATCTGCACATGATGCAGTCTAAATTTCCAAACGATTATTGCGGACAGATTCGCTACCTGATCCAACAGGCCATGACCACGGGCGACTGCTCAATAGAGCGGGTGGCCAACTCCCTTGCCATTAATAAACGGACGCTGCAGCGTCAGTTGAAAACGCACGATACCAGCTATAAAGACTTGCTCGAGGAAGTTCGGTTCGACATTGCCAGAGGGTACTTACTGGAATCCGGTGGCTCTCTTACCGCGCTTGCAGACATGCTCTGCTACTCGGAGTTGAGCGCGTTTTCCAACGCCTTTCGCCAGTGCCACAATGTTTCTCCCCGTGAGTGGAAGAAGCAACATGCCACGCTCATGTAGGCGACGCTAATTCACAACTTAATGTCGCCAAGTATCAACCTTATATCTCCTGGATTCGTCAGGAAATAGGACTTCAGTGTTTAGAGACGGGCTCAAGATTCCGCTTTAAATTCCCCAGTACATGCACGATAAGTTTATGCAAAATCCATTGGCTCAGAAAACCCGTTCCGGGAATTAAGGCTTTGAACTGAATCCGCCACTGAACCAATGCCCCCTCACCACGGGGTAGCACGCAAACACTGCCGGCGTGGTCTTTCATTGGTGCACCTTTCCTCAAGCGATAGTCGTAACCACAACCCGCCTGCCATCCGGTGACCTCCTCTTCAAGAGTGAATCCCGGGCCTTTCATCTGACGAACTGCACCCACCCCATTTCTGTCTTCTGTACCCTCGGTAATAAGTGACACGCTCTTCAGCGGCCACCAGTCTGTCATTGCTTCATGTTCAGTGAGTGCTTTCAATACGACAGTCTGTGGTGCATCAATAGGCATTTCTACAGTCAAACTGCGTATGGCTGACACGGCGAGATCGGGGCTGGTTTTCTTGCGTTTAAATCCCATACGCCTATCCCACCAGGGTTGCACATGCAGCATCTCGACGCTGAAGCCCTGGTGATCATTCACGTAGACTACCTTCCAGGAACCAAGATCGACAGGATGCCAATTTCCCTTGATTCCCGCTGTCAGACAGGCTTTATATGCAGCATTAAAATCACCGCGCTTGCGGTAACCCAGAGCAAGATTAAGCAGACCCTGATCACTGATACGATAGTCGTCCGCTTGCGGTCTTCCCACGGGGTTGCTGTACTGCACCAACTCGACCAGAGACTCCCCCGCACGCAATACCAGACGCTTGGCAGTAGCGCCTTCCAGACCCCAGAGGCCTTCATGTTCGGGGCCATGGAGTTTGAAATCTGGCATTGCCTCCAAACCCATAACATCACAGAAGAACGCTCGCGATTGAGCCAGGTCGGCTACCGAGAGTGTGATGCTCATGGTCAATACATCAATATCAGGCCTCGCCATAGCGGCACGACCTGAAAGCGGGTCCGATTCAAACAATTCAAGCAGCACGCCTTCAGGATCGCGTACGCAAACCCGCCGCTCTCCATTGACGCCCCGGGGGGCCGTCATCGGTTCGCTGCCCAGAACACGTAAACGCTCCAGCGTTTCGTCCAGGTCGGCGACCAATAGCCCGATACTACTGTAGCCAATATCACAAGGGCGCCAGTCCCTGGGCAGGGGTCGTGTTTCAGGTCGATGAAACTGGAACAGCTCTATCTGGAAAAAATCCTGACCATCCATCAACCACCAACAGGTGCTGGCCGCGCCCTTCACTCCTTGTACTTTCTCGGTGAAATAGCCCTTAAACGAGTTGGTCCCCGAGGAAGGCACGTAACCAAATGCGCCGGTGTACCACGCATG
>JADFVW010000206.1 GCA_015222725.1 Pseudomonadota bacterium | reverse complement strand
GTAGTGGAGGTTGAGGGGATGGGGGGCGATGCGGCGTTGCTTACAGCGATTATTCTGGCTGCTTTTACCATATTATTCGGCACCCGGCGGTTGGATAGTCATGAACGACACCAGGGCATAGTGACGGCCATCGCGGTGGAGTCACTGGTCAAACTGTTGGCATTTTTAGCGGTGGCAGTGCTGGCAATTATATATCTGGTGGGCCTTCCCGATGGGGACGCTTTCTCGGCAATGCCACTGACCTCCGGTTCGGGCTTACTATCTACGGACTTTGTGGCCAGGATTTTGATTAGTGCACTGGCGATTCTGTGTCTGCCCCGTCAGTTTCATGTCATGGTCGTAGAGGCACAGGAGGGGACCAACACAGGAATTTCGCGCTGGCTATTCCCCGCGTATCTAATGTTGTTCATGTTTTTAGTACTGCCCATCAGTGTGGCAGGGGGACAAGTGTTTTCCGGGTCACAGGGAGTGAATCCCGACACCTACGTGCAACTACTCCCCATTGCACTGGATTCTAAATGGATTGCGGTCGCGGCATTCATAGGCGGCATTTCCGCAGCGACGGGTATGGTGATTGTCGCCACACTCAGTCTTGCGATCATGATAACCAATGAAGTCATCACGCCATTGATACTGCGATTTAATACTAACTCCCCCGAAGCCCTACTCAAATTGGGAGATAGTTTACGCCGGGTGCGCCAGTTCACCATTGCCGGTATCTTCCTCGCGGCCTGGCTGGTAACTCGCCAGGTTATGGGCATTCCCTGGCTGGCACAAATCGGTTTTATTTCCTTTCTGGCAGCCTCTCAACTTGCCCCTGCGCTGCTGGCGGGTTTGTACTGGAAACGAGCTCACGGCCTGGCAGTAATTACAGGCCTGCTGGCGGGCCTGGTTTTGTGGTTTTACTGCGGTGTACTGCCTGTCATCCTTCCGGTGGACAATGTATTAATGCTTAGCGGGCCTCTGGGTATAGATTGGTTGCGGCCCATGAATTTGATGGGAATAGCGGGCGAACACCGGCTGGCTTATGCCACCACATGGAGTCTGGGCGTTAACGTATTTTTGCTGATAGCGATGTCTCTTTTTTTAAAACCCTCACTGGCAGACAGGAGGCAGGCCAGGATTTTTATTGGTGAGCTGGATACGCTGGAGTACGCCAGAGACCAGGATTACGACCTCAGCCTGATTCGTGTAAGTCAGCTACACGCGCTGCTGCCACCGTTTATCGAGCGAGAAGAGCTGCAGCAAATGTGGCGAGAATTCGAAAGCAACTACCAGCAGCGACTACTGCCCGGTGACCGGGCTCCCCGTTTTGTTGTGTCCCGTGTGGAGTCTACATTGGCGCAGGTTATAGGGGCTACCTCAGCGCACAAGGCCATGGAGCAATTGGAGCACAGCCAGCAGCTGGCCTACAGCGACATTGCAGGCATGGTCAGCGACGTCAGCAAGCTCAATACATTCAACCGGGAGTTACTGCAGACCACGGTTGAAAGTCTGCTGCAGGGTGTTTCAGTGGTCGACAAGGATTTGAACCTGGTGGCGTGGAATAGTCGCTACGAAGAGTTGTTTGACTACCCCCAACGATTTCTTTATGTGGGCTGCCCCATAGAGCGCGTCTATCGATTTAATGCCGAGCGCGGCATTATGGGCACTAGAGAGGGGTCGATTGACCAGGATATAAACAGGCGCCTTGGCTGGTTGAGGGAGGGCAGCCTCTACCGATTGGAACGAATTTTGCCCAATGGCACAGTGATCGATATTCGTGGCAACCCCATGCCCCATGGAGGTTTTGTCACGACCTACATCGATATTACTGATTACCGGGATATTGTCACCGAACTGGAAGAAACTAAAATAGAGCTGGAAGCAAAAGTGGCTTCCGGTACCCAGAGCCTCAGCGAAACCAATACTAAACTGCGGCAGGAAAATCGCCTGCGCGCACAGGTAGAATCCAAACTACGCGATGCTCACTTGAGTAAGACGCGATTCATGTCCGCAACCAGTCACGATTTATTGCAACCCATTAACGCTGCGCGATTGTTCACTGCAGCCCTGAAACCGCAGTTGGACGGGGTTGCGGGCTCTAATGCCGCCGGTATTGTGGAGAAGATAGACCTGTCCCTGCACCGCGCGGAGCAACTGATCTCCGAGTTGAGAGAGATGTCCAGACTGGATTCCGGCAGGCAGGTCCCCCGACTGGAGCACTTATACGCGGGGCGCCTGTTCGAATCTTTATTCATTGAATTTCAACCATCGGTACAGCAGAAAGGCCTGGCTTTCAGTTTTGTTTCCAGTGAACTCTGGTTGTACAGCGATTACTCCCTGCTCTATAGAATTATACAAAACCTGCTCTCAAATGCCGTGAAATATACCAACAAAGGGAAAATACTACTGGGCTTGAGGCGCCGAACATCTGGCGTTGAGATCCAGATTTTGGATACGGGGCCGGGCATAGCCGAAGCGGATCAGGTGCGAATTTTTCAGGAGTTTGAACGTTTACAGGGCGAGAGTATACCTTCCGATGAAGGCCTGGGTTTGGGCCTCGCCATTGTGCAGCGCTATGCAGATTTACTGAATTGTCGCCTGCAGATGTCGTCTTCTGTGGGACGCGGGTCTATGTTTTCTATTACTGTGCCCTACGGTGAAGTGGGCGTAGAAAACACGTCGGCGGAGGCGCAGTCTGTACACGAGCAAACCTTGGGGGGCCTCTGTGTTTTGTGCATGGATAATGACGCGAGTATTACCGAGGGTATGGAGCAGCTTCTGCTTACCATGGATGCCAGGGTGATTTGTGTTGCGGGTCGCGATGCATTGCTGAGCCGAATAGAGGAGGGTGACAGGCCGGATATTATTCTGGCGGACTATCATCTGGATGGGGGTGAGGATGGTGTGAGCGCTGTTCTCCAGATGAAGAAGCAGTACGATATAGACCCACCCTGTATAATTATCAGCGCTGATGACAGTGATGCTGTTCGGGGAAAAGCGAAATCATCGGGCTTTCGTTTTCTTCCCAAACCCGTTCATGCGGCTCAGTTGCGAGCCTTAATCTTAGCTCTCACCCGGGTAAGCTAAAGTGCCGGTGGCTGGGTCAGGTCTGTTGGGGGCTCTGCCGCCAGGCTTTTCAAAGCCAGCACTGCCTGTGTTCGGGAGCGCACGCCCAGCTTTCTGAAGATCTCGGTCATATGTGCTTTCACCGTTGCTTCTTTTACCCCCAACTCGTAGGCAATTTGCTTATTTAGCAAACCGTCAAACAACATGGATACTACTCTGAACTGTTGCGGGGTCAGGGTTGACAGTGCGTCAGCTACATCGAGGGAGTGCAAGCTTGCGCCGGAACTCGAGGCTTCGAGCTGGGGGTGAAGGCCTCTCTGTCCGCTCAGGGCGGCCTCGATACACGCCTGCATCACAGGAACCTCTGAAGATTTGCATAGAAACCCAGCCACCCCATGATCAATAGCGCGTCGCACCGTAT
>JADFVW010000205.1 GCA_015222725.1 Pseudomonadota bacterium | reverse complement strand
GGCCACAGCTCAATGGGGTTTGCAGGCATGTTCGTTCTTCCGAATTTGTCCCCCCAGTTTACCGGAATTGGCCTTGGTTTCCAGAGTCAGTTCTGTAGGATGCCGGATTCGGGGGACACAGTACCTAATTACTTTCAGACACCTGCACAGAGTTAAGTATCGTGTCCCCAGAATTCTACGAGCTACAACAACTCCGTCGGCGACACCGAACTCAAAGCGGTGTGGCAAGACCCGGATTTTGACGCCAAAACCCACGCCTTTTACTATGCGCGCGTCATCGAGGTACCCACCCCCCCGCTGGTCCACTTACGAAGCCAAGACACTCGGCATGGCGCCGCGGGACGACCTGCCCGTGTCCATACAGGAGCGGGCCTGGACTTCACCGATCTGGTATACCCCCTAGTTCCCGCTGCGCAGCATCCAGGCCATACTCAATGGCATCCAGTATCTGGACCAGTTGTTCATCCGTGGTGACAAAGGGTGGGCTGACACCGAGGGTGTCACCACCCAGGTCGCGGATGATGACGCCTTTCTCATAAGCGTGAGCTGCCACCATCGCATCCACGCCCAGTTCGGGTGGGAAAAACTCGCGGGTTTCCTTGTTGGCCGTGAGTTGGATCGCCCACCCCAGGCCAATACCGCGCACTTCGCCCACTAGTGGGTGACTCTCCAACGCCTTGAGACCACTTTCCAGGGCGGGACCAAGCTCGTCGCGAATACGCTCCACCAGCCGCTCCTGCTGGATGATTTCAATATTTTTTACCGCGGCCACAGCTCCCACTGGATGGCAACTGGTGGTGTAACCGTGGTAGAGCTCCCCGCTGTCGCCGGTAATGGCTCCACCAACACGCTGGTTGAGGGCAACAGCGGAAACCGGGAAATAGGCTGATGAAAGTCCTTTCGCCATTACCGTTATATCAGCTTCAAAACCGAAGTATTGTTGTGCAAACCACTCGCCGCTGCGGCCAAAACCGGTGACGACCTCATCGGCGATCAATAGCACATCGTGCTTACGGCAAATGCGTTCAATTTCAGGCCAATAGCCCGGTGGCGGACTGATACCGCAGCCGGTGGCCTGGGTGGGCTCGCCGATAAAAGCGCCCACCCGATCGGCGCCAATGCGCAGAATTTCATCTTCCAGCGCCTGGGCCGCCTGTCGGCCAAACGCCTCGTCCTGCTGATGTGTGCCATGCACCCATGACCAGGGCGCCATAATGTGCGAAACTCCGGCAATCGGCAGGTCGAATTGTGGATGGCAGGGCTCCAACCCGGTCAGGCTGGCGGTCAACAGGTTCATTCCGTGATACGCCATCTCGCGGCTGATGATGTGCTTTTTCTCCGGCTTGCCCTGCAGCTTCCAAAACCACCGCACCAGTTTGATGGCGGTGTCATTGGCTTCGCTCCCCGAATTGGCGAAGAAGAAGTGCGTCATGTACTCTGGCGTGACTTCGTTCAGTTTCTCAACAAGCGCCGCACTGTAGGGGTTGCTACATTCCCAGAAAACCGGGTGGAAGGAAATAGTCCTGATGGCCTGCGAGATGGCATCCGCCATATCCTCGCGGCCGTAGCCGATGTTGACGCAGGCCAGCCCGGACACTGCATCGATGTAGCGATTGCCGTGATTGTCTACCTGGTAAACGCCTTCGGTACGTACCGTGAGGCGGCGCAACCCTTCCTCCCTGACCCGCCTGGGGGAGCTGAAGGGATGGATGTGATGGTCCCGATCTGATCGCACTAATCTATCGTAGGTGTTGTCCATAATTCGCTCCGCGTTTGGTCGCCTGCATACACAACTGTACTTTTATCGAAGATTTCCAACAGGTTAAGATTGGCCAACAAACTGATCAGTTTCGGACACGACCCTTTGATCCCCACCGGCGCCGCGCTTATGTTCAATCGGTCGCTTAGCGTTAGCCTGGGCGCAGTTGCGCCGCGCGTTACGTACCCTTTTGACCGTGTTAGGCTACGATCAACCTGTGAATTTCTGTTTCATTGATGAGGAAAGTAAGTATGAGTATTTATGTGATCCTGGATATTGATGTTCACGATGAAGAAAAATACCTTGAATATCAAG
>JADFVW010000204.1 GCA_015222725.1 Pseudomonadota bacterium | reverse complement strand
GAGCCAGGCCGCAGTCCACACCTTATGACTGCACGCTGCATGGGAAACTGAAGCTGGCGTTTAAGCAACCAGGGGCGAGGTGGCCCGCTGCATCCAGTCTTTCTCCGCGCCCTGCAGCAGGGGATTCAGGACTGTATTCACCCGTGCGTGATAGGCATCAACCCAGGTCACTTCCGCCGGGGTAAGCATGCTGACATCGAGCAGGCGATTGTCGAAAGGCACCATTGTGAGCACATCGAACTCCATCATCGGTGTCTCTCCGGCCGAATCTTCCAAAGCCTGCACCACCAGCAGGTTTTCACAGCGTATACCAAAACAGCCGTCGCGGTAGTAACCCGGCTCATTGCTGAGAATCATCCCCACCCGTAAGTCGGCCCCGCCGGCGCGCTTACTGATGCTCTGTGGCCCTTCGTGCACGCTGAGAAACGACCCGACGCCGTGACCCGTACCGTGGTCATAATCAAAGCCATCGCTCCACAGAAACTGTCTGGCCAGCACATCGAGCTGACTGCCCGTCGTGCCCTTTGGAAACCGTGCACCGTCCAGGGCTATATGTCCTTTCAGCACACGGGTATACATGCCGCGGATATCATCCCCGGGATCGCCAATAGCGATGGTGCGGGTTATATCGGTGGTGCCATCTGTGTACTGGGCACCGCTGTCCAGCAGGTACACAGAGTTCATCTCCAGGGTGGCTGGCTCCCCGTCCTGGTGATTGTAGTGGCACATGGCTGCATTACCGCCCGCCGCAGAAATCGTGTCGAAGGAGAGACCGCGAAAGCGCTCCCCCACTTCGCGGAAAGACAACAGTTTGTCTGCCAGCACAGCCTCGTCGTGTAAGGCACCGGCGTTAACTTCACCGTCCAGCCAGCACAGAAATTTAACCTCGGCCACTGCATCGCGAATATGCGCCCGGCGGCTGCCCTCTACTTCAACTGTATTTTTGCAGGCCTTGGGCAGCGCCACCGGATCGGGTTCACCAATCAGTGTCGCACCGCCGCGCTGCAAAGCCAGTTGAGTCCAGGCGTTTGCCGTTGCCGGGTCAGCCAATACGTTTTTCCCCTGGTAGTTGGACAAAATGCTCTGCGCTTCAGACTCGGGATAAACCTTCAGCCCCTCGCCCACATGCTCTTCCAATCCGGCGGGGACGCGACCCGGGTCAATAAAGAGGGAAACCGAGCCGTCCTCAGCCAACATCGCAAAGCTCTGTACCAGCGGCAACATGGGGACATCGGTGCCGCGAATATTCAACAACCAGCTGACCGAGTCGGGGGCGAAAATCAATGCTGCCTGGGCACCCTTTGCGACCAGTTCCTTTGCAATGCGCGCTCGCTTACTGGAGCTGGACTCACCGGTGAAGGCCTCATCCAACAACAGTGCCGGATCAATTCTCGCCGTCGGCCGGTCACTCCAGCAGCGGTCGATAAGGTTGTTGGTCTCGGGAACCAGTAACTGGGCGTTTTTGGCCAGGATGGTTTCAGTTGCACTGTGCCACTGCAGGGGATGCATACGGGGGTCGTAGGCTATCTTTGCTCCCGCCGGTAATTGTTCGGACAACCACTGGGCGTGGGGTTCATCAACCAGGTGATGAAATTCAAAGAGCTCTCCCGGCACCTGCTGTCTCACTTGTACCGTGTAGCGGCCATCGACAAAAATGGCGGCTTTGTCGCGCAACACAATTACGACACCGGCGGAACCGGTGAAGTGCGATATCCACAGCAGACGCTCATTATGAGGTGGAATGTATTCACCCAGATACTCATCGGCGCGGGGTACAATCAGGGCATCGTAGCCCGATTCAACCATCAGGGCACGTACCGCGGACAGGCGCTTTTCAATAGAATTCATGGGGCTTCTCGCTATATTGGATGTCGGCGCAAGTGTACCGGATATTATAGGGTTTGTTAGCGCGACACCCAGAAAAAAGACAGCCCCCTGAAACTGGGAATACTGGCATATGCGTAACCCTTTTCACTGTGGCTGAGATTGGGATACCTGTCCAACAGGGCCAGAATAGCTTCCTGGACTTCCAGTCTCGCCAGGTGTGCGCCCAGGCAGAGATGCCGACCCCCACCAAAAGACTGATGGTGTGTATCTTCGCGTTCAATATCAAACTTGTTGGGATGCGGGTAAACAGCGGGGTCGCGATTAGCAGCGGCGAGAGAAGTCATCAGCGACTCGCCCTTTTTAATGGGGCAGCCTGCCAGCTCAAAATCCCTGTTCGCAATACGCCCCGAATTGGTCACCGGTGAATCGAAACGGAGTGCCTCCTCCACTGTATTTTGAATCAAATCTGGTCTTTCGCGCAGCCTGGTCAACTGATCCGGGTTATCGAGCAGCGCCTTAATACTATTGCCAATCAGGTCGGAGGTCGTCACATTGCCGGCAACCAGTAGTAAATTACACTGGCCTACGATTTCTTCTACGCTAAGTTTTTCACCGGCCTCCTCGGCGCGAATCATATCGCTGATAAGATCACTGCCCAGCGCCGCCCTGCGGGATTCTATCTCGGTGCGGAAGAAGCTCTCCAGTTGGTTCATGGCCGCCCGCCCCGCCTGCAGATCTTCCTCGGAGGGAAATGGGTTAAAGCTGACCTTAACGGCCAGCGAGGACCAACGCTTGAACTGCCCGTGCATGTGCGGGTCTATACCCAGCATTTCGGCTATAACAATTGCGGGAACAGGACCGGCGAAGTGCTCTATAAGGTCAAACTCTGCACTGTCGATGTCATCCAGTATACGGCGAATAACAGCCCGTATTCGGGGGCGCCAGCTCTCCACCGCTGCGGGCGTGAACGGCTTTGTGACCAGGGAGCGCAAACGCCTGTGATCGGGTTCATCCATGAATAGCATGGAGGGTTCTTCGTTATCGCGGATAAGAAACTCTCTGGCGAAACTACCGGCATTGGCCTTACGCGGGTCGGTGAACAAGTCCTTATCGCGCAACAGGTTTTTTACATCGTCATGGCGCGTGCAGATAAAGCGCTTTAACTGCGTGTCCTCGTGGACGGGCGCTGCCTCTCGCAAACGCTCAAGCAGAGTGTAGGGGTCGTTCCGAAACGTCTCGTCCAGCGACGTTAATTCAACGCCCTGTGGCAGTGAGTCCGACATAAGCAAGCACCCATATTCTTTTATTCTTCATACAAATCAAAATCGGCTTTGGAAATACCGCAATCCGGGCACTCCCAATCTTCCGGAATATCCTTCCAGCGGGTACCGGGGGCAATGCCATCGTCAGGCAGGCCCTCCGCCTCATCATAGATAAACCCACAGATGACGCATTCGTATTTTTTAAAATCTGTACCGCTCATTCTTTTTCCATCCTGTTAGTCAAAGTCCAGTAGCTGACCGTCAAACTTGATACGACGGCCTTCCGGAACCGGCTGTGCAATGAGTGACAGAGCCTGTTCAAGCTGGCCACCCAGCCCTGCATCACTGCTGATAAGTATATCCAAATTGTAATCTTTCCCCAACAACTGGGCACTACCACTGGCCCTCACACTGCCTGCCAGGGTAATAATGTCGCCTTGCAGAGGCCCCCCTGGAAGTTGCTGAAAATCAACTGCATAACTGCCCAGGGGCAGTAGTCCCTGAGCGGACTCCCAGGCCGCATTTTGCCAGACCATTCTACCCCTCGCCCGGCTGGGAAGGCCATTCTCTATCCTCAACTCCTGTGCCTGAATAGAAAAGTCACCGGCAACCGACAGCGGCAGAAACTTTCGCAATAATTGCACAGAAACCATCGCGTCCAGATCCGTCAGCTCCAGACTCTTCCGCCCGGTGATACGCAAGCCGGTGTTGACGTGCTGACGACCCCAACTGCTTTCGATGGTGAGTGCGGGAGACAAGGCAAGCAGGGACAGCGGGCTCAAAGACCAGCTGATTCGGCCCAGATGAATATACCCAGCAGCTGTTGACAACAGAGCGCGATTTGCCTTTCCGCGCCACACCGTACCGCTGTAGCCCTGCATTATTATCTCCCTGCCGGGAAGGACGACATTGAGCAATCGCGCAGGTGCCATGGCGAGCAGACAGCCAATAAACAGCATTACGAAGGCGACTCCGGCGGTTACACGAGACACGCTTATCCTCCCTGGGCTAAGCGGATGGAGGCGTTAACCCTACCGGCACTGCCAGAGCTGGTCAGGGAAACTTCCCGCACCAGCAAGCCCTGGGAATATTCCATTTCGTACAGCCAGGCGAGGACGTCGTCAAAAGATGCATTTTCAAGGCGAACCTGTAACTCCCCGCGACTATTGGGTTGCAAGCGGCTGACCTGCAGGTTCATGCGACTGGTGGACTGGTTGATCAGGGCCGTAAGATTACGCTTCGAGGAATTGCCAGCGCCACTTTCGCGCAATAACAACACCTCGGATACCATAGCATCGACACGCAGCAATGAGGAGGCAACACTCTGGTTGCGCACAATCAGTTCGTCGCGACTGCTGGCCAAAGGCGACCAGACCAGCACATACGCAAGATACATCCCCACGGCTGCCGCCAACAACAGCAGGCTCAATTGTTCACGCTGATTCAGACTCGAATACCAGCTGTTCATGAACCCGTTCCCACCCGCAACCTGGCCCTGACCTGCTCGCCCTGGGCGCTGCTGCTCTCCATTTTCGCAGTCAGTCCCGCGCGATTCAGGGCAGTGCGTATGTCTTCAACCGCCTCAAAGTCCCTGGCCGTTATATTCATCCGTATTTCGTCACCCTTGTCGTTGTAATTAATCGTGGAAATGCGGGTGCCGGGATGCCCGCTAATAATCTCGCCCACCCGACTCATCAGACTGACAAAGCCACTGCTTTGCCCGGAACCTCGCAGGGAACCCAACTGTCGACTCAGCTGTTTCTCTGCATCGACCAATGCACCCCGGGGATAGGCCTTGCGGTAACTTTGCTCTACCGCGTAGCGCAGTGCCACATTTTCCCGCGCAAGCGTTGCAAACTCGGCGTAAGTGGCAAGCAGTTGCACCGTGAGAGCCAGGGCCAACACTGCCGCCACCGCACGCCACTGTTTCCACCAGCGCTCCAGTGGCAAACGCAGGGCGAATGCGCCCTGCAGGAGATTAAACGTGTGGGGAGGCGATTGACTAAGCAACAACGCGGAAGCCAGATCCCCCCGGCGCCACTGCACCCGGTCGCGGATAGGCTCGGGAATACGCGCGGTGTCTCCCTCCTGATCCTGGCCATAGATAACAAGTGATTCGGGCGCTCTATCGCTCTCAGCCAGTGCAGCAGCAAGCATGGGCTGTAACAATTCGGACTCTATGCACAAACCAGAAAAAGAGCCGGTGCGCACCATGGCCCGGTCGTCTTCCATAAGCAAACACCACTCACCGGGCTGCCAGGGCAGCAACAGGGGTTCGGGGATCCACTGTGTAAGCATTGGGAAATCTGCCAACAGCGCCTGCCAGTGGAGCATTTTATCGCGTGTACACACCGCCGCCGCCAATTGGCGCGTGCCCTCAAAGGCAGAGGCAAAATGTAAATCTTCGATATCTGCAGCCAGACTCTCCTCAAGCCTGAAAGGCAGGGCTTTCCCGATGTGCTTGCGTTCCTCAGCACTGACATCCATTTGATACAGGGTGACATCGGCACCGGGCACGGCGAAATAAAACACCGAACCAGGCTGGCCGGCGGCGGCGCGAAAGCGCTCCTGAGAGAGTTCTTCGTCGAGGTAACAGTAGCTGTCACCCGCGCCCGGTGGGTACCAGACGAGTCTTCCCTCTATCAGCCGGATTACGGCGCTGTTTTGCAAAATTTACCCTCTATTTGTTCCGTGGGACACAGACCTTCGCTGCTTCTGGCAATAGCCAGCACCGAACGATTGCGCCGCTCCAATACACTGTACAAGCGCAACTTCCTGTCGGCAACTTTAGCTTCTGCGCTAAGCAGAAAATAAGACGTGCTTAAACCCAGTCTCGGCTTTATCCCCAATAGTGTCTTACCTTCCAGCACGGGGTGCTTAAGAAAATCTTCGACATCCCCAAAGCCTTCATTCCTCCTGGTCTCCTCCAGCGCAAGGCCATCAGCTTCGCTCAGGGGCGCCAGAATGTTATCGGTATTAATTGTCCGTAACACCATAGGCGTAGCGGTAAGTATATTCAACAGCGAGGCGGGATCGGGCAGCACTGCAACAAAGGGGCGCAACGCATCGTAAATTTGCGGTGTCACATAGGCTACCGCGCGCAACTCACTGACGCTGACCATCAGCGCGTTGGCCGCCCTGTACGCGGGGGTTTGGCCAACATAGTAATCGTCCTCGGCACCGTTGGGCCGTGGCTGGCTATCCTCATCCAACCAATCCCCTATCGATTCAGTAATCAGGATCGCATCCTGTTCACCCAGTTGCAGCGACTCCTGGGCCAGCAGCAGCCGGATGAACTGTTGTTGTGCCGCCGTATACCGAACAGTGTTAGCGACCCGCCCCCCGATGGTCGTTTTCTCTACCAGGGCATTGATGTTAAAACGGCCCTGCAAGTCCGACAGCCCCCCACGCAGCCACCCTCCCTCATCCAGATCGTAGGGCACAACGGTATCCGGGTCCTGGGCCCAGGGTTCAGTCAGCTCATCACGGGGCTGATCCAGTTCCCGGTCGCTGTCGTAATCCTGAATCAGGGCCAGGGATGCCAGATCTTCCGCGCCACGTAAATAGGCATAGACCTGCTCGGAGATAAACACATTGGCACCGCGCTGATAGTACAAATCAAATTCGCTCTTCATGGCGACGATCAGGGCCGTACACAGGGCAAAAATAAGCAGGGCAATCACCAGGGCCGCGCCGCCTTGAGAGCGCCGCGAGCTATAAGCTCCTGTGTGTGAACCAGATTTAGATCGAGGGGATTTCATACAGGCGCGTGAGTTCACCCCAGCCCTCCAGTTCCAATCGAATTTCCAGGGCAGCCGGGGGAGGCAAATCGGCATCCACGGCACTGGTATCCACAATCCAGTTCTCCATCCAGTTTCGAGTATCCAGGGACTTGCCATCGTTGCCCGTTTCCGCCGCGTCCAGCGAGCTCAAAAACCCAATTCTCATCGCCTCTACGCCGTCGAGTAACTTCACTCTCTGTGGCTTGCTGTCACCAACCCGGTCCAGCACGTGATAGCTCTCTCTCCACAGGGCATTATCCTCCACCAGATAGTTGACCCGCTGTAAATTACTGCGCGTGTGCTGATTGGGGTTGTGCCAACCCGTGCGGGTAAAACTCAATAGGTGGCGCGCCAGGGGGCCGCCCTGCATGGCCGGTTCCCGCTGACCAAACTCGTCCCGCACGGGCCTGGCGATAATCTGTCGCAGATCCCTGGACAGTATCATCAGGGCACGATTTAGTTCGTAGGTGGCAGTGGCAGTGACCCGGGTGCTCTCCACCCCACTGATCACGGCAGACAGGCCGGAATAGGCAATGGTGCTAACAAAAGCTGTAATAGCCAGGGAAATCAGGACTTCGACCAGGGTGAATCCTCGCCCCGAGCTAGAGAGTTCGTGCTTCTGCAAAGCTACTCTAGCCACCGGCACCACCCGTGTCGTCTTCAGCATTCAAGTCTGCCGAGAGGAAGCCCACCAGGGTGTACAGTGGCGCACCGGGCTCCACCCCCACCGCCGACACATTTATTTCAACCCGGTAAAAGTTTGGCAATTCTGTTTCGGCGCTGTTGAGCTGCCAGTCCCAGTCGCGGTCGGCAAGCGTGGTGGTGCCGCCGTCTTTACCTTTCAGCAGCTGCTCTTTCGCCTTCGCCATAATGCGTACTTCCGCCAGCTTATTGGCAGCAACGATATGGGCGATAGATTTATCCCGCAGGTAGAGGGTGCCGTCGATTTGCTGGTGCAGGGAAAACATCAATGCGGGCAGCGCAATAGCCACAACGGCAAGAGCCACCATCACCTCAACCAGGGTAAAGCCTCTGCTATGTTTGCGGGCGGGGCTAGTCATCGTGTATCTCACCCCCGCGCAACAGGCTGAAGCGGCCCAGTAAATCCCACTCTATGCGCCACAGCAGATCATTGGTCTCAATTTGTCGCAGCTCCATGGAACCGGCAGTCACTTCCCCGCTGGAGTAGAATATCACCTGGGGTGTCACCTCAATGAGCTTACCTCCGGCGCTGGCATTCTCCAGCGCCCGCTCTACGCCATCCAATATGTCTAGCTGCGTCTCTTCCAACTCCAGCGCCAGCTCAATGCCGACCGGGAACTGCCTGTCGACAAAAATGTCCCTGTCGACCACCGGTCTTCGCCAGCCCTGGGGTGTTCGTTCACGCCAGCCATAACTGTACAGGCTGTCGCCCCCCTCCTCCTTCCTCTCGATTAACAGACCTATGTCCACGCCCCGCATTTGGGCCTCGTCGAGGGCGAAGCCGGAGATATCCACCAGACTTTTGGCCCGGGCTTCCACTTCCACGTCGGCACTACCCGAATTCACCGC
The DNA here is from genome assembly GCA_015222725.1 of Pseudomonadota bacterium. GTDB lineage: Bacteria > Pseudomonadota > Gammaproteobacteria > Pseudomonadales > Halieaceae > JBALVT01. Next base: position 1,163 of record JADFVW010000204.1, on the reverse strand, counting down.
CAGGGTAACTAAAGAGGTGATGATCACGACAACAAACAGGGCAACCAGTAACTCCAGCAGACTAAAACCGGCCTGGTATTGTGCCTTCATGGCTTACTCGTTAGCGCTCTTCCAATTGCCGACGTCGCCATTTTGCCCCTCGCCACCCGAAATTCCATCCGCTCCCAGGCTGTATAGATCAATATCGCCATTCTCACCAGGGCTGAGATACAGATAGGGTCTGCCCCAGGGGTCCCGGGGAACCTCCGTCAAATAGCCACCCGTCTTGAAATTTCGCGGCTCCGGATCGATGGTGCTGGCTTCTACCAGGGCCTCCAGACTCTGCTCCGTCGAGGGGTAAACATAATTGTCCAGACGATAAATCTTCAGGGCCGTTTCAATGGCTTTGAAATCTGCATGCACTTTCTGGATTCGGGCATCATCGGCTCGATTGAGGACTGTGGGCGCGACCACGCTTATCAGCAGGCCCATAATCACCAGCACCACCAATATTTCCACCAGGGAAAATCCGCTCTGTGGGTTTATTTTACTGTTCACGGTTTTCATAGTTTTATTTCACCATCGTATTGAGATCAAAAATAGGCAGCAGGATCGCCAGCACAATTGTCAGCACCATCCCACCCATAACGACGACCATCAGGGGTTCGAAAATGCTCATCATGGTGCCCAGGGTCATTTCCAGCTCGCGCTCCTGATTGATAGCAGAGCGCTCCAACATCGTCTCCAACTCCCCGCTGGCCTCACCACTGGCCACCATGTGTACCATCATGGGTGGGAAACGGCCACTTTGGGCCAGCGCGCGATGCAGGCTACTGCCCTCCTGTACCTGCTCCGCCACCTGCTGGCTGTCTGCACGCAGCACCAGGTTGCTCAAAACCTGCCCTGCAATTCGCAGCGACTCCAACAGGGGCACCCCACTGGCCATAAGAATACTCAAGGTTGAGGCGAACCTGGCAGTGTCCATGGCAGTCACCAGACCCGAAATACCCGGCAGCTTCAGCAACAGCCCATGCCAGCGCTTTTTCCTCGCCGAGTCGCGCAGCAGGTGACGCCAGATAACAACCATCGCGATCAGCGCCAACAATAACCATATACCGTCTTCGCGGAAAAACCGGCTGGTGGCGATGAGACCCCGGGTTAATATCGGCAGCTCGGTCTGCGTG
>JADFVW010000203.1 GCA_015222725.1 Pseudomonadota bacterium | reverse complement strand
GTGAAATCACCGTATTGCAGCGCCCTTCCCTGGGAACCACATTTAACAGCTCTAGCGGTGGCAAGTGGGCGCTGGATGATATGCACTCCAAGCTGTCAGAGTACTTCAATGATGATCACATGCCGGTGTGGGGTGGTTATTCCGTTCCGCCCGGTTGATTTGATGGTGCGCATTGCGCACCCTACTTGCCTCACATTTTTGCCATCCCCGCCTTCGCGGGGATAACTTTAATCAGAGTATCCCTAGACCCGCAGTGCTGTGACGCCAATCGTCTCGTCACTGGCCAACAGTTTTCCCAGTTTTGTAATTTGCACACTGCGGCCACCCAGCATCAATCCCAAATGCTTGGCCCACAGGAAGAATCGGTGAATCGGGAACTCCACATCGGAGCCCATACCCCCGTGTAAATGCTGGGTGCGGTGAACGATACGGTGGCCCGCATCCACCGCCCACCACTTGGCGCAGTGAACTTCGGCGCGCGCATCCATGCCACTGGTCAGTCTATACAGCGCCAACCAGTAGATGGAACGAATGGCCTCCACATCGATGAAGGCGTCTGCCGCCTGCATGGCAACGGCTTGAAATGAACCTATGGGAGCACCAAACTGCTGGCGTTCACAGGTGAATTCAGCGGTGCGTTTCAGCGCCTCTTCTGTCACGCCCACTTGCAGGGCGCAAATCGCTGTCTCGGCCCGCAGTTCCAGCCATGCCAGTACCTCAGCACCCGCGCCCACTTCGCCCAGCACCGCGTCGGCGGGCAGTTCAACATTTTGCAGGGATAAGCTGCCCTCATTCATACCCAGTGAGCTGCGTTGGGCTTCGATATTGACGCCCGCTATATCGGTGTCGACAATAAAAACAGTCTGCATACCATCGCAGCTTGCAGGCACGAGGATTGCGTTGGCAACCACGCTATCGGGAACGCATTCCAGGTTGCCGTTAAGGCTCCAGTTGTCACCGCTTTTAACTGCAACGACCTGCCCTGCCACTGCGCCCGCCATGCCCATCTCGGCAATGGCGGCCGTCAACTTCAAGTCGCCGGCAACCAGGGCCGCCAGGTATTTGTGCTTTTGCTCCACAGTACCAAACTCGCCAATGGGCAATGCACCCAGAACCAGGTTGGAGTAAAGGGGAACAGGCGAGAGACGCCGACCCTGCTCCTCCAGTATCAGGCAGAGCTCGGTAAAACCCAGGTCGGTGCCACCAAACTCCTCGGCAATGGTAATGCCGAGTAAGCCCTGTTCGGCGAGTGTGGTCCACAATGCGTCGTCGTAGACATCTTCGCCACGATCAAATTTCAACAGAAATTCATCGGTGGTGCGATCGCTGAAGATCTGGTTTGCCAGATCCCGGATTGCTGTTTGGTCTTCGCTAAATGAAAAATCCATGATGTGCCTGCTTGATTAACGGTGACGGGGCATGTTCAGGCCAAAATTGGCGACGATGCCCCGCTGAAGTTCATTGATGCCGCCGCCAAAGGTATTGATCTGGCAGCGACGGTATTCGTGTTCCAGGTCGCCCAACAGCACGGCGGCAGTTGATTCAGCGCGGATCAGGCTGCTGGGGCCGATGGATTCCATCAGCAGCCTGCAGATTTCGATAAGGCCCTCGGTGGAAAATACCTTAAGCGCTGAAGCCAGGGCCGGGTTCATATTGCCCTTGTCCAGATCCCAGGCCATACGCGCATTCATCACCCGCATCGCCTCCAGCCTGGCCAGTGCCTCGGCCATATTGGCCTGAATCCACGGCTCATCTATGGGTCGTTGGCCCTTATTGTGCTTCTGGGTGCTCTCGGTGCGCGCCCAGTTCAAGGCCCGGTCAAAGAGCTTCCAGCCCTGTATGCCCCAGGCGGCCAGCCCTACCCGCTCATGGTTAAGCTGCGACATGATCAGGCCCCAGCCCCGGTTGGGCTCGCCTATCATCATGGACTTGTGAACCCGAACATTCTCGTAGTAGCTCATATTAGTGCGCACACCGCCCACGGTGTGGATGGGAGCATAGGAGAAGCCATCCAGCGTGGTGTCGACCACGATCATGCTAATGCCCTTGTGACGTACGTCCGGCGTTGTGCGAACGGCCAGCCAGACGTAGTCCGCCGCCTCGGCTGAGGAGGTGAACACCTTGGTGCCATTGATGATGTAATAGTCGGGATCGTCGGGGTCTATTACCGCGCTGGTGGTCAGGGCGGCCAGATCGGTGCCCGCGCCGGACTCGGAGTAGCCGATGCAAAAATGCGTTTCACCAGCGGCAATTCCCGGTAAAAACTTCTTTTTCATCTCCTCAGTGCCGTAGTCAATCAGCGCCGGCCCCACTGTATTGAGGGTTACAAAAGGAATCGGTGCCCCTGCCAGCAAGGCCTCTTCAAAAAAGATCAGCTGCTCCGTGGTTGTGGCACCCTTGCCGCCATACTCTTTCGGCCAACCCAGGGCCAGCCAGCCATCCTTGCCCATCTGGCGAATCAGGCCTTTGTAGAGATCCCCACCCTCGTTGCCTCGCAGGTCCTCATGATACTCCGGCTTTATCAGCCTGGAAAAGTACTCCCGGAGCGTTTTGCGTAGTGCCTTTTGCTCGTCGGTGTAGTCGATAATCATCCTGGCGCCTTTGTCCTTGAAAAATAGAGAGTGAATAGGCAATCGCGCATTGCATACCTAACAGGGATCATATAATATTGAATTTGAATTCAATTTCAAGAATAATTCGCCAAATGGACGGATTATTTTTCACAGGGTTCAAATAGACCAAGAAAATCCGGCAAATCGAGAGTGAGTATGGCCAAAGCGGCGACCAGGAAAGCCAGTAATAGCAAGGCCGGCGGCAAAGGCATGAGCCCCAAGGGTGCAAAAGCCCGGGCCAAGCTGAAGGCCGCTGCCCTGCTGGTCATGGAGGATGTGGGCTACCACAAGATGCGCATAACCGACGTGACCGGCAAGGCCGGTGTGGCCTCGGGCCTGTTTTATCACTACTACAGTGATTTGAAGTCCCTCACCCTGGAGGTGCTGGAGGATTTTGTCTCCCACTCCCTGCGTGTGGAGGATATTGAAAAAGATGTTCCCAGGGGCGACTGGTATGAGCGCATTCTGGCCCACAACCTGTTGGCCGTACAGGCCTATGC
>JADFVW010000202.1 GCA_015222725.1 Pseudomonadota bacterium | reverse complement strand
CTGAAATCAAAACCCCGGGCGAAGGTAAAACCAAAGCTGAGAACCGAGACGAAAACCAAGGCTAAGGCTAAAACCAAATCCAAAGCAAAATCAAAGAGAAAGCGGTCTCCCCGCTAGCGTACATGAGCAAAAAGAAAAGGCGGGACATTCCCACGTTCAGTACGCCAATAATTGAAACACATTGTCATCTGGACTACCTCGATACAGATGAGCTCGAGGTGACGCTTACTCGCGCCGCGCAAGTGGGCATCGAGCGTATAATCACGATTGCCGTATCGCCAGACAATCTGGATAAGGTACTCGCCCTGGCCCACTCCTCCCCCAACATTTGGGGAACCCAGGGCATTCACCCGCACGAGGCAGAATCCTATGGGGCAGAAGTAGAAACTACCATCCGCCAGCGCTGTGCCGATCCACGCATTGTAGCGGTGGGTGAGATCGGGCTCGATTATTATTATGATCACGCAGACCGGGAAGTGCAGAGAAACACTTTCGAACAACAGCTGCAGATTGCCGTAGACCTCGAAATGCCAGTTGTTATCCATACGCGGGAGGCAGATGATGACACACGCGACATTTTGGCAAATTTCAGCGGTGCTTTAAGCCGCCGCGGCGTCATTCACAGTTTCACTTCCGGTCTGGCACTGGCAGAATACTGCCTGGAAGAAGGTTTTATGTTGGGCTTTAACGGTATTACGACATTTAATCGCGCGGACAATGTGCGGGAAGTTGTCGTCGCCACGCCACTGGACAAGATACTGCTGGAAACAGATGCGCCCTACCTCACGCCGGTACCCTACAGAGGCAAGGTCAATGCGCCCTACTATCTACCTTTTATCGCTGAAAAAGTCGCGGAAGTAAAAGGCTGTGATGTAGAACACTTATTATTACAGGCCAGGCAAAACAGCATGGCACTTTTTTTTGAAGGACTAAACTGAGATGGACTACATTCTGGGGCAGCGCTGGGTAAGCCACGCAGATGCACAGTTGGGTTTGGGTATTATTGTAGAAATCGAACCCCGCCGGGTCACGGTCAGCTTTCCGGCTGTGGGAGAGGAGCGCACCTACGCCACTGAAAATGCACCGCTGACACGGCTGCGGTTCAAGGAAGGCGACCATATCTCCACTGTCGACGAGAGGGAGCTGCTGGTGACCTCGGTGGAGGAGCAGGAAGGCATTCTCCTCTACTTTGGTACAGACCATCACGACGAGAAGACCGTGGTATCGGAACTGGAACTTAATGCCTTCGTACAACTGACAACGCCACAACAACGCCTGCTCAATGGCCACTTCGATAAACATACAGATTTTGCCCTGCGCGTGGCCACCTTCGAACACAGCGATCGCCTGCAAGGTACCAGCACCAGAGGCCTGTTGGGGCCTCGCGCAAGCCTGTTACCTCACCAGATCTATATCGCCAATGAAGTTGGGCAGCGCCACGCGCCCCGGGTACTGCTGGCAGATGAAGTGGGCCTGGGTAAAACCATCGAAGCGGGCATGATCATTCATCAGCAATTACTGACAGGTCGGGCCAACCGGGTGCTTATTCTGGTACCGCCCAGCCTGTTGCATCAGTGGCTGGTAGAAATGCTACGGCGCTTCAACTTTCATTTTGCCCTGTTCGATGAAGAGCGCATTGCCCACATGGACGAGGACAATCCTTTCGAGGCGGAACAACTGGTATTGTGTACACTGGACCTGTTCGAGCAGCGCCCGGACCTCGAAGAGTTGGCGCTGGTAGCTCCCTGGGACCTGGTTGTGGTGGACGAAGCCCACCACCTGCACTGGTCCGAAGAAGAAGCCGGAAATGACTACCAGATTGTTGAATCCCTGGCCGCGAAGTCGGCTGGCTTATTACTGTTAACAGCGACCCCCGAGCAGATAGGCCAAGCCTCGCACTTTGCCAGACTGCGTTTGCTGGATCCCTCACGCTTCCACAATTTTGATACCTTTCAAAAGGAAGAGCGCGATTACCGCCGCCTGAGTGACCTGGTCGAGCGCATAGAATCCGGCGACATTCCCGACGACCTGCCCTCGGATATTGACAGCACTGAACCTCCCGAGGCGATCATCAAGCAGATGCTGGATAGGCACGGCACCGGTCGCGTACTGTTCCGCAATACCCGCGCCGCGATCAAGGGCTTCCCAAAGCGTCTCTTGCACCGCTACGCCCTGCCCGCTCCCGAACAATATACCCTGGCCCAACTTGGGCTGGAGGAAACCCTGCACCCGGAGACCCCCTATCTGGATGACAGCTGGCTGGACTTCGATCCCCGGGTCAAATGGCTGGAAACCACGCTGAAGAGTCTTCGCCCTGAAAAGGTATTGGTAATATGCGCCAATGCAAAAACCGCACTGGACCTGGAACACTATCTGCACCTGCGCGCAGGGATACGCTCCGCAGCATTCTACGAAGACCTGTCCATTATCGAGCGAGACAGAGCCGCGGCGTATTTTGCCGATGAAGTCAACGGCGCCCAAAGCCTGATATGTTCCGAAATTGGCAGCGAGGGGCGCAACTTCCAATTTGCCCATCATCTGGTGTTGTTTGATCTGCCCCTGAACCCGGACCTGCTGGAGCAGCGTATTGGTCGCCTGGACAGGATTGGCCAAACATGTGACATTGATATTCATGTACCCTTTCTTGAAAACACCGCCCAACAGACTCTACTCGAATGGTACGACAAAGGCTTAAACCTCTTTCTGGATAGTTGCTCTGCGGGCTATACCATTTTTGAAACCTTCTCCGCACGCCTGCTGCAACAATTGGAAAGTCCCACGGGGGAGTTTGAGAAACTGCTCTCAGACACCGCCGACTTCACCGAGCAAACCCGGTTGGAGTTGCGTGAGGGGCGAGATAAACTCCTGGAACGCAATTCCTGTAAACCAGTGGTCGCCAGCGCACTGATTGAGGAGATCATCGAGCAGGAAAACCCCGGGCAACTGCAGAACTACCTGGAAACCCTGTGCGATGCCTACGGCGTCGACCATGAGTTTCATTCGGATGATGCCCTGATACTGCAGCCTTCCGAGCACATGCTGACAGGACATTTCCCCCATCTCCCCGAAGAGGGCATAACAGTCACCTTCAACCGGGAGAAAGCCCTGAGTAGGGAAGACATGGCATTCATGACCTGGGAGCACCCCATGATCGTGGAAGCCATGGATATGGTTCATTCCACAGAGCTGGGTAATGCAGCACTGGGCACAATAAAGCTGAAAGGTATCGCGCCGGGAACCATGCTGCTGGAATGCCTGTATACGGTCAACTGCGTCGCGCCAAAATCCCTGCAGGTAGAGCGCTTTCTGCCCCTGTCACCCATGCGTCTGCTGGTCGATGCCCGGGGCAAGGATCTTGCGAGCCTACTGACCCATCAGCGCCTCAACGAACTGGTAGAGCGCGTGGGTAAATCCACTGCCCTGGCCATCATCAAACAGGTCCACAAGGAAGTTGAAGCCAAAATGGCCATGGCAAGCGCCATGGCCGAAAAGCAATTATCGGAGACTTTGCACAACGCAGAGTCGGACATGAAACGTATTCTGGGAGAAGAGCTACAGCGCCTGGTGGCCTTGAAGCAGGTCAATCCCAGTATTCGCCAGGAAGAGATCGAGCACCTTGAATACACTATCAGCGAGTGTGCAGTCCATATTCAGCATGCGAATCTTCAGCTGCAGGCCCTGCGCCTGATTATTACCGCATAGCTTCAGGCAATTGCTACTGAACCGCCGTCCAGTGCAACGGTGTGTCCAACAACCCAGGACGATGCGCGGGAACACAGGTAAAGAGCGGTACCCGCGGCATCTTCGGGGCTGCCAATACGCCCCCGGGGTATTTCCTTTGCCATCTCTGCCTCATGCTCCAACATATGGGCGGTCATTTTGCTGGGGAAAAAGCCCGGAGCAATACCGTTTACATTAATATTTTCAGCGGCGAGGTCACCGCCCAGGTGGCGGGTCAGGTGATGCACCGCAGCCTTGCTGGCAGAATAGGAATAGTTGTTCATATGGGGGTGAGTCGTGCCGTTCATGGACCCGATATTAACAATGCGCGCGGGATCCTCAGCGGTACCGGCAGCCCTTAACAGTGGCAGTAACTTCTGTGTCAGGAAAAAAATTGACTTCACATTGAGGTCCATCACCTTGTCCCAGCCGTTTTCGGGAAATTCGTCAATGTTCGCACCCCAGGTTGCCCCGGCGTTGTTAATGAGTATGTGCAGTTCCTGTTCTCGTTGGGCAATTTCGCCAGCGAAGGCGGTAAGACCCTCCATCGTCGAAAGGTCGGAGGCAATGGCTATGCACTCTCCGTGCTCACGCAGTTCGTCTGCCGTGGCCTGCAGGGCATCCGCATTGCGTGCTGTAATATAGGTTTTCACCCCATTTTCAACAAAGCCCCTGGCAATCATGGCACCGATTCCCCTGGACCCGCCAGTCACCACGGCGACTTTACCCTGCACTGAAAATAAATTTTTCATACCTTATATCTCTCTGGAAAGTGAATAGGAATCTATAGATTTTGTTGACTGCGATGCTCGCTGGGCGAACAACCGCGCCAGCCACGAAAGGCATTTGAAAAAGAGGCCTGGTCAGAATAGCCCAGAAGAAAGGCAATTTCAGTAATCCCCAGACGCGGGTCAAGCAGGTAGCGCAGCGACAGCTCCTCCCGCATATCCTGCAACAGCAGTTTAAAACTGGAGTCTCTGGCCGTCAGCCGACGTTGTAGCGTACGCCTGGAAACGCCCAGATCTCCCGACAGGCTATCGATGGTGAGCTGGCCGCTGGGCAGGGTTCGCCGTATGGCGGCCTTCATATCACGCAGAAAGGGATCCTCGTCGCCCTCGCCGCCAAACAGGGAGCGCGGTGTGGCCTTGAACTCCATCCCGAGTTCATAATCGAGACTGACCAACGGATAACGCAGGCACTCGCGTTTAAAATACAGGCAACTGACCGGTGCATCAAAACTGAGGTCACGACAAAAACTGCTTTCCAGAGCGGCAGTTCGGGCAGGCCGGGAATAACTGAACTCAGCCCGCTGTACCGGAACCGGAAGACTGCAGATGGAGCCAACTATCAGGGCTGAGGAGGCCAGCATCTCATCGCTCAAGGAGCGCAGGCTAGCGCTGGATGGATCGAGGGGGTGCCACTCCAGGCGAATATACTCGCCAGCGGAACGAATAATGACTCGCCCCAGGTCACCCCTGAGATTAATGGTGCTGGGAATAACGTTTAAATATTCTTTCAGGTTGCGACAAATAGTTGTCATATACAAATGCAGGTTTAAACCCAGAAAATAAATAAGCCGCCCCACGTACAATCCCAGATCCGGATTAGCGCTCAGTTTTTGTGCCAACTGGTAAAACTCAATGAACTGCGAAACCGGCAGCCGTTCGCCGGGTATAGCCAGCGCCTCCGCCTCCAGCCCCACACCTGCGATAAGCGATTTTCTATCCACCCCCAGAGCAGAGGCCGCCTGTAAAACGGCGTTAAAGCAGGACACGTAAACCGTTGGTGTTGGTGTTGGTGTTGGTGTTGGTG
>JADFVW010000201.1 GCA_015222725.1 Pseudomonadota bacterium | reverse complement strand
GTAATAAAGGGCTCCAGGCCATCTTGAGTTCAAGGGGGGGGATATCCAGAGGGGGCTCGCGCAGCACCACTCGTGGGTTGTTGGCTTTGAGCAACGCTGCCCTGGTTGGCAGCGTTACGATCAGGTCGTTCTGCTCCGCCATGGTCATGGCGGCCTGGTAGTGCCGGGTAAACACCCGAATCTGGCGTTTTTTCCCCAGTTTATCCAGTGCGGCATCGACCCAGCCCAGGCGTTGCACATCGTCTGGATCGACGCCGACGCCCACACCCATGCCCGTTTTACTCACCCAGACGTGATTGGCTTTAAGGTAGTTGTCCAGAGTGAAGTCTTCCAGTACGGGATTTTCTGGGCTGAGCACGCAGGTAAACGTATCGTCCCACAGGTGGATCTGATGAAAAGATTGGGGCATGGAATCGAAGCGGTTGATCACCATGTCGACTTTTCCCCGCTCCACATCCAGAAAGCTGACATCGCTGGGTGTCATGATATCCAGGGTGAGCCCGGGGGCCAATGTGCGCAGTTGGCCAAGCACGGTGGGTAATAATGTCGATTCTGCGTAGTCGCTGGCCATAATGCGAAATACGCGTTGGGCCTCCCCGGGCTCGAAGGGGGAGGTAGGCTGTACCGCGCGATCGATGGTGGTTAGAACATCCCGTATAATTGGCTCCAGTTCAAGGGCGCGCTCTGTTGGCGTCATACCATCGCTGGTTCGCACCAGCAGAGGGTCATCGAACAGATCTCGCAATCGGCGCAGGCCATTACTCATGGCGGGCTGGGACAGGTTCAGCTGGTTGGCGGCCTGGGTAACATTGCGCTCTCTCAGTAGCGCATCGAGGTAAACCAGCAGATTGAGGTCGATTCGGTTGATGTTCACAAAGACAATCTCGTCGTATTCATTGGGTGAATGATAATAATAGCAGTTATTGACGGAGGGAATTATACTCCTGTCGATAAAATAATTCGCAAGGTTTTCCTATGAGTAAAATTTCGACACCGGATATAACGGACGCACACGAAGAAGCCAGGGCCATCGAACTGCAGTTTTTAAACTATGGTGCCAGGAAGGATTTTTCCGGCGAGGTGGTGACCATAAAATGCCACGAGGACAACTCTCTGGTAAAGGCCTGTGTTGGAGAGCCAGGCCTGGGGCGGGTTATTGTTGTGGATGGGGGTGGCTCACTGCGGCGTGCGCTATTTGGTGATATGTTGGCCTCAACGGCCGCACACAATGGCTGGGCAGGCTTGATTATCAATGGTGCTGTTCGCGATGTCGATGAAATTGCCGGCATTGAGCTCGGTGTACAGGCGCTGGGGTGTTGCCCCATAAAGACCGAGAAACTGGGGCTGGGGCAACGTGATATTGCGGTGAACATCGGCGGTGTGGCAATCTCCCCGGGTGACTATGTCTACGCGGATAATAATGGTGTCATTGTCAGCGATAGGTCTTTACTGTGATGTGGCCCTTGTAACACAGGGAAGGACTTCGGTAGCTAGAGTAAGCGCATCGACAGGTCCAATGCCCTGCAGTCCTTGGTCATGGCTCCGATGGAAATATAGTCGACGCCGGTATCTGCAATTGCCCTGAGCGTGTCTTGCGTAATATTTCCCGAGGCCTCCAGTTCTACACGCCCTGCAGATAGTGCTACAGCCTGGGTCATCTGTTCCAGGGTGAAATTATCTAGCATAATGCGGTCGCAGGCTGTGGCCAGCGCCTGCCCCAATTCTTCGAAGGTTTCTACTTCTATTTCGAGCAGTTTCTCTGGAGCCAGTTCCCGGGCTCTGGCGATTGCACTGGCGATGCCGCCACAGGCATTTATGTGGTTTTCCTTGATCAGGAAAGCGTCGAAGAGGCCAATCCTGTGGTTGTAACAGGATCCACAACTCACAGCATATTTCTGGGCCATACGTAGCCCCGGTATGGTTTTTCGAGTATCCAGTAATTTCACGCCAGTTCCCGCCACTATGTCCGCCAGACGCTGGCAGGCGGTCGCGGTGCCTGATAACAGCTGCAAAAAATTTAGCGCACTGCGCTCTGCTGTCAGTAGCTTACGTGCAGAACCGCGTGCGCAGAACAGCGTTTCGTCGGGCTCGATCTGATCCCCGTCCTGCACCAGCCAATCCAGTTTGATTTCAGGATCTATCGCAGTGAATACTTCTTCCACCCAGGCCTGGCCACATACAATTCCCGGCTCCCGGGTGATGATGCGCGCTGAGGCCATAGTGTCTGCAGGTATGAGGCCCGCAGTAATATCCCCGGAGCCGATATCCTCTGCCAGGGCGGCGTGAACATTCGCTTTGATGTCTTCTATTGTGACGCTTAGTCTCTGTGGCATAGTGCTTGGAGGACAATAAGAATGGGGGAGGGGGATTGTACCAGCTACACGGCGACAGGGAAGCTCTGCAAAGGGCAAGCGACACAAGTCTATGGTATCTTCGCGAGTGCTTCGTTTATCATTGCCACAGTAGCCAGGAGGAAGGCGCATGTTTTACACCGTGAACAATGGTTGGTTTGAGCAGGCCAGGTCTGCTCCGTCACCTAATTTTAGTTCCCGTTCCCATGGCTGTGATATCGATCTTCTGGTTATACACAACATTTCCCTACCTCCGGGGCAGTATGAGGGGAACTGCATTGAGCAATTCTTTACCAATTGCCTCGATTGGGGCGCGCATGAATATTTTTCACAAATTGAAGGTGTAGAGGTTTCTGCCCATCTGCTTATTCGACGCGGCGGGGAGCTGATTCAGTTTGTCAGTACGGAAGACAGGGCATGGCATGCGGGAAAATCCAGCATCCATGGGCGTGAGGAGTGCAATGATTTCAGCATTGGCATAGAGTTGGAGGGGACAGACGATGAGCCTTATACTGACCAGCAGTACTCTGTGTTGCTGGCTGTTAGCAAGGCGCTGCTACGGGAATATCCAAAAATGACTTCAGATGCTATCGTCGGTCACAGTGACATTGCGCCGGGCAGGAAAACTGATCCGGGGCCAGCGTTTGATTGGCCTCGCTATCGACACTTATTGGCCGGGACGGGAGATACACCATGAATTTTATCGCGATGATTTTTGCACTGGTACTACTACAGGTTTGGGGGTCGGCGAGCCGGGTACACCAGGACGACTGGGTGCGGCGACTGCAAACTTTTGCCACAGACCTGGGCATGTCTCGATTTGTCGGTTTTGTGTTTTCAATTGCTGCGCCCGTTCTGCTTGTCCACCTGCTACTCAATGCTCTGCAACCGCTACTCTTTGGCCTTCTGTGGATAGCCGCCGCCGTGCTAATTTTGCTTTACTCCTTTGGTCGCGGCGATTTCCAGGCGCTATTGGGCCGCTATCGCAATTACTGTCAAAGTGAAAATTTTGAGAGTGCCTACCTGGATGCCCAAAGTGAATTGTTTTATGAGCCGGGCGAGGAGGGTCCCGCATCGCCTCAGGAGTTCCAGCAGCAAATTCAACGCTGCTTGTTGTACGAGGCTTACCAACGTTGGTTTGCCGTGCTCTTTTACTTCGTTCTGATCGGGCCGGAAGGGGCTCTGGCGTACCGTCTGTTGCAGTTGTGCGTACACGGTTCAGAGGAGGAAATGACAAAACGTGTGCTGTTCTATGCAGACTGGGTCCCCGCGAGATTACTGGCCGCGACCTTCACCCTGGCGGGGGACTTTATCCGCAGCAGTGATGTGTTCATCGCCAGCTTCAAAGAGTCAACGGAAACCGCTGCTTCCATACTGCTAGTTACAGCCAGGGCTGCCCTGGGGGCACAGGGCGCTGATGATGTCGAGAGCGAGAATGGTTTTGGCGATGTCGCGGGCTCCCAGCTTGCCGAGATGGAAGCTCTTCTGACGCGCAGTGCCACTTCCTGGTTGGTCATTATTTCTGTGCTTGTCCTGCTGCTGTGATATCGGGCTACAATTTTAATCTCGCTTTTTCGTAGAACTGCTAAGCTTAGGGTTACCCTTTAATCTAGCAGGCGAAATGTCAATGCCCGAGCAAACAGTAACAGGCCAGACCCTGCCGTCTGTCATTGCCTCCCCCGAACTGGAAAGCCAGAAGCAGGTTCTGATCCTGACTATAGTCTTTCATCCGGATACTCGCAGAATCGGCGAAATCGCGCAGTTTGAGAAGCTATCGGGGGAGAGACCAAAGTTGCTGGGCAGGGCGCTGCCTGCTTTTAAACATCCGGATAATACCTCGGCAGCCATGCCCCTGAACGACCCCTATATCAGCAAGCAAGCTCTGCGGGTGCGTTATTCCAATGGCTCGGTGCTTCTACACAGGGATTCTTCGTCCAGTCGCGCGCAGGTAGGTGGCAGGGAATTGAGTGGTGAGACCCGGCTCTCTCGTGCGCAACTCGAGGTGGGTGTGCCAATTCTTCTGGGCGGCAGGGTGGTACTTTTGCTGCGCCGGACACCACAGTTCAAGCCTTCATCACAGAGAGGACTGTGCTTCTCCGGCATGATAGGTAGCAGTGCCTATATGGGAAGATTGAGGGAGCAGATTGCTCAGCTTGCCAGTGCGAAACTGGACATATTAATCCGTGGAGAAACCGGTACCGGCAAGGAACTGGTGGCCGAGGCTGTGCACGGGGCAAGTGATCGGGCGTCAAAGAAGATGATTGCGGTGAATATGGCGGCTATTCCAGAAGCCCTGGGGCCTGCGCTTTTGTTTGGCAGTGCCAAAGGCGCATTTACCGGCGCAGATAAAGCTGCCGTGGGATACTTCCAGCAGGCCGAGGGCGGTACGCTCTTTCTCGATGAGATTGGTGCCACGCCTGCAGAGGTGCAGGCGCAGCTTCTGCGCGCATTGCAACAGCGTGAAATTCAAACCGTGGGGGGAGCGATTAAAACAGTGGATGTCCATGTTATTTCGGCAACCGATGCACAATTGGACGGTCAATCGTGTAACTTCAAGGCAGCCTTACGCCATCGCCTTGCCGAGTCAGAAATAGCATTATTGCCCCTGCGGCAGCATCCCGAGGATATTGGAGAGTTACTGTGGGCATTTCTGCAAAACAGTATGGCATCATTAGGGCAAAGCCATGTCTTGCCGCAGGAGAGCCTAAGGGCAGATGAAATTGCCAGGTGGGCGGAGCTGTTCCACAGGTTTGTCGCTTACTCCTGGCCTGGGAATATTCGCGAACTCAGTAACTGTGCGCAACAAGTGGCCTCGGCGAGCGAGGTGTCGGCGGTGATCCCGGATATTGTGGCGGAGCGGTTTTCCGATACTTCGACAACGGTCCACTGCGACGTGGCTACCGTGACCAGAGCAACCGTCCCGAGATCAAAAGATTATTCCGACCAGGAGTTTCATGAGGGCCTGCGAAATGCACGTTACGAGGTGCTACGCACGGCCAGGCAATTGGGGATATCGAAACAGGCTGTGTATCGGCGGATTTCGGAGTCTCCGGATCTGTGTCTGGCGAGCGATCTATCCGATGAACAGATTAGAGCGGCACTGCGGGACTATCCAGATGATTTGACGGCCACGGCTATGCAGCTGAGGGTTTCCAGAACTGCCTTGAGAGGAAGACTGCGCAGTCTCTCAGTGTCGGGGTGACGAGAGTATAAACAGTGCCGCGAAGCACCCATATTGGCCCCTATCGTATCCTTCGATTAATCAATCG
>JADFVW010000200.1 GCA_015222725.1 Pseudomonadota bacterium | reverse complement strand
GGATTACGCTCCAATAGCGGCGCATGTTCCAGTTGGGAGGCCAGGCTTTTGTTGGGTGTTCGTAAATCCTGACACAATTCGGATAGTGCCGGGTAGCGCTCTTTGGGAGAGGGTGCCGTGGCCTTTTTTAGCGCGGCGTCTATCCAGAGCGGTATATCCTCCCGGTGTTGGCGTATGGAGCGATATTGCCAGCGCCTGGATGTTTTACAGGGCAATTCGCCACACAGCATTTCGTAGGCGATGACGCCCAGGGAAAAAATGTCGGAACGAAAGGTGCCCTGATCTCCCCGCAGGTATTCCGGGGCCTTATAAGAGTTCGAGGAATCGTTGCCGGCATCAGGCGCAAAAGGTTTTATGGCAGCCAGGCCGCTCACCTGCACGGTGCCAAAGTTAATCAGTTTGGCGCGACCATCCTTGTCGATGAGTACATCTTCCGGTTTTAACGCTCGATACAACATACCCTGCCTCTGGAAGGCGCGCAGTCCCCTGGCAATTTGATCGACAATATTCCTAACCCTACCTATGGCCGGATTTGGGTTGTCGTGCATCCACTGACGTAAATTTTGCGAGGGTATGTACTCGTAAATATTGTAGAGAAAGGGTGTGTCGCCAGGGCGATCATGTACCTGCATGACGTTGGGGCTGTCGATTTTTTTACCTATCCACTGCTCTCGATTAAAGGCTTCCAGGTATTCGGGCTTATCGACAAAGCCGGCGGAGGGCGCTTTCAGTACCAATCGCTCGTTGTCCCCGTCTCTGGCAACCAGATACAGGTGGTTCTGCGCACTGCTGTGCAGGATTTCCAGAACCTTGAAGGCATCAATTCTCATGCCGGGTTCCATCTTTGGAGGCACGATATAATTGGCAATATTGCGCGGTGCTTCCCTGGGCGTCTCAAGGGGCAGCGAAGTGACCTTGAGCAGCAGGCAGCTCAAGTTGTCGTTGCTGCCCTTACTCAGTGCGGTGCTGGTAATACGTTGTGCCAGCGATTCCAGGGTTTGTGCATCCTCGCGCAAAAATTGCCTAAGCTCCTCCTCAGGCAGGAAGTCGTGCACACCGTCAGTGCTCAAAAGAAAGATGTCACCCAGCTTCAGGTCTTTCTGCACATAATCGACTTCGAGGTGCGCACCCATTCCCAGAGCGTTGGTAAGAATGGTGTTATTGCTTCCCCCCGGTTCGCTGTGGTCACGGGTTATTTGCTGCAGCTTGTCCTGGCGAAAACGGTAGATGCGGCTGTCTCCTGCGTGGAAAATGTGCGCAGTATGGTCTTTGAAAATGACTGAGCTAAACGTTGTGACCAGTTCGCCGTGCTGGCCAGGCCCCTGGTTGCCGTGCTGAAATAACCAGGCATTCAGTGCGTTGAGTACGCGCGCCGCGGAGTCTTTTACTGTCCAGGTGTCCGGCGTGCTGTAATAGTCACTGATAAAGTCAGTGACGCTGAGTTGACTGGCCTCCTGGCTGCGTTCGCTGCAACTGACGCCGTCTGCGATAGCGGCAACGGCGCCCTTGTACTTGCGCACCGATGTCTCGGGCTGTAATACAGCGAAGGCGTCCTGGTTCACATTTTTCAGCCCCGCTGTCGAATAACCCCCGAATTCAAGCTGTAAAGTGCCTGGGTCCTTGCTTCCGGCATTCATCTCAACAACGTTGTTGTCAGTAATCTGGTAGGCGAGGGGTCTGCTGGCTAGAGTCTGGTGGACCGCCCCCGCAGCCGTGGCTGCACTCATCAGCTGGAGACCAATACCTGAACGCAGCTGTCTATGACTCTGGTTTTATAGCTCTGCAGGGTGTGCTCGGGCTGTTCAAGGCATACACCACTGCTCAGCTTGAAATGTTGTTTATACAGTGGCGATGCCACAACCAGCTCATCGCCGATTGAGCCCAGTATGCCGCGGGAGATCACGTCGGCCTGCCCAATTGGGTCGCGGTTGTGCAGGGCATATACTGATGTTTCTTCCTGAGGTAGATAAAATATTGCGACTTGCTGACCCGAAACCAGAGCGCAAATCCCTGAATTGGGAACAAGGTCCGCCAGCGTGCATACATCTTCCCAGCACTCGTTTTTAAGTATTTTTACTACGGACATCGTCGTCACCCCTATGCCGTCTTCGCTAAAATTTCAATGGTTTCAGATTCACTCGCCGGACGCGGCTGCCCGCGTTCCTGGACGAACACAATATTACTGTCACTCTCGCCGGAGTTCACGAAGGTGCGAAAGCGTTTGAGTTTATCGGCATCTTCAATCGTGGTACGCCACTCACATTGGTAAGTGCCGACCACGTCATTCATCTGCTGTTCCAGCTCACGGGCTATTTGCAGCTTGTCCTGGATGACCACTTCCTTCAGGTAGTCCATGCCGCCCTCCAGATTGTCCAGCCAGACAGACGTGCGCTGCAGTCGGTCCGCTGTGCGTATATAAAACATCAGGAACCTGTCTATGTACTTGATGAGCGTTTCGTCATCGAGATCGGTTGCGAACAGGTCCGCGTGGCGCGGCCGCATACCGCCATTACCACAGACATAGAGGTTCCAGCCGGTCTCGGTCGCAATAATCCCGAAGTCCTTGGACTGCGCCTCTGCACACTCGCGTGTACATCCGGAAACCGCTGACTTCAACTTGTGTGGGGAACGCAGCCCCTTATAGCGATTCTCCACATACAGCGCCATGGCGACGCTATCCTGTTGGCCGTAGCGACACCAGGTACTGCCGACGCAGGATTTTACTGTGCGCAGGGACTTGCCGTAGGCGTGGCCTGTCTCAAAGCCGGCAGAAATTAATTCACCCCAGATATCCGGCAACTGCTCCAGGCGTGCGCCGAACAGGTCAATGCGCTGGCCACCGGTAATTTTGGTATAAAGCTGGTATTTTTTAGCTACCTCACCCAATACGATGAGTTTGTCCGGGGTGATTTCGCCACCGGCGATGCGTGGTACCACAGAGTAAGTGCCGTTTTTTTGCATATTGGCGAGGAAAGTATCATTGGTATCCTGCAGGCCCACATGCTTTTCTTCGAGAATATAATCATTCCACAGGCTGGCCAGAATGGAAGCCACCGCGGGTTTGCAGATATCACAGCCGTGGCCCTTACCGTGTTTTTCCAGCAGTTCAGCGAAGCTCTTGATGGCTTCAACCTTTATCATGTGGAACAGCTCTTGTCGGGTGTAACTAAAATGTTCGCAGATGGAGGTGTCGACCTCTAAGCCGCGGCTCGCCATCTCGTCTTCTACCACGTTTTTCAGCAGGGCGGCACAGCCACCACAACCGCTGGCTGCGGCGGTACTGGTCTTCACTTCACCCAGCGAACAGCAGCCCCCCTCGATGGCTTCGATAATGGCCCCTTTGCTGACATTCAGGCAGGAGCAAATGGTTGCCGTGGCGGGCAGTGCGGCGGCTCCCAATGCCGGGATGCCACCGGCACTCTCGGGCAGGATAAGGTTCTCCGGGCTGGCGGGAAGTTCTATCTCGTTCAAGTAATACTGCAACAGGGAATCGTAATCGGAACAGTCCCCGATCAGCACTGCGCCCAGTAAATTTTTCCCATCGGCGGTGACTACCAGGCGCTTATACACTTCATCGCGCTCGTCGCTGAAAACAAAATTGATGGCCTTTTCCGTCTTGCCGTGGGCGTCGCCGATAGAGCCCACGTCCACACCTAGCAGCTTCAGTTTGGTGCTCATGTCGGACCCCTGAAATGCCAGCTTGTCCTCGCTGAGCTGGCTGGCAGCGGCCTCCGCCATACGGTAGCCCGGCGCGACAAGTCCGTAAATCATGCCGCCGAAAAGGGCGCATTCACCGATGGCGAAAATGTCCGAGTCGCTGGTGCGGCAGTGGTAGTCGACCACAATGCCGCCCCTGCCCCCCAACTCCAAACCCGCATCCCTGGCAATCTGGTCGCTGGGGCGGATGCCGGCGGAGAATACGATCATGTCGGTGGCCAGGGATTCACCGTCGGCAAACTCCATCAGAAGCCGGGTATCGGTTCCCGCCTTGATGTTTTGCGTGGCCTTGCCCGTGTGTACCCTTACACCCAGGGCCTCAATTTTGCGCCGCAGCATCGTGCTGCCGCCATCGTCCAGTTGCACGCCCATCAGGCCCGGGGCAAATTCCACGACATGGGTTTCCATGCCCAGTAGTTTCAGGGCGTTGGCCGCTTCCAGCCCCAGCAGGCCGCCACCGACCACAACACCCACTTTGGCCTTTTTTGCTTGCGCCTTGATCATGCCCAGATCATCGATGGTGCGGTAGGTCAGGCAGCCCTTTGAGTCGGAACCCGGAATGGGTGGCACGAAGGGGTAGGAGCCAGTGGCGAGAACCAGTTTGTCGTACTTGAAGCGGCGACCGCCGTCGGTAATAACCGCTTTCGCCTTACGGTCGATCTTTGCCACGGGATCGCCAAAGTGGGCGTCCACACCTATTTCCTGATAGTGCTCCCTGGTTGTCAGTGCCAGCTCTTCCGGCTTGCGCCCGGCAAAATATTCCGACAGATGAACGCGGTCGTAGGCGGGCCTGGGTTCACCGCCAATGACGCAAATATTGGCCGATACACCCGACTTGGCAAGCGTCTCGACATAGTGGTGACCCACCATGCCATTGCCGACTACTACAATTTTCTGTTCGTTCATTCCACACTCCGCCAGGCCAGAAGATGTCCCGATCGCAATAGGCGAGAGGGGACCATTCAGGAGCAATAATGCAAAACGGATGCCATACTCGAAATTTTAAGATAGAAAACTTGTAGGTAATTGATATTAAAGGAATTGAATATTTTTCAAGAAGCCGAAAAATGCTGTAATAGTAGAAGCGAAGGTATAATCAAGTACCAGTTGCGGCAGCACTGCCGGGCAAGATTGCACCAAAGCGGTGCATGGGTCCCTAAAAAAGCTAGCTAGTGCCCATCAAAGAATTCTGTATTTTTGATCGGCGCCACGGAGCCGGGACAAAGAGGCTAGTCTTGTGCGGAAACTACTTAAGCTTTACGAGTCTTCTTCGGCCCTTTGCGCCCCGGATAACAAGTCGTGCAAATTTCACACACCCGGCCATCACAACCCCTGGCGGTGCAATATTCCCTGCCGTAGAAAATAATCTGTAAATGCAGCTTATTCCAGAATTCCTCAGGGAAAAGACGCTTCAGGTCCTTCTCTGTCTGCACCACATTTTTACCATTGGTCAGCCCCCAGCGCTGTGCCAATCGATGTATATGGGTATCTACCGGGAAGGCGGGTACGCCGAAGGCCTGGGACATCACCACGCTGGCGGTTTTATGGCCCACGCCGGGGAGTCGCTCCAGAGCGTCCATATCCTGGGGTACTATGCCGGCGTGCTCATCCATGATGATTACGCTGAGGCGCTGGATGGCCTTTGATTTTTTCGGGGATAATCCGCAGGGGCGAATTATTTGCTTTATCTGCTCGACTTCCTTGCCAGCCATCTCCAGCGGATTGTCCGCCATCGCGAACAGGGCGGGGGTGACGGTATTGACCCGCTCATCGGTACATTGGGCACTGAGTAAAACCGCCACCAACAGGGTGAAGGGATCCTTGTGATCCAGTGGCACCGGCGTCTCCGGGTACAGTTCCTGTAACCGGCGGAGAATGAAGGCGACGCGCTCGGCTTTTAACATGCACTCAGCACTACAGGGTGTCTATGCATTGTACGATTCGGGCGGCAGCCTCGGTACAGTGCTCGAGTTCTGCAACCAGGGCAATGCGCACCCGGTTTTCCCCCGGGTTTATTCCGCTGGACGTCCGGGCCAGGAAGCGTCCCGGCAACACCGTCACGTGTTCACGCGCATACAGCTGGCAGGCGAACTCTGTATCCGAGACAGGAGTGCGGGGCCACAGGTAAAAGCCCGCCTCCGGTCTTTGTACCGGCAAGTGGTCTGCAAGGATATCGAGCACAGCAGAGAACTTCACTCTGTACTTCTCGCGATTTTCCACTACGTGGTGTTCGTCACCCCAGGCGGCGATACTGGCCAGTTGGTGGTGTAGGGGCATGGCGCAGCCGTGATAGGTGCGATATTGCAAAAACCCTCGCAAAATTTCCGCATCGCCGGCGACGAATCCGGAACGCAAGCCGGGGAGGTTAGAGCGCTTGGACAGGCTGTGGAATACCACGCAGTTGCGATAATCACCGACGGATATTTGTTCACAGGCCTGCAGCAGGCCGGGGGGAGGGTGGTCCTCCTCAAAATACAGTTCCGAGTAGCACTCATCACTGGCGATGACAAAGTCGTGCACACGCGCCAGGGCGATAAGTTGCTGTAGTTTGTTCAGGGGTATGACCGCGCCAGTGGGGTTGCCCGGGCTGCACAAATACAACAACTGGCAGTGCTGCCACTGATCATCCGTGACAGAATCAAAGTCCGGGAGGAAGCCGTTGCTGGATGTGCAATTGATAAATTGCGGCTGGGCCCCGGCCAGCAGGGCGGCGCCTTCATAAATTTGGTAGAAGGGGTTGGGGCACAGTACGGTCACATCCGGGCCGCGTGCCACGATTGCCTGGGCAAAGGCAAACAGCGCCTCACGGGTGCCATTGACCGGCAACACCTGGGTTTCTGTATCGATATGTTCGAGGCTAAATCTTCGCTCCAGCCATCTGGCTATGGTTTGGCGTAAAGCGGGAATACCTTTTGTTACAGGATAGTTGGAGAGTTTGTCCAGGTTGGCCGCCAATTCATCCAGGACAAATTTCGGGGGTGCATGCCTGGGCTCGCCAATGGACAGGACGATGGCCGATTTCCCCGGATTCGGTTTGATACCTGAAAACAGCTGGCGCAGGTTTTCGAAAGGGTAGGCTTGCAGTGCATTCAGGTCAGGGT
>JADFVW010000199.1 GCA_015222725.1 Pseudomonadota bacterium | reverse complement strand
CCGATAGTACCCATGTTGCGTACCTGGCGGTCGGCAATGCCTCCCCCGCACTCGGCTAACAGGGGAATGGCGCTGGCCACCTCGGAGGCGGCAATGTCGGCGTGGGTCGCCAGGGCTCCGATATGCAAGGTATCACCGCGCTGTTCAATATGATTGAGGCCGGGTAGGTGCCCTATATCAACCAGTTCAGCCATATCTCCTATGCGCATTTTTAGCATGGGTATGAGGCTCTGGCCTCCGGCCATAATTGAGGCATCGTCGCCATATTTTGACAGTAGAGCAATCGCCGCCTGTAAGTTCTCCGGCCGATGATAATTAAAAGGTGCAGGGTACATGGATTTTCCTTCAGGAGTTCAGTGGAGTGATTTTATAAATTTGAATTCGTATAATTCTGTCGCGGGTCGGCTGTTCAAGCCCAGGTTTCCGGCAATGGAATCGACTGCACCTTGTAACAGGTTTTCATAGCTGAAACCAAACGGGTTATAGCAACTGCGCACAGTTTCAATAGATTGGTCCATACATTCACTTTTCATGGAAAATGTTTCCTGTAATACGTGGCCCAGTAGCTCATCGTCGTCAAAGATCGCCTTCATAGCCAACTGAAATATTTCTACCATGGTAGCAATCAATTGCGGTTCGCGTTCGTACATTTCATTGGAAACCGCCAGACCGGTACTGGGCAAACGCAGGCTTTCACCTATAGAAATCAGGGTGTTAAGACCTCGAGCCTCCATTTCGTGTGGTAAATACGAAGAGCCAAGCAGGGCGGCTTTGACACTGCCAGAGGTAAGCAGGCCAAGCCTTGCCACATCGTCCCGGCACGGTAGCAGGCCACAGGAGGCGCTTTTGTCCGAGAGTATTTTACGCAGGAATTGAGCCGGTGCGGCGGCATCGGGATAACTGGCTACACGTGCCTGTCCTAAATTACTCACCGTGGCAATGTCGGGACTCCCGTATAACCAGAACATGGGCCTGTCGCAGGCCACAAAAATCACCTTGCGCTTTCTCCCCTCCAGGAAGTTGGTAAGTGCGGCACCGCAGGAGGTGTGAAAGGTATTTTCGGGAAGTGCCTCATCGGGAACGAAGGTGGTATCAAGCAGCGATACCGATAAGCCCTGATGTGTGTAGATGCCTGCTGTCCGAGCTATTGAATGGCACAAAAGTTCATGGCAGTCGAAAGCCTTGAAGCCAAGATGCACTGTTTTCATAAGGCCCCCACTTGCCAACCCACCTCCAGACAATCCCGCATGGGAAGGTCGGGCAGGCAGCCGATGTGAAACGTAAGCTCCACTAACTCTCTCCATTTAATTTTTTGTTGCTAGCGTGCCCCAACACTAATCTTATCCAGCAGCGCTGTCTTGTTCGACAGAGAAGAGTCTATTGACTGACAATGTCGTAAAATGCACTGAGTGGGTGAGTGACGCAAACTAATGGTCTGGTAATGAAACAGGCGAGGATATATACTTTTTCCGATGCCGAATCCGAACCGATACTGGATTTGTTCTGATAGCAGGCCTTCCAATTCAAGCTCAGGCAGGGGCCAAAATAATGAGTACTATTGGTTCATTCAACTTTCCAAAAGATTTCCAGCAGGAAAGTTTAAAGTTGATTGACAGTTTAATGGTGGTTAAATCGTCGGCATTCTATCTGGTTGACCCCAACATGTCTCACAAAGGTGTGGTGACGCACAATCTGGCAAAAGAGGACGATAAATTATACCAGAATCATTACATGCATATGGATCCATTAAACCCTGCTTTATATGAAAAAGGTGGGGAGACAGTAGTCCATATGGACTCGATAATGACTCCTCACTTCATCAAACAGTCTGTCTATTACCAGGATTTTTTAAAGCCGCTCAATTATCGCTATTGTGCCGATATTTTTTTTCGCAGTGATGGTCATATTGTTGCAGTGATTACCTTGCTACGGGATGAATCTCAGGGCGCATTTTTAGACGATGAGCTATCTCTGCTCAGGAAACAACAACCCTTTTTGGAATTTACGCTCAATACGGTTTATATGCCGAAGCGGGCTGCCGAGCGAGCGACTATTGAGGATCGATATCATCTTACCGCCAGGGAGCTGGATGTGCTGGAGTTGGTGATATCCGGGGCCAGCAATAAGGTGATCGCCAATGAGTTGATGTTAAGCTTGGCCACAGTCAAAACACATTTACAACATATCTATCATAAGGCAGGTGTGTTTTCGCGTGCCGAATTACTGTCTCAAATAATCTCTGACCTGAAACTTATCAATTAGCTCGAAACTAGAGGCTTCCAGCTCTTCGTCCTCACTTTTTTGTCTTGTCATTCTTTTGGTTGATATCTCATCCAAATTGTATGTTTTAGTCTGTTGCTGCAAACAATTACCAAGCTCCTAATTATGGATGATCTGCGATGAGTATTGACCTGAGTGGGAAGGTAGCCCTGGTAACGGGTGCGGCTAATGGCATTGGTGCTTCTGTGGCGAAAACACTGGCTGCTGCAGGAGCGGCGGTGATTGTTACAGACCTGGAGGGGCAGTCCGCGCTAGCCTTCGATGTGGTGGCAGAAATCACAGCCAGCGGCGGTCGTGCGGAGTTTAAAATCCTCGACATAAGTAATGAGCAGAACTGGATAAGCGTGATGGAGTATATCAAGGGCTGCCATGAGGGCCTGGATGTTCTGGTTAATAACGCAGGTGTGGTATTAGTCAAACCGATTGCTGAGACGACTCTGGAAGAGTTGCGCTGGATATCTCAGGTAAATATTGAAGGGGTGTTTCTTGGTGTTAAACATGCCGTGCCGCTGATGAGGGCAAGGGCAAAATCTAATCCGGCGGGTGCTTCTATAATCAATTTTTCTTCGGCAATGGGGATCAAAGGCTATCCATTTGGTTCATTGTATAGCATGACTAAGGGAGCAATCCGTGCGTTCAGTAAATCTGTGGCACTGGAGTTTGCCCAGCTCAATTACAATATCAGGGTTAATTCCGTTCACCCTGGGTTGGTTGATACACCTATGGTGGAGCACGAAGCGGAAAAGCTCTCTGCATTGGGCGCCATGGGCACTTCAAATGCGCAGGAAATGAGGCAGGCTTTCAAGGACATGAACCCTTTGGGACGGCTGGGTACACCGCAGGAACTGGCTAATGCTGTACTGTTTTTGGCTTCTGACCTGAGCTCCTTTATTACCGCTTCAGAGATGATTGTGGACGGCGGAGAAACAGCTCAATAAATTTTTTTGCCAGCGCTGATTCCGGTGGCTCTTTTTCTGGATCAACCATATTATGAGTGATATGAATAAAAGCATAAGAATATTTGATCATAAACTATCTACAACCTTTCTGATCTCACTCGTTTATCCGCTGGGCCCGGCGGCAATTATTTTGATGCCCATGCTGGTCGGTGGCGTCATTGATGATTTTGGTTTTAGCGAACAGCAGGCTGGTTATATTGCGGCGGCGGAGGGCATGGGGCTGATGGTGTCGGTACTGGCGGCCGCACTCTGGATACGAAGTACCTCCTGGACAACCGTGCTGTTGTTCGCATTCAGCTCCACTGCATTACTCAATATAGTCAGTGCCAACCTCAACGAATTCCTGCCGCTGTTGATTACCCGCTTACTGGCAGGGTTGGCCTGCGGATCCATCTTTGCTATCGCTGTCGCCGCGTTGGGTGATAACAGGCAGCCGGATCGGGCCTTTGGCATAGCCCAGGTTGTGCAGGGTGCGATGATGTTTCTGGCCTTTGCCGGTGCCCCGTTTATTTTGCAGCAATGGTCGGTCAGCGGGCTCTATTATATGCTGGCGGCGGCTTCTACACTGATGATGTTAACTCTGTGGCATTACCCCTCCGCCGGGGCTGAAAGAGCGGCAGATAACGCAGATAACGCAGACAACATCGTTGGTGACAGCTCTACCGGTCTTATTTGGATTGGCCTGATAGCCAGTTTCCTCTTTTTTGCCAATATATTTGGCTTCTGGGCCTATATTGAGCGGATCGGCCAGGCAGCTGGCCTGACGACAGAAACCATCGGCTGGGCTCTAGGCTTGTCACAATTCGCTGCTATACTCGGGGCAGGCACAGCAGCGTTGGCGGGGGATCGCTATGGGAGAGCCCTACCGCTCATAGTGGCCCTGGTAGGTCTGACGACTACATTGTGGTTGCTGGTGGGTCACTTCAGTTCGCTCATCTTTTTCCTGGGAGCCGGATTATTTCAGGCACTGTTTGTGCTAGCCAACTCCTATCAACTGGGAGCGATCGCCAAGATGGATGTAAAAGGTCATTATCTGGTGTTGGTTACCGGCTTTCAGCTTCTTGGCGCCGCTCTCGGCCCCGCCATTGCCGCATCATTGATCGACAATGGTGACTATAGCCGGATCAACATGGTGGCAGCGCTGTCTTGTGTGGCAGGCATACTGATGTTCCTGTTCATTATCTATCGCTCTCGTCACGTAGGTGGCGCCCTCGAAACAAATGACAACGGACTTACGACATGACAGACGCAGCAAAAGAAAACTCTAAACCCATCGCTCCCTATATGGCACTGGGTCTGTCAACAATAGCCTACGGCATCGCGAAACGAGAGCACATCAAGCATAACCTTGAAAATATCGAGGATGTCATTCACGCGGCAGTTTCTATAACCAATATCAATATGCCCATAAAGATCATCTCACTGGCAGAGGGGGCACTAACAGGTTTTACCGATGAAATCTTCGACCTCCCTCATACGTTGGCCGCCAGTGAATTGTTTATTGATGTGCCGGGAGAGGAAACTGAGTTTCTGGGTCGCCTGGCCAAAATGTACAACACCTATATCATCGTGCAGTGCAAGGCGCGCTGGCCGGAAATCATGGACGATCGTTTCTTCAATACGCTATTTGTCATTGGGCCCAGTGGCGAAGTTGTGCATAAAGCCGCCAAGAATCACCTCTGGTGCAGGGAGCGCTCCTGCACACCACACGATGTCTATGACCGCTGGGTAGAGCATTTTGGTACTGGTATAGAGGCATTTTATCCAGTATTGAAGACTGACGACATTGGAAATATTGGCACCATCTGTTGTTCTGATGGCGAGTATCCCGAAGCGGTTCGGGCACTGGCATTTAATGGTGCTGAGGTGGTTTATCGCCCCTCGGAAGCAGTTCCCATGACCAATTTTGGCGGCACTCCCGGGGGTAGCTGGATGGTGCAAAACCGTGGTCACGCAGAGTTTAACAGCCTGTATATGCTGTGCCCCAATATCGGGCCCGTTTACCTCTCGGCCAATTCCCGGCACCCGGTGGATATTTCCGGGGGTAACAGTCACATTGTGGGCTACCGTGGGGAAGTGCTCTCTCATTCAGCCCAGGGCAGTAATACCGTGGTATCGGCCATTATTGATATCGAGGCATTGCGCCAGTACCGCGCCATGAACCTGAATAGCAACTGGTTGAAAGACCTGCGCACAGAATTGTTTCAGGAGATGTATTCCAAGCCTATTCATCCAAAGAACCTGTGGATGGAGCAGGATCCGCAGCATCACAATGAGGTAGACAAAGTGTATAGGGCAAATATCGAATCGCTGTATGAGCGTGGAACCTGGACCAGGCCTCATGTTCAGTATCGCGGCGCACAGCTGATGCCCGAGGGCGACGCGGGCATGAATGCACAGCAATGGCACGAAGCAAAACAAATGTGGAGCGACTGGGACTAATATGAATACGTACAGGATAAACATCACAACAGGTTTGCGCAGCGCACTCGTTGTAGCAGTGGCTCTTTTTTCCGGGGTCGCCCTGGCGGCGGCCAGCGAAGAAGGAGAAAAGGAACGCAGTGCACTGGAACTTGTGGAAAGTCACTGCACGCGCTGCCACCTGGCGCCAAACCCTGAAGATCTTTCCAGGGAATATTGGTCCTATGCCATTCACTATATGGGCAACTATATTGGTATGAAAGGCGACGAGTTTGAAGATTTGACCGTCTCGCCGGTGCCGCCCGATTGGGAGCCCCAGAAGGACTACACAAAACGTTATATCTTGAGCGATAAGTTGGGGTATATGCGCGATTTGTATCCCTTTAAGCCCTATATACCACCGGATCCGGAGATGAGTAAGGCAGAGTTTGTGCGCCTGAGAAAGTATTTTCTGGACAACGCCAAATCTTGGCCTGATATGGAAATCAAGCGGGCCAAGCAGCCGCTGATGAAGGGCTTTACGCCGGTTATCCCAAAGTTGGATCTCGAGCCCAATGCCCTGGTTCTGGCCACCCAGGTGGACGAGAAGCGTAGGCGCCTGTATGTCGGTCGCTCGGTAATCGACGATTGGGTAGGGGGTGGCGGGCGCAGAGAGGGTTACGATAAATGGGACGACGTGGTTGTTCTGGATATAGATTCAGGCAAGCGTCTTGCCAGGGTTGATGTAAGCTCGGACCCCATCGATTTTACTTTGACTGAAACCGGTGTACGGGTGCTTACCCACGGCCGCTTCCCCATGACAAAAGTGGGTATTGCCGCTCTGACAGACTGGGAGTTTGAAGGTGACAAACCGCGCGCTCGAATGCTGGTTAACGGCAAGCAGCGATTCGTGAAACACCACCTTTATGATATGAACGGCGATGGCATTGACGATATAGTCGCCAATGCTTTTGGCGACGGTATATTTGGCGATGCAAAAAGCGAACTGGCGATTTACTACGGAACCCCACAATACAGCAAAGTGTGGCAGGACGCGCCGGCGGACATTCCGCCCGGAATGTTGCCGGGTGCATTGCGTGAGAGCATTGTCAGTGAGCAGGCCGGCCTGATCAGCAGTTCGATTGCTGACTTTAACAAAGATGGTAAGCCTGACATCGTAGCGCTTGTTGCCCAGGGCCAGCAGCAACTTCTGGTGTTTACCAATAATGGCGACGAGACTTTCACCCGTCACCTGATTGAAGAACACAGACCGTCTTTTGGCGGTAATGAAGTGAGTGCGGCTGATTTCGATGGTGACGGCAATATTGATATCATGGTGTTAAATGGTGATAACGTGGCTGGTAATCATATTGGCCCGATCGTCCCGGCACCGCGGCCGCAACACTCGGTACGAATATTCAAGAATAACGGCAATCTCAATTTTACCAAAGAGTTTCACTATCCCATGCATGGGGCAGCGCGCTCTGTCGTACATGACTTTGACAACGATGGCGATATGGACGCTGCGATAGTTTCGCTGTTTCCCCAGTGGAGCGAGGTAGAGCCTGAGACTTTTGTTTACCTGGAAAACAAGGGCGACTTTAACTTTGCACCGCAGTCTTTTTCCAGTGACTTCTTCAGCGTGTGGGTTTCTATCGAGGCCGCCGATGTCAATGGCGATAACAAGACCGACATTATCCTGGGGCTGGGTAACTTTCCTGAACTGGTGCCCGCAGACTGGTTGACCCGGGACATAATGAAGGGGCGCGGTGGTAAGGCGCCCAGTGTTATATACCTGCTAAACAACAATTAAGTCCCGGCAGTGGCGACACCGTAAGTCAAAATATATTGCTTGCGGTGATTGCCAGGCGGGCAGTACGGCCCACAGCTACAAAGCCCACAGCGGTCTGGTATTGTTCGTCTAACAGATTGTCCACCGCCAGGTCCAGGGCGATCGACGGGCTGAGTCGGAAGTGAAGATTCCAGTCGAGTCGGTGGTAGTCATGCAACTCCTCAATAACGGATTCTCCCGTGTGTAAAGATGAAGCATACTGTTCGCCGACCCATTGATAATCCAGTGCAGTGCTCCAGTCGGCAGCGAGCTGCCACCGTCCAGTGACACCTGCCAGCCATTGGGGTCGACCCAGTAGCACCGTCGTTGCGTCCTTGACATCCAGGTCTGTATAGGTGGCCCGGGCCTGCAGGCCCAGTGTCCGGTTTACCTGCCAGTCGATATGTAACTCGCCTCCATTGCTTTCAACCCGGCTGCGATTGACGTTTATAAATTGTTCGGAGTCAAAATCGACCAGGTCACGGTAATCATTAAAGAAATATGTAGCGGACATGTTCAGGTCGGGCGCCGCAAGCCATTCGAGTCCAATGTCCCAACTGCGAACAGTTTCCGGCTTGAGATCAGGGTTACCCACCAGGGCGTGTCCAAGAGCAAAGAAGCTGGGCAATTTAAAGGCCTCGCCCCAATTCGCGGAAAGGGCAATTGCCTGGTTTAGCTGGTATTTGCTGCCAAGTTTAAAAGTCGTTTCGCTGCTGAAGTCGCTGGGATCGTCGTAGCGCACGCTGGCTTGCACAATTAACGCGGGTAGCAGTCTGGCGTGAATGTCCCCGAAGATCCCGGTTGTATTGCGGTCTAGTTGGAAATCAGTGGGTAATTGGATAAACCCCAGGTCGAGAATTCCTCTGCTTTCTCCGTCCTCGTGGCGGTAGTCTGCACCCAGGTTCAGTTGGTAATTATCCCCAAACTGCAGAGTGTTTACCCACTGTAGCTGGTCGCGCTGAAATTCAGTGTCGGCGGAGTTGGGAGGCACGGCAAAGAACGGTTCAATACCGGGAGATGTGTAGGTCTCCTCGTGTACAAAGCTGTCTCCTCTGAGGGTGCTGTGCCAGTGCTCTGATAGCTCAAGTTGCCAGGCGAGGGCAAAAGTTTCATCCTTGAAATCGCTTTTATCCAATTTATCGCTGAGCGCAAATTCAGGGCCGCCACTTTGTTCGGGGTAGGAGCTTCGTTTGCCATCCAGGTAGCGGTAGCTGGCTTGTAGTTGCTGGCTGTCTGTTAATTGCCAGCCCAGGCGGAGATTGGCGCTGTCTGTTTCGCGGGTACTGCCCTCGGTTTGCTCGCCGGCATCCCTGTGGGCCATGTCGATGGCGTATTGAAAATCCCCGATGCTACCAGAGGCTCCCAGTTGCAAGTTTTGGAAGTCATCCTGTCCCCACTCGGCGCGCAGCTGCTGGCGATGCTTCTCCTGCCCGCGCCTGGTGATAACGTTGATGACACCGGCCAGGCCGTCAGAACCATAGACTGCCGACTGTGGTCCACGTACAACTTCTATACGCTCAACACTGGTAGGGTCCAGGTTGGCAAAATCGTAACTGCCACCGCGAGAGTTAGTGGGATCGTTCTGTGGTACTCCGTCTACCAGTACAAGGGTGAAATTTGCCTCGCCGCCACGGATGGAAACCGCTGTTAGCCCTCCCGCACCGCCTTGCTCTTCCACTGATAAACCGGTAATTGTTTTGAGTACATCGGCTATATTACTTTTGTTCAATGCCTGCAGTGTGCTCTGGTCAAGGATTGCTACCGATGATGTCAGCGTGGAGACAGGCAGGGGTGCATAGGAGCCTGTTACTACCACCGTTTCTATCGCGGATTCTGTTTGGGCAAAGCAAAGCTTTGGCAGCAGCACGGCTGCCAGGAAAATACTTGTTCTATTATTCATTGTAGTCCTTGTTTAATATGTTTCCTGCGGCAGGCTCATGAAGCCTTCAGGGGTTCCCGGGCCACTTTTCCATCTCGATAAAGGGGTGAAAGGCCAGTGCTATACCCTCGTGAACATGCACTTCGTTTTCCAGAATGTTGCGTCGGCGGATGAAACGACCCGAGGAGGAGCGGGTGTCAATCGCATCCGTTGCATCCATGCCGCCGCGACTGGTGAACAGGTGGCGCAGTTCTATGTCATAAATATTGATTTGCATGGAGGCCACAGAAGCCGTCTTATACCAGTCAAAATCACCGGCGACACCATTGCCAGGACCTTGCAGGCTAGGCTTTCGGCTGACGCCGTCCCAGCGGGCAAGGTGCTTGAGACCATTGCTGAAGGATTGCTGCAGTTCCACCAGATCGGTGAAGATGAATGCGTCCAGATTTGAAGATTTCATCTGGTCCCTGACACTGGTCATTATCTGGGCAAAGGTTTTCATATTGATTTTTCCCGTGGTGGGGTCCACCGGATTGCCAAAAGCGCGCTCTGCCGTACTCCAGTGCTGCTTGAATTCTCTCTGGGGCAGTACTTTGTAGCCGTTGTCCCGAAGATATCTTTCCACATAGCCGTCGATGCGCTTTGATTCTTTTTCTAAATAGGAGCGAGAGCGTAGGCCCAGGTTGACGTGGGCGATGACCACGGTCTTCACCTCCGACTCGGCCATATTTTTTTCATCAATATTGAAAGGATAGACAGTGGGATTGTAGGTAGGCGTGCCGGCACAGCCGGTCAATACCAGGATAACTATCGCCAGGAAGCTAGATAGACGCATGTGAGATCTCGATCAGTTATAGTGTGGGATTGAGTGTAAACAAGTGTGTGGGCATGTTAGCAAAAAGTGCGTCGGGGCACAGCGTTATATGGATATAAATCTTCACCATAGTGTTATTGGCCGGGAACCGGGCGAGGCGCCAGCGGTGGTTTTGCTACACGGCTTATTTGGTATGGGTAGTAATCTGGGCGCACTGGCCCGTGCCCTGCAGGATGATTTTCGCGTTTACAGCGTCGACTTACCCAATCACGGCAAGTCGAGCTGGCTGCAGTCCTCCGATATTCCGACCATGGCGCGCTGTGTGGCGCACTGGATGGAAGAGCAGAACTTGCCCTGCGCCCATTTTATGGGCCATTCCCTGGGTGGCAAGCTCGCCATGCAGTTGGCCCTGAGTGATGCTGGCCGCGTGGATTCGCTCTGTATTGCAGATATTGCCCCTGTTAAATATGCGCCACACCACGACAATGTGCTGGCCGCCCTGGGCGCGGTACAAGAGGCTGCCTGCCAGTCGCGCGGGGATGCCTCGCAAATCATGGGCCGCTTCCTGGCCGAAGACATACTTATCCAGTTTTTACTGATGAGTATCAGGCGCAACGAAGAGGGCGTCTATACATGGCGTTTTAATCTCGCCGGCATCATTAAGGACTATGATGCTATTCGCGCCGGCCTTGAGGCTAACGAACCGTATAGCCGGGATGTTCTGTTTATCAAGGGCGGCGATTCAGATTACATTCTGCGGGAGCACCGCGCCCGGATTATGACATTGTTTCCCCAGGCCGCAGTTAAAATTATGCCTGGTTGTGGCCATTGGCTGCACGCCCAGAAACCCCGTTTATTTAACAGTATCGTGAGACGGTTTCTGGGAGGAGATGAGGGCTGAGCGGGTAATTACGGCGCCAGCATGTCGAGTAACAAGTCTACCTGCTCCGACAGGGCTTTCTCGCTGGTCATGTCTTTGTCCGTGGCCCTGTAAGTCTGCGGGGCTACCAGCAGGTTATAGGTCAATGCGCCCGAAATCAGATTGATCAATTGCAGAGGGGAGCCGGCCCTGATCAGTCCGCGGGTCTGATAGTCGCGGATAAATGCCTGTCCCCGGGTGTAGTCCTCCCCGATAAAATTGTCGATCAGCCATTGTAGGCGCTCGCCATTCACCGCGCCCTCATGGAACATAAACCATAACCACTGGGGCTTTCCCCGGGTAAATTTCACCACGGCCAGAAACGCATTTCGCATTCGAGATTGCGGGTCTGCATTGCTCTGGCCTGAGGTCGCCTCGATTACAAAGCCCGCCAGTTGCTTGTTTCGCTCGTTCCAGATTTGGGTCGCGGCTTCCTGCCAAAGGCGATCCTTGGTCGCGAAATGGTATTGCACCAGTGATTTTTTGACACTTGCGCGCTTGGCGATGTCTGCCAGTGATGAGGCCTCAAATCCAGCCTCGGCAAAAATGTCGATGGCGGCTGCCAAAATGCGTTTTTGTGTCTGTTCCCGTTGTTTTTGGCGAGAACTGCTTTGAGCTTGGTCAGCAGGCATACATGAATCCACAACTTTCGGTAAAATGACTATACACTTGCATAGTGTAAAGCGCACAGAGATTTCTTTATCACAGCATGGGCCGGTAGCGGGCGGGCCCAAAGGACAGTATGCTGAAGCTTACAAAAAGAGAATTAACCTGATTGTAGTGGAGTGGTGAATGACTGACGACGTATTGATTCCAGAGGGCTATAAGCAGCTGGCGGGGGTAAGCCCCGCCGAGGATGACATAGGCCCGTTCTATTACAAAAAAACCAAGTCTGGTTTGCAGATGGGCTTTATTGCCCAGCATAAAAACTGTAATGGCCTGGGCACCGTCCACGGGGGGGTATTGATGTGTTTCGCCGATTATGCAGCTACCATGCTGGCCCTGAGTGGGGTACGGGAAAATTGTGCCACCATTAGTTTTACCAGTGATTTTATGGCGGGCGCAAAACGGGGTGACTGGGTAGAGGCCAGTGGCGTGGTGGTGAAGCGAACCGGTTCCCTGACTTTTTTGCGCGGCCAGTTAACCGTGAAGGACGAACTGGTCCTGAGCTTCCAGGCGGTTATGCGCCGCCTGAAAAAGCCCGCCTAGGACAAAGCGATGTATTTCACCCTGGGCGAGGTGCTGGTCTTTTTTGCTTTCGCGGCGGCGGCGCTGTTTTTCTTCAGTGCAATTCGAGTGCGTGAACTGGCCATTCAAGCGGTGGCCCGGGCCAGCCAGCGGGACGATTTTCAGTTGCTGGATCAAACCGTGCATATTCAGCGTATGTCTCTTAGCCGCGATGCCACTGGCCGCTGGCGTATCTGGCGGCAGTACCGGTTTGATTACAGCCTGGACGGCCTGGAACGTCGGCAGGGGCATGTCATGATGCTGGCCAAGAAAGTGCAGGCGGTCGTTGTCAGCGAGCGCGAGCCCACAGTGCATTGACCCTTATTTGCCAATCTGTGAATTTAGCATTTTAGCTAGCTTTTCCCCGTAGGGGGGCAGAGTACCCGCCAGTTTCGCAATATCGACGAATCCCTGCTGAAATACCGCCCGTGCATGGCTGAAAGTGCGAAAGCCGTCGCGGCCCCGGTAATTGCCCATGCCACTGCTGCCAATGCCGCCAAAGGGCATGTCATCACAGGCCACATGCATGGCGATGGTGTTGACCGAAACGCCACCAGAAATCGTCTCTTTAATGACCCTGGCTTGTTCTTCCTTGTCCTTGCCGAAGTAGTACAGGGCCAGAGGGCGCTCACGCGCATTGATAAAATCGATGGCGTCCTGCAGGTCTGTGTAGGGTTTTATGTTCATGATGGCGCCGAAAACCTCATCCTGCATACACTTCAGGGAGTCGTCGGGGTCGACGATTAAATGCAGCGGTATTTTGTGTACCTGGGCAGATGACCAGTCCTCGCCATCCGGGCACAGGGGAATGACGCGTGCGCCTTTTTCAGTGGCCTCATCAATATAGCCTTTTACGCGCTCAAAATGCCTTTCATTGATACAGGCCACAAAGTCGGGGTTGTTCGCCACGCTGGGAAACTGCTCCTTGATGACCTCTCTACAGCTGTGGATAAAGGCCTCCATACGGCTCTGTGGCACAAAGACGTAGTCGGGGCTGACACAGAGTTGGCCGCCGTTCATGCTCTTGCCTGAAATGATGCGCTCCGCCGCCAGGTCGATATCGGCGCTGTCGCTGACAATAACCGGGGACTTGCCGCCCAGTTCCAGAGTGACCGGCACCATATTTTCCGCGGCAGATTTCAATACCAGGCGGCCTATGCTGCCCGCCCCGGTAAAAATAAGGTGATCCAGGGGCAGCGCGGCGAAGGCGGCGCCCACTTCGGGTCCACCGGTAAGCACAATAATTTCGGACTCTTCAAAGTACTGCGCAAACAGCTTTCGCATTAACTCAGAGGTGTTGGGGGTAAATTCT
Organism: Pseudomonadota bacterium; assembly: GCA_015222725.1. Lineage (GTDB taxonomy): Bacteria > Pseudomonadota > Gammaproteobacteria > Pseudomonadales > Halieaceae > JBALVT01. The sequence goes on along the minus strand of JADFVW010000199.1, from coordinate 3,265 downwards.
GAGGGCTTGATCATGGCCCGATTGCCCGCACCCAGAACGTCTGCAAGGGGGCTGAATATCATATTTACCGGCACATTCCAGGGGGTCATGATGCCCACCACACCCTTGGGCTGGTAGTGCACGTGGGCCTTTGCGCCGAGAAAATTCATCGGGATGGGCGCCGAGCGCTTCTCCTGTTTCATCCATTTTTTCAGGTTCTTTTTCACGTACTTCAGGCTGCCAACCGAGTTCATGATGTCCATCATTTGCGTCACGTACTTAGATCTACAGCCAAAGTCCTGGTTCAGTGCCTCGCAAATGGCCCCCTGGTTATCGACCAGCAGGGCAATACAGCGGTCAATGCGGTCTATGCGTGTCTCAATGTGTACCGCCCCCTCAGCTTTAAAAGCTGAGCGCTGGATATCCAGCATCGATAGCAGTTCGGCAGAAGCTGAGCCCAATTTTGTCGGTGCGTTCATTGTTGAATCCTCTGTTTGGCATCTTCCAATACCATGTCGGCGCATTTCTCTGCGATCATGATGGCGGTAGCGTTGGTATTACCGGAAATAATATTGGGCATGATGGAAGCGTCCGCGACGCGCAGGCACTCAATGCCATGAACTCGCAGGCGGTTGTCTACCACCGCTGCTTTATCGCCGCCCATCTTGCAGGTTCCCACTGGGTGGTAGACAGATTCAGCGTTTGATCGAATATAGTCGAGAATCTCCTCATCACTCTGGGTGTCTGCACCGGGCTTGAATTCAGAACCCCGATACTTGTCCAGGGCGGGGGCCTTAAAGATACCTCTTACCTTGCGCACTGCGGCGACCATGGTCTTGCGATCTCCCTCGGTGGCCAGGTAATTTGCTTTTATACTGGGATAGGAATCGGGGTTTCCGGAGCAAATATGGACGCTGCCACGACTTTCGGGGCGTAACTGGCAGACGGTGGCGGTGGTTCCCGGTGCTGTTTTTAGATTGCCTTTTTCATCGGCTTCGCTGGCTGCCGGTGCGAAATGAACCTGGGCCATTGGGCGGGTCTGCGCTTCATCGGTGCGAAAGAAAATACCCGCCTGAGCCGCGGGATGGGTTAGCAAGCCGCGGCGGCGGAACAGGAAGTTAAAGATATTTTTAACCAGGGTGAGGGGTCTGGTTTCCTCATAAAAGGTCTTGACCCCGTGCAGCCCCTGAATAACATGGACTGTCAAATGGTCCTGAAGATTCTCGCCAATACCGGGCAGGTGTTTTTTTACTTCAATGCCCAGTGGTTCCAGCACCTCTTTGTCGCCCACCCCTGAAAGTTCCAGTAGCTGCGGTGAATTGATAACGCCAGCGCACAATATCACTTCACTGTTGGCGTAGGCTTTTACCGTTGTTTTGTTCTTGCCCGTTGTCTGCACGTACTGGACACCAACGGCTTTTCCACCCTCTATCAGCACATGTTGACTGAGGGCCTGGGTTTTTACCGTCAGATTCGGTCGCTTTTCACAGAGCTTTAGGTAAGTTCTCGCTGTGCTTTGGCGCAGGCCCTTCTTTATGTTCAGCTGGTAATAACCTGCACCTTCCTGAGTGGCGCCGTTAAAGTCCTCATTGTAGGGAATGCCGGTTTGTACGGCAGCCTGTAGAAACAGGTCTGCGAGTTCCAGCTTATCCTCCGTGTTCACATTTTCGACCCACAGTGGGCCGCCATAGCCGTGGTAGGCACTGCCACCCTCGGCCTTGTGTTCCGAGCGCAGGAAGTAGGGGAGAACCTCGTCGTAGGACCAGCCGTCATTACCCAGTTCGGCCCAGGCATCATAGTCCTCGCGCTGGCCCCGGATATAGACCATGCCATTAATAGAGCTGGTGCCACCCAGAACCCTGCCCCGCGGCCAGCTGATCTTGCGATCGTCCAAATTTGGCTCTGCGTCGGTTTCGTAGCACCAATTGTGTTTTTTGTCTTTCAATAGAAAGGCAAAACCCAGGGGCATATGAATCATGGGGTGGCCATCGCCTGGACCGGCCTCCAGCAGCAGGATCTTTCGACTGGCTTCCCGCGAAAGTCGGTAGGCGAGGGCGCAACCAGCGGAGCCGGCTCCTACAATGATGTAGTCGTATTGGTCTTTAATGTCGCTCATGAACAGGTTTCGTTTGGGAATAAGGAACAGGCCTTGATTCTTGTTCAGCGGCCGTCACGAGTCAACTCACAGGACGAAGAATGCGCTGAATCTGGTTCAAGTCGATAGACCACTTGGTCACAATCATAAATGAAAATCCAATCCAGCGACTTTACCTGGATTGCCGCCTGATTCCGCTGGTGGGTCGCCTGTGTGACTGCCGTGATAAGAGGTGGTTACGTAACAACCAGCAAGCCATCATTTTTCCACAGATTCTGTGGATAACACTGTGTGTAAGTTGTTCGTCCGAAGGTGCAGCGTAATAAGTTCGGGCTCATCTGCAGATTGGTTAAAATTCGAACAATGACATAAAAGTCTTATAAAACAATGTATTACAGCTTATGTCTAAGGAGTTGAATTTAAAGTGATGTCTAAGTGCGTGAAAGTTTTCTGCCACGAAAAGCATGTGTATAACATTTGCGTTTGTGTTACCAAAAGTAATCTCTCGCTGAAAATGGAAACATTTATGCACGCAGGAACGGTAACAGCATAATCGACGTTTCAGCGTATAGCTATTTCTATAGTCTATGCGCAATCGTCAAGTTTTATTTTAGGTGTTACCGCCTCGATACACACAACCTGATGTACAGGTCTCGCGAATTTCGATGCACGACAATTGTGGCAGTTCTGGCTTGAGCCTGGACCATATCCACTGCGCGATGTTCTCGCTGGTCGGATTTTCCAGGCCGGGAATATCATTGAGGTAGTAGTGATCGAGTTGCTCGTAGATGGGCTTGAAGCTGGCTTTCAGGTCGGCAAAATCCATAACCCAGCCATCCGGCTCGCTGACTTCACCCGACACGACAAGGCGTACATGAAATGAGTGGCCATGCAAGCGGGCACATTTGTGTCCCTCGGGTACATTGGGCAGGCGATGGGCCGCCTCGAAGTGAAATTCCTTGTAGATTTCCATAGTCTGTGGCTCTTTTGGTTTGCGGCAATTTTACTACTAAAATCAACAACTTTTCACGGAAGTATTTATTTGGGGTTTTTTCTTCACGATGGTTTGACAGCTATGATTATATCTCTATAATGCGCGTTCTCGGTTCGGGGGTGATTAGCTCAGCTGGGAGAGCATCTGCCTTACAAGCAGAGGGTCGGCGGTTCGATCCCGTCATCACCCACCATTAT
>JADFVW010000198.1 GCA_015222725.1 Pseudomonadota bacterium | reverse complement strand
GTAAGAATATAGCGGCCAATAATGGCAAGGTTTGAAGGGGCGTCTTCAGGCGAGGGCTTCTCGACCATGTCGGTGACCCGAAACAGGTCATCGCGCAGCTGTTCACCGGCAATCACGCCGTATTTGTGCACTTCGTCTTCTGGCACTTCCTGGATGGCGACAATGGAACACTGGAACTCGCTGTACAACTCCGTCATCTGGCTCAATACACCGGGGCCATCGTTCAGGCACAGGTCATCCGATAACAACACGCCAAAAGCCTCGTCGCCAATAAGCGCCTCTCCGGTCAAAATGGCGTGGCCCAGACCTTTCATTTCACGCTGGCGCACCTGAGTAAATATGCCCTCGTTGAGGACGCTTCGAATACTCTCCAGATACACTTCTTTGGGAGAACCGGAAATCTGGTGCTCCAGCTCATAACTGATATCAAAGTGGTCGGTGATGGCGCGCTTGCCGCGCCCCGTTACCATGGCACAGTTTTTCATGCCGGCCTCTATGGCCTCCTCCACGCCGTATTGCACCAGGGGCTTGTTCACCACCGGCAGCATTTCCTTGGGCATACTCTTGGTGGCGGGTAAAAAGCGTGTGCCATAACCGGCGACGGGGAATAAACATTTTCGAATCATAAACTTAGCCTTTTTGCGTTCCCGAACGTAGTTAGCTACTGCGCCCGTAAATATCCTCAAAGCGGACGATATCATCCTCGCCCAGGTAATCACCGGATTGCACTTCTATCAGTTCCAGTGGCGTTTGCCCCGGGTTGACCAAACGGTGCTTGTGCCCCAGGGGAATATAGGTGGATTCATCCTCCCCCAACATAAACACCTTGTCCTCGCAGGTTACCTCGGCTGTGCCATGAACTACAACCCAGTGTTCCGCCCGGTGGTGATGCATCTGTAGAGACAAGGTGCCACCGGGATTGACGATAATACGCTTCACCTGGAATCTATCCGTGGTGACCAGGCTCTCGTAGGAACCCCAGGGGCGATACACACGACGGTGTGTTGTGGCCTCGGGCCGCTCCAGCTGCTTGAGTTGGGTCACAATACTTTTGACACCCTGGACGGTGTGTCGGTCTGCGACCAGCACCGCATCGGCAGTTTCGACAACAACCAGGTTATCCACCCCCACCACAGCTATCAGGCGAGATTCTGAGCGCAAATAGCTGTTGCTGCAGTTGTTCGCTATGACATCTCCCCGGCAGGCATTGCCGTGCTCGTCCCGCTCGGCTACATCCCACAAGGCTGACCAGGCGCCTACGTCGTTCCAGCCACAATCCAGTGACACCACGCCGCCACGCTGTGTCTTTTCCATCACCGCATAATCGATGCTGTCGCTGGGGCAGGCAAGAAAGGCATCCCGGGCCGGGCGCACAAAATCCATATCAATCTGGGCGGCTGCCATCGCCTCGCGACAACAACTCAACATCTGCGGCGCGTATTTCTCCAGCTCCTGCAGGTAGGCGGATGCCTGCAACAGGAACATGCCGCTGTTCCACAAATAGGACCCGTCCGCCAGGTAGTTCTGGGCGGTTTCTTTATCTGGTTTTTCAACAAACTGGCTTATCTCAAAGCTATCACTGGACAGGCGCTCGCCGCGCTGGATATAACCGTAGGCGGTTTCCGGGCTGGTCGGGATAATACCAAAAGTCATCAGGCGCCCTTCACGGGCCAGGGGCAGTGCATCACCCACCGCCGTGACGAATGCACCGATATTCTGGATAAGATGGTCGGCAGGCAATACCAGTAACACCGCCTCCGGGTCGTGTGCCATTGCATGCAAGGCGGCCAGGGCAACCGCGGGCGCTGTATTGCGCCCCTGGGGCTCCAGGATCAGCGCACCGGCATCCAGTTCTACCGCCCGCAATTGCTCCGCCACCATAAAGCGGTGCTCTTCATTGCACACAACCAGCGGCGCCGAGGCCTCCAGATCACCGGTCCTGTGCAGGGTCTCCTGCAGCATGGATAGTTCACCGGCCAGGGGCAGGAACTGTTTAGGGTGAAATTCTCGAGAAATCGGCCACAAACGGCTACCGACCCCACCGGATAAAATGACGGGTGTTAGCATTTAATTCTCATGGTTATTGACACGCTGGGAAAGCAGCTCATTTTAGCCCAAGTTCGCCCTATAAACTAGGCAACAAGCCGATCAGTTTCTGGCATAATCTATGGACTTGTGTGCTCCAATCATTAGAATGGGCACGCTCACTGGAGTCGCACGGCGCTCCCGAAAGAAGCACCCCCTCGCCCTGAGCTCAGCGGCGAAGATCATAGCCATTGTGGAAACAATATGACTGGAAAAAGCGCTTACAGCAAAGAAGACCTGATAGCCTGCGGCAACGGCGAATTATTTGGGCCCGGCAACGCCCAGCTTCCGGTTGATAATATGCTGATGATTGATCGCATAACCCACATTTCCTCCGAGGGAGGAGAATATGGCAAGGGTGAAATTATCGCTGAACTGGATATCAATCCGGAGCTGTGGTTTTTCCCCTGCCACTTCCCGGGAGACCCGGTCATGCCCGGTTGCCTGGGTCTGGATGCGGTCTGGCAACTGGTTGGCTTTTTTCTGGGTTGGCGGGGCAACTCGGGGCACGGCCGAGCACTGGGTTCGGGCCAGGTAAAGTTTTTCGGCGAAGTACTACCTAGTGCCTCAAAAGTGACTTATAACATCCAGGTCCGACGCGTCATTGAACGCAAACTGGTTATGGGCATTGCCGATGCCACGGTATCTGTGGACGGCAAAGAAATTTACAGTATGGAAAAACTGCGAGTCGGTTTGATTCAATCCGGGGAGTCAATCTAAGCCATGACAAGAAGAGTAGTAATCACCGGTCTGGGCATTGTTTCCTGCCTGGGCAACGATGCCAACGCCGTCTGTGACTCTCTGTATCACGGACGCTCTGGAATTAGCGCCCGGCAAGAGCAAATTGACATGGGCATGCGCTCACACGTCGCCGGCGCACCCGACATCAACCTGAAAGAGCTTATAGATCGCAAGCAGTATCGCTTTATGGGCGACGCTGCAGGCTTCGCCTATATTTCCATGGCGCAGGCGATAGCCGATTCCGGCCTGGAAGAGTCGGAGGTTTCGAATGTTCGAACCGGCATCATCGCAGGCTCAGGTGGCGCATCTTCAGCCAGCCAAACAGAGGCTGCAGACATTTTGCGCGACAGAGGCCTGCGCCGGGTCGGGCCCTATCGCGTCACCCAGACCATGGGCAGCACCGTATCAGCATGTCTCGCCACGCCCTTTAAAATCAAGGGGGTTAACTACTCAATATCCTCTGCCTGCTCCACCAGTGCCCACTGTATCGGCAATGCCATGGAGCAAATTCAGCTGGGCAAGCAGGACGTTGTTTTTGCCGGGGGCGGCGAAGAACTGCACTGGACCCTGAGCAGCCTGTTTGATGCCATGGGCGCGCTCTCTACCAAGTATAACGACACACCCGAAAAAGCCTCGCGAGCCTACGACGCCGACCGCGACGGTTTTGTTATTGCCGGTGGTGGTGGCATGTTGGTGGTAGAGGAACTGGAGCACGCCAAAGCGCGGGGCGCTAAAATTTACGCCGAACTGGTGGGCTACGGCGCCACATCCGATGGCTATGACATGGTGTCACCCTCGGGAGAGGGCGCGGTACGCTGCATGGCGCAGGCACTGGCCACAGTCGATGGCGCTGTCGATTACATCAACGCCCACGGCACCAGCACACCGGCCGGGGATATGCAGGAACTCAAAGCGGTACGCGCCACATTCCAGGAACTGAACCATATACCCGTCATTGGATCGACCAAATCCCTGTCCGGCCACTCCCTGGGTGCAGCCGGTGTGCAGGAGGCAGTTTACTCCCTGCTTATGCAGCAAAAAGGCTTCATCGCCGCCTCGGCCAACATTGAGAACCTGGACCCGGATGCCAAGGGCCTGCCCATCGCAATCAACCGGCACGACAACGTGGATTTGCAACGCGTCATGTCTAACAGTTTTGGGTTTGGTGGCACCAACGCCTCGCTGGTGTTCCAGAAATACACGGGCTGAACCGGGGGATCAGGCGAACTGATCCAGTAATATCACCTCGACCAGGTCGCCCTCATTGATCACACTGCCCGGCGGTATCACCGCAAGTGCATTGCTGTGACTGACAGAACTGAGCACCCCTGAGCTCTGGTTGCCATAATCCATAGTTTCCAGACCTCCCGCCGCATTGTTGCCAACGGTGACGCGCCTGTACTCCTGCCGCCCTCCCGGCTTGCCACTGTTAAAAGCCGCTACTGCCATCAACTTGACAGCCTCTGGTTCGTCCAGCCCCTGCATTTTTAGCAGAAAGGGGCGGGCGACCAGGCAAAACGTGACATACACCGACGTGGGATTACCCGGCAGACCGAAAAAGGGCGTGTTACCGATAGCGCCAAACGCCAGCGGCTTGCCCGGTTTTATGGCCAGTTTCCACAGGTTCAGGCTGCCCAGCTTTTCCACCTGGTTTTTGACGTGGTCTTCCTCACCGACCGAAACGCCACCGGAGCTGATCACACAGTCTGCACTATCGGCTGCCCCTTGCAATGCCAGTGCAGTGGCCTCGGGATCATCGGGGATTATTCCCGCATCTACAACCTCCATATTCAGGCTGCTCAGCAGGCCCGCCAGGGTATAGCGGTTGGAGTTATACAGTTGCCCCGGTTGCAGGTGGGTGCCGGAGGCGGGATCGACCAGTTCGTCTCCAGTAGATAAAATAGCGACCTTAAGAGGCCTGAACACAGTTACCTGCGCAGCGCCAATAGAGGCCAACAGGCCCAGATCCTGGGGGCGCAATCGTCTTCCCGCACTGAGCACCACTTGGCCCTGGGCGATATCCTGCCCTCTTGGACGAATATTCTGGCCAACTTTCACCGACCCGGACACCGTCACCGACCCGTTCTCTACAGTGCAATTCTCCTGCATCACCACCGCATCAGCACCCTCGGGAATACTCGCCCCGGTGAAAATTCGGGCGGCAGTGCCTGGCTGTAGCGGCGCCCCCACCGTTCCGGCCGGTATTCTCTGACTGACAGGCAGGGGGCCTGTGGCGTCTGCTGCTCGCAGGGCGTAACCGTCCATGGCACTGTTATCATCCCCAGGTACCGCCAGTGGCGAGATAATATCCACGGCCAGGACACAGGCAAGTGCGTTTATCAGGTCGACCTGTATTTCAACCCTGACGTCTCCCCGGACATTGGCCAGCACCTGTGCCAGCGCGGCTTCGACCGGCAGTAGCGTGGTCAATGGTTTTGTTCCCGGCTCACATTGAGCACACCGACAAAATTACACGGACTGTGACTGCTGTCCAGTTGTTCCTTGATAAGCCCCACCCAGGCGGTGCGGCATGCCCCGGTAGACCCGGGCATACAAAAGATAACCGTATTGTTGGCAAACCCGGCCAGAGCACGGGACTGTATGGTGGAAGAACTGATTTCCTGATAGGACAGCGCCCGGAAAAGCTCACCAAAGCCGTCGATGTCTTTATCGAACAGGGGCCTCACCGCCTCCGGTGTGGAGTCCCTACCGGAAAACCCCGTGCCACCCGTGATCAGTACAGCGTCTATGTCCTCATCTGCTATCCAGGCAGACAGCACCGCCCGATCTTATAGATATCGTCGATAACAATTGCTTTACCTGCCCCGTGGTGGCCATCGGCTTCCAGGGCATCAAACAGGTATTTCCCGGATGTATCGTCCAACTCGGTGCGGGTGTCAGAAACGGTAAGTACGGCAACGCCCAGTGAGCGCGGTTTTTCATCGGTGGCCTTGGCCATAGGGGTTAATCCTTTTCGTGTAGATAATTGTGGTTGTGCAGTTTACTCAGGTCTTCGTGTCAAGGAAATATTCCTTGACCGAATCGGCAACAAAACTGCGCCAGGCCATCTGTTGAATGGCAAAAGTGCTACGTATTTTTGCGCAATCCAGGCTTCGATTGAGCATTGCGGTGGCCTCGGCGGACTTTTCCAGTCCCACCACACCTGGCTGAAATTCGGCATATTGCGCGGCTGACGCAAGCAGCGACTCTGCAAATTCATAACAGTTTGTCGCCTCCGAGCTGCAGTAGTGATAAATACCCCATACATCGGCATGGGTGCTGAGCTGGTCTGTCAGCGCCGATATAACACGCGCGGCATCGTTGGCAAACACCGGAGAGCCACGCAAACTATTGCCCATATGCAAGGTGTCGCCCGCCACCAATTGCCCCAGCACCGTGGTCAGGACATTATTGTACTGATGGGAAAACACGGGGCCCAGGCGCAGAATGAGGTGCCGCTCGCAGTTATCCCGCACCGCCGTTTCGCTGCGCAATAATAACTCGCCCAGGGTGTCCTCATTGTCGGGGTAGTCATCTTCACTGTAGAGACGCTCTACAGAGCCGGAAAAAACACGGGCACTGGATAAATACACATAACCGACATTGTTTCTGTGACTGGCTTTGGCCAGCCACAGGGTGCGATTTATATCGACGTCGTGAATAATGTCACCGCCGTCTGCCGCGGCCACTATTCTGACATCCACCACCAACTCACAACCGGCACGCCGCAGGGCTTTCTTGGCCTGGCGCTCACTTTTCCAGCGACACGCCTCCAGCGGCAATACTTCTACCGCATGGCGATCCTGGGAGAGTAGAAAGTCCAACAGAGCGCCTCCCAGAGACGTATCTGAACCCACAATGAGAATGCGCACCAGATTGTTCCACCAATCCTAAGTTATGTATTGTCTAGAACGGGATATCGTCATCAAAGTCGCCAAAATCGGTGGCAGGAGCACTGCTGGCAGGAGCCGCACCCGCTGCTGGCGCCTGGTTTTGCGCCGGTGCTGCCTGCCCGCCACCCTGGTTGTAGCCGCCCTGGTTATAGTTACTCTGGCCACCGCCCTGGCCCGCGCCGCGGCTGTCCAACATCTGCATTTCACGCGCGACAATTTCTGTCGTATAGCGGTCCTGCCCGTCCTTACCCTGCCATTTGCGCGTTCTCAGCGAGCCCTCAATATAGACCTTCGACCCCTTGTGCAGGTACTCACCGGCAATTTCTGCCAATCGCCTGTGAAACACGACACGATGCCACTCGGTACGCTCTTGTGGCTGGCCTGTCTGCTTGTCTTTCCAGGTTTCCGAAGTAGCAACGGTGATATTAGTCACCATATCGCCGGAAGGAAAAGCCCGAGTTTCGGGGTCGTTACCCAAATTGCCCACCAGGATGACTTTATTCACACCACGCGAAGCCATAAAAAATCCTCTTATTTTGTCAGTTATGTATTGATATTCGAAGTTCTGATGAACAGGGGACTATAGCAATCCCCAACCCCAAATGCGACAGCGATAAACGCCAAAGGTCATCTATTGTGGACCCGATATTCGCAGTGTGCTGCAGAGCGCTATCGCTTCAGGGCTGGGTGAGAACGCCGCGGCCCAACATGTCCCCGTGCGTCATGCGCGATGCCGCCAATAACCATACCAGCACAAGCGCAGCGCTGAGCACAAAGGCAGCTTCCACACCCATAGACTGCACCACCCAACCACCGCCGGCGCCTCCCGCGAATGCACCCAGGAATTGACAGGTAGAGTACATCCCCAGGGCAGAACCCCTGTCACCGGCAAAGACCGTTTTGCTGACCAGAGAGGGCAGTGTTGCCTCCAGGTAATTGAAGCCCACGAAAAACACCCATAGTCCCAGATACAGGGAAAATGCGCTGCGGGCAAAGCCCAAAATCAACACCGACACCAATACCAGGCCAATGCCAAACAGGAACATCTCACGCGGCCGTCCCCCGCGCTCCGCCATGCGCATCAGGGGCAGCATGCCGACAACTGAAAGAACCAGGGCGGGAAGATAAATCTGCCAGTGGTATTCGCGCGAGACGCCCGCCACGCTCTCCAACAATTGCGGCACCACCAGAAAACAGGACATCAGGATAAAGTGCAGCACGAACACACCTAAGTTAAGGCGAGCAAGGGCGGGATCGAGAAAGCTGCGAGTGAGAGAGTGAAGTGTTGACCCTCGCTCACCCCCAGACAAACCCACCGCGGGCGGCTTGGGAACACCCAGCCACACAATGGCAATTCCCACCACGGCCAGTACTGCCGTCAGGAAGAATACCGATGACAAACCCCACTGCCCCGCCACCACCGGGCCCAACACCAGCGCCACCGCAAAAGACAGCCCAATGCTCACGCCAATGATGGCCATCGCCTTGGTGCGCTGCTCATCCCGGGTCAAGTCGGCGGCCAGAGCCATCACCGTACCGGCAATGGCACCGGCGCCCTGAAGCGCCCTGCCAACAATAATACCCAGGGTATTTTCTGCCATGCCAGCCACGATACTGCCCGCGGCAAACAGCAGCAGCCCGCCGACAATAACCGGCTTGCGGCCAATGCGGTCGGACAGCCATCCAAAGGGAATTTGCAGCATAGCCTGGGTCAGCCCATAGACACCCAGGGCCAGACCGATAAGTGCGGGAGATGCGCCTGGTAAATCGACGGCATAGAGCGCCAGCAGAGGCAGGACCATAAACAGGCCCAGCATCCGGAAGCTGTATAATAAGGCCAGAGAGCCTACAGTGCGCCTTTCCAGCGCTGTCATGGGGTTTTCAGTTATCACGTGGATGGTCTTTCAAAATACTCACACATGTTACCAGTTTCGCAGTGCTTGGCATATACTGTGTGGTTTTCTGCCAAGCTGGAATAACAGGGGAATCATGGACACCATTCAAGTCCGCGGGGCGCGTACCCACAACCTAAAAAACATCGACGTGGACATCCCCAGGGACAAACTGGTGGTCATAACCGGTCTGTCGGGATCGGGCAAATCCTCACTGGCTTTCGACACGCTATACGCCGAGGGCCAGCGTCGCTATGTGGAATCCCTGTCCACCTACGCCCGACAGTTCTTGTCGATGATGGAAAAACCCGACATTGACCATATCGAGGGTCTCTCCCCCGCCATTTCCATTGAGCAGAAATCGACCTCACACAACCCCCGCTCAACCGTGGGAACCATCACCGAAATCTACGATTATCTGCGCCTGCTTTTTGCCCGGGTTGGCGAACCCCGCTGCCCAGATCACAACCTGAACCTGCAAGCGCAGACTATCAGCCAAATGGTCGATACCGTACTGGCACTGCCCGAAGGCAGTAAATTGATGCTGCTGGCACCGGTTGTTCGCGCGCGTAAGGGCGAACACCTGCACATATTTGAAGAATTGCGGGCCGGCGGCTTTGTGCGGGCACGCATCGACGGCATTGTTACCGACCTTGACGACGTACCCGAGTTGGAGAAAAAGAAGAAACACAACATCGAGGTTGTGGTAGACCGTTTCAAAGTGCGGGACGACCTCGGCATCCGTCTGGCGGAGTCCTTCGAGACTGCCCTGGGCCTCACGGATGGCCTCGCCTCAATCAACTATATGGACGGCGACGGTGAGGATATCTCCTTTTCTGCCCGCTTCGCCTGCCCCCAGTGTGGGCACAGCATCGACGAACTGGAACCGCGCCTGTTTTCCTTTAACAATCCGGCGGGTGCCTGTAGCGGTTGTGACGGCCTGGGCGTAAAACAATACTTCGATGAAGAGCGCATTGTATTACACCCCGAGGCCAGTCTGGCGGAGGGCGCAATTCGCGGCTGGGACAGGCGCAATGTCTACTACTTCCATATGCTCAACTCACTGGCAGAGCACTATGGCTTCGACGTCGACACGCCCTATGACAAGCTTAACAAGAAACACCGGGCATTAATCCTGCACGGCAGTGGCGAGGAGGAAATCGCCTTTTCCTACATCAACGACCGCGGTGACATCTTCAAGCGCACTCATCCCTTTGAGGGCATCATCCCCAATATGACCCGGCGCTACCGCGACACCGAGTCCCAGTCAGTGCGGGAAGATCTGGCAAAATACCAGGCCAACCAGACTTGCCCCGATTGCGGTGGCACCCGCCTGCGCAGGGACGCACGCCATGTCTTTGTCGACGAGCGCAACCTGCCCTCCATCACCGAAATGGGCGTGGGGGAAGCGCAGGACTACTTCGAACAGTTACAACTGGAAGGGCGCAAGGGCGAAATCGCCGAGAAAATCCTCAAGGAGCTGCGCGCACGCTATCGCTTTTTGGTAGATGTAGGCCTCAACTACCTCACCCTGAACCGCAGCGCCGAAACCCTCTCCGGGGGAGAGGCCCAGCGTATTCGGCTGGCCTCGCAAATCGGCGCAGGACTGGTGGGCGTAATGTATATTCTGGACGAACCCTCCATAGGCCTGCACCAGCGAGACAACGAGCGCTTGATCCGCACCCTCAATCATCTCAGGGACATTGGCAACACGGTGATCGTGGTAGAGCACGATGAGGAGGCCATTCGCTGTGCCGATCATATCATCGACATTGGCCCCGGCGCCGGCGTACACGGCGGAGAAATTGTCGCTCAGGGAACTTTCGCCGATATCGTAGCGAACAAGAACTCCCTGACCGGAGCTTATCTCTCCGGCGAGAAGGAAATAGCCATACCCACGACACGCACAGCCCACAACCCGAAGAAACGGCTGGTATTAAAAGGTGCCACCGGCAATAACCTGCAGGCAGTAGATCTTACTATTCCATTGGGGCTGCTTACCTGCGTTACCGGCGTCTCAGGGTCTGGAAAGTCCACACTGATCAACAGTACACTCTATCCGGTCGCCGCCACAGAGCTCAATGGTGCCACCACACTGAGCGCCGCGCCACACAAGACCATCTCGGGCATGGGCCTACTCGATAAAGTAATCGACATAGACCAGAGTCCTATAGGGCGCACCCCGCGCTCCAATCCCGCCACCTACACCGGTATCTTCACGCCGGTAAGGGAGCTGTTCGCCGGCACCCAGGAAGCACGGTCCCGGGGATACAAGCCCGGGCGCTTCAGCTTCAACGTAAAAGGCGGGCGCTGCGAAGCCTGTCAGGGCGACGGTGTCACCAAAGTGGAAATGCATTTCCTGCCCGACATCTATGTGCCTTGCGATATCTGCAAGAGTAAACGCTATAACCGCGAGACTCTGGAAGTACGCTACAAAGGGAAAAACATCTACGAAGTACTGGAAATGACCGTGGAAGATGCACTGGTGTTTTTCGAGCCAGTGCCGACTATCGCGCGTAAATTACAAACACTGGTGGACGTGGGCCTGACTTATATCAAACTGGGCCAGGCGGCCACCACCTTATCCGGCGGCGAAGCCCAGCGTGTGAAGCTATCCAAGGAACTGTCCAAGCGCGACACTGGCAATACTTTGTATATTCTCGACGAGCCCACCACTGGCCTGCATTTTGAAGACATCAAGCAGCTGCTGGAAGTTCTGCACCGCCTGCGAGATCACGGCAATACCGTGGTGATTATCGAGCACAATCTCGACGTGGTTAAAACCGCCGACTGGGTAGTCGACCTGGGGCCCGAGGGCGGCAGTGGCGGCGGCCAGATTATTGCAACGGGCACACCGGAGCAGGTGGCTGAGACTAAGGGCTCTTATACCGGGGAGTTTTTAGCGCCTATGTTGAAACGGGCAAAAGTGAAGTCTGGCGCATCAAAACGAAAAACCCGAAAACGCGCGGCCTGAGCTCCGCTTCAGGGACGCGCGCTCTTTGCGGCCAGTGTTTTGATAAACAGTGCCGCTGTTGCCACACCCAGAGTATTGGCGAGCAGATCATATGCCGACATGGACCGGCCTGGAACAAAAGACTGCCCCACTTCCATCAACCCACTGTAGAGAACTATGGCAAGGCAGGCGTACAGGTAGGCCTTCGTGCTCTTCACAAGCCCAAATACGAGAGCTGCGAACATGCCATAGGTCAGAAAGTGGGCCAGCTTATCCCAGGATCCAATGGCCAGCCCACTGGCGGGAGAGAGTGATGCGTAGCCCACCAGTAGCGCGTAGATTACAACTACAGCAATTTTTATGGCAGTCACTTTTTCAGTATTATCGATGCTTATCATCGGAACTTATCGGTTTTGAACGTTCGTTGGTTTCTCAATTTCATAGAAGGCGTCACTGATGTCTTCCATCTTGGCGGTGACAATGCTCTGGGCATCACTGAGGCCTTTGTTGTAGTAATAGGAGCCAATTTCCGCTGAAATAAAGTCCAGGAAAAACTCACAGTCAAACTGACCCACTTCCTGGCCCAGCTCTTTATCGAAATACATTTTTAGCTTGTCCACCAGAATGGATTTTTCTTCTTTGGAGAATGTTATTTCAGACATTTATTCTTTCTCAATGGATCCAATGCGCGCCAAAAAGGAAGCGCACCATAGCATAATCAATCCAATGTGTTCACTTGCGAGACCTTATGCGCCACGTTGTGCATAGTGGACATCAGCAGTCAGGATTGGCGCAAGGTGAGGGGGCTTTACATGAAACCATTTCGAAACCATAATGAAACCTCAAGCCACGAGGAGGCACCCATGCCAGCCATTACCGTGAAAAATATCCCCGAAAGACTTTACCAGCATTTAAAGGCATCGGCCCATATTCATCATCGAAGCATTAACAGCGAACTGATTGTGTGCCTTGAGAGGGTTTTACTGCCCACAAGAATTCCCCCACACGAACTGATCACAACCGCCAGAGCCCTACGAGGCCAGGTCAAGAGTCCAATACTGAGCGACGAAGAAATTGATAAAGCCAAGGTTCATGGTCGCGCATGATCGTTGTCGACACCAATATAATTGCCTATCTGTACTTACCTACACAGCAAACAGAGTCCATAGAGAGGCTACTTAGTGCAGACCCAAATTGGGTCGCGCCCCCGCTATGGCGTAGCGAGATGCGCAATATACTTGCCACTTACCTGAGGTCAGAAATACTGGGGTTCGAAACCGCCTGTAACATACAACACCAGGCCGAGCTGTTAATGGGAGATAACGAGTACAAAATAGATTCCATAACAGTGCTCACCCTGGCAAAAAAATCTGGCTGTAGTGCCTATGACTGCGAATTTATTGCACTCGCCATGTCGCTGGACACTGTTCTAATCACCGCTGATAAAAAATTGCTGGCTTCCTTCCCTACAGCAGCAATGTGCGCTGCTGACTACCCTGGCTCCCTGGATATTCCAAACCTGCCTTCAAGCTAGTCAAGCCAATTCCGACAGACCCGTAACCAGGCCCCTTTTGCCTAGGGGCATCCTGCCCCGGCTACATCCACGGTACAAACTTCTATCTTTCCCGTAGGTTCAGCGGAGGCCGCGCGCTTATCAGAACTCTGTGCGGTCACCATGTGCAGCGTGTGCCCATCATCACCTCCCAGCATGCAGGCAAAGCACGGCTGGCTGGTTTCAACGCTCTGCAGTATCTCCCCTCCTTCGCCGACCAGAACACACTCGGCCGCCAGGGCGTTGGCTACCCAGACATTTCCCGCTTCATTCAGGCAGATGCCATCCGGGGCGCGCATGCCGACTTCGGCCCAGACCCGGCGATTACGCAAGCTGCCATCCCCTTCAATATCAAAAGCCGTGAGGCACATGGACAGTGTTTCAGCGACGATCAGGGTCTTGCCGTCCGGGGTAATCACCATGCCATTGGGGAAGTGCATATCGGGGGATGCTCTGTGCACACTACCGTCGGGGTCAACCCGTACCAGATTGGTCGCAGGGTGGTCGGCCAGGGCAACTTCCACGCCTTTTTCCTCTATCTGGGCATCCAGGTCAAAGCCAAAGTTACCCACCCAGGCTCTGCCATGGTTGTCGACAACCATGTCGTTGCACAGGTGCGCCGAAAACTCGGAGAGGTCAGCGTGAACCTTGAGGCCGTCCGGGTCCAGTCGCAGCAGCTTCATATCCGCCATGGACACCACCAACAGGCGACCATCGGGTAACCACCCCAGGCCAGAGGGTTGATCATCCATTTCCAGTTCGACTCGCTGCCCCCCATCCCGACCCACCG
The DNA here is from genome assembly GCA_015222725.1 of Pseudomonadota bacterium. Taxonomy (GTDB): domain Bacteria; phylum Pseudomonadota; class Gammaproteobacteria; order Pseudomonadales; family Halieaceae; genus JBALVT01. The sequence goes on along the minus strand of JADFVW010000198.1, from coordinate 7,033 downwards.
ACTTTACAGCGTGAGCGTAGAAATCGCTGAACCACAGCCGCCCATCATGCCAGCGAGGCCCCTCGCCAAAATACAGTCCCTCTGTGAGTACAGTCGCTGCGCTCATCGCTTCATCTCCAATTCAGTGAGACTGGGGAGACTAGCAGATTATCGAGCCCGATGCGTAAAGCTGTATTCCCCAGGCCAAAAAAAGCCGGGACAAGCCCCGCAAACACTCACTAATGGGAAGAGTTGTTTACTCCACTCACCTGGATTATTTGGATCTTCCGGGTCTTCTGGGTCTTCTGGGTCTTCTGGATCCTCAGGGTCCTCTGGATCCTCAGGGTCCTCTGATTCATCTGATTCATCTGAGCCGTCGCCAGAGTCAGAGTCAGACTCATCCTCTGAATCGGAGGCATCTTCAGCGTCAGACTCATCCTCAGAATCTGAAGCATCTTCATCAGAGCTCGAGTCACTGTCACCCCCAAACTTGATGTCGTGCTCAAACTCTACTTCATCTGCCACGCCATCGGCTGTTTCCTCATCCTCCACCTTTATCAGCATGCCGACTTTCAGCAAACTGTAAAATTCTGCCTCGGTGACCGAAACATCGTTCTCATTTTCGAACTCTGCCCCAGCGGTGCCATAGCGTATACCCAGCAGGGTCACACTGCTGTTGGTGACAAAGCTTTCAACCGGTGCCTGTAAAACATCGTCATCCATCTCATCCCGATCCAAGCGTGTCGCCAGTAGAGAAGTTCCGGACTGTATCGCCTCGATTTCAAGGAAGTCACCCACACCTATATCCTGGACCGTCATGGGATCAGCCTGGTCGGTTTCGTCGTCCAATAATGTCTGGCTATCGATCTCCACCGTTACTGTGCCACCAAAGAGTTGCAGGGTGACTGTGGTGTCAGATACGGAGGCCACTACGGCCTCTATCTCAATACGGCCTCGGCGAGATTCGACGGTTTCAGCGATAAGTACATCGCCGCGCCAATGCCCCTCTGCTTCAACCACAATACCCGCCGCCAGCACCAGGTTTGAGGGTATAAGCCCCGCGCTGCTGGCGTCTACTGCAACACCCGCAACGTCAAAGCTACCACTGTCCACAAAATTGGTAATCGTGCCTTCTACGCTGATTTCATCATCATCCTCAAAACTTCCCGCCAAGCCATCTTCGCGTTCTATTTGTGTGGCGGTGATCAAATTGCCTTGCAGGGTTCCCTTTACCTCCACTATCATTCCGTCTTGCAAAGTGCCACCGGGTACATCCGACAAATCCGCACCGGAAAACTCCACCGTGTAGACACCAAACACGAACTGGGTACCCGCCAGGCTCTCTACAACACCTTTAAGCTCTATCTCGCTAACACCATCGACAAAGCCGGATTTTTTCTCTACGCGGGTCGCACGCAGGCGCTGACTGTCATCTCTGAAACCAGAGACTTCCACCAGGTCATCGATGGCGAGGGTGTCAAAGCTTGTATCCTCATAGACCGTGCCCGTCCGCTCGATGATTACCGTCACACCTAATACCGTCAGGATTTTAGTGTTGCCGTCACCGTCTAACTGTATGTCCGAGATTGGGCCCTGTACCTCATCGTCAAAAACTACACTGTTCGCAATTCCGGTCACGCCATCATCGTTCACTGTTCCGGTGACAAATACGACCATCCCAAGGCCCAGCGCATCCTCACCGACATCCTGGCCATCCACAGATATAACGGCGTCATCAGTTTCAAACTCAATGCCATTGACAAAAATACTGCCAAAGCCATTGATAGTGCCCGAGGTACTGACTCCGGAGCCGCCAATACCACCGCCACTGCCGCCATCACCCGGAATGGGCGAGTTACTGGCAAGGGTATCGCCACTACTGGAACCGCCACCGCCACAGCCGACTAGCGCCGCGACCCCCATGTATAACGCGACGTGATATATTCTGGACAGGCTCATTGTCGGTCCTCCTCTGTAATTTCATGCTCATGGTAATAAATGCCCACCGCTACGTAGCGGGGCTCTTCCTCACCGGCTTGATTGACATCGATTTCTGCAGCGGAGAGCCAGGCGTGGTATTCCTCCAGCAATTCCTGTGACTTCTGATTGGAGAGCTTGCGAAAAGCGGGAAGTGCATCTTTGTTGACAGCAATATTCGAAACCTTGCGCTGAAACCATCTGTTCTGTGGGTCGAATTCGATATTATGGCCTATGGTTGCCGCCAGCTCGGCGATATCCGTGCCCAGGATATTAATCTTATCGACTGGTGTGTCGTGCGGTATGTAGGCGCGGGAAAGTAACTCCACGCCACTTTCACCTGATTTGAGTGTATTACTAGACTCCAGTACAGACAGCATCGCCGCCGGAGGAATATCACCGCTATATTCCTTCACCAGGCTACTAAAGCTGGCCTCGCCACTTTCGAAAGGTAATATTGCCGGCCCGCCGTCAGCGGTCTGGAAACGGCTGTCATTTAACCAGCCACTGACTACCCTGATTGCCCTGCTGTAGCGCTGGGATGAAGCCTCACCGCCAATCAAATTAATTTCGCGTAGTCGCTTGGTTTCTTTCCGGGTCAATCCAGTCAGGGCGGAAATGCTGGAAACCGTCGGTCTTTTTCCCGATTGGGAAATTTCAGTAAAGCCCTCATCCACATAAGCTTTACGCGCGATTTCCGCGAAAGTACCATAGGCCATACCGTGGCGCATAAGCAGGCGCACCAAGGGCCTAAGTAGCTTGAGGGCGGCCAAGGTCAGTGCTTGATTAGTATCTTCAGGCATAAGTGGGAATGTATTCCCATATCATGTTCAAGTCAATAAAAAGCCGGGGCATGCGCGGCTAACCCCCAGGCGTTGGGCCTTTATCAGACCAGCTCGTTGGGGTCGACCGGATCAGTGTCATCATCAGCACCACAGCCGTCACCGGATTCACATTCATCATCGGATCCACAGTCATGGCCTGATTCTCAGTCATCGTCGGACCCACAGTCATCGCCTGCTTCACAATCATCATCAGAATCACAGTCATCACCAGAATCGCAGTCATCGTCAGAATCACTGTCGTCATCGGAGTCGCAATCACTATCATCGTCAAAATCACAGTCGCTGTCGTCATCACAATCACTGTCGTCACCGGAATCGCAGTCGTCATCTGAATCACTATCGTCATCGGAGTCGCAATCACTATCATCGTCAGAATCACAGTCACTATCAGAATCGCTGTCGTCATCTGAATCACTGTCGTCATCGCAATCGCTGTCATCATCAGAGCCACAATCATCGTCGGAATCGTCATCCTTGCGACTAAACTTGATTTCGCTCTCGAATTCAACTTCATCGGCGAAACCATCGGCAGTCTCCTTGTCTTTAATTTTTATCAACATACCCACTTGCAGCACACTGTAAAATTCGTCTTCGGTGACCGATGTATCGTCCTCACTTTCAAACTTGGCTCCCACTGTGCTATAGGTGACTCCCAGCACGGTGACACTGTCATTGGCGACAAAACTATCCACCGGCCCCTGCAGTATGTCGTCATCCATGTCATCACGGTCTATACGAGTAGCCAGCAAGAAACTACCGGAGAGTACGGCCTCAACTTCGAGGAAGTCGTCAACATTGATGTCTAAAAGGGTGAGAGGATCAACAAAACCGGTGTCGTCATCCAACAAGGTCTGGTTGTCCACCTGAACGGTAACCGCTCCACCAAATAACTGCAGCGTCACCGAGTCAGTTGATACAGCCGAAACGACTGCCTCAATCTCAATACGACCACGACGCGACTCCACTTTATCGGCCACCAGAATATCGCCATCCCAGGATCCCTCCGCTTCAACAATCAGTCCTGCAGTGAGCACCATATCTGCGGGCTTGAGGGTCGCTGCGCTGGCATCCACCATCACTCCAGCAACTCTGAAATTACTGCTGTCCACAAAGTCAGTGATTGCACCCTGTACGCTGACCTCATCGTCATCCTCAAAGAAGTCTTCAATGCCACCTTCCTGCTCTACTTTCGTGGCACTAATCACACCGTCTGTCAGTGTTCCCTTCACCTCGACCGTCATGCCGTCCGCAATACCACCAGGGGGCATATCAGACAGCTCTGCAGCAGAAAAATCCACGGTAAACGTCCCGAGCATAAATTCGGTGCCTGCCAGGCTCTCAACAACGCCCTTCAGTTCAACCTCACTGACACCCTCCTCAAAGCCGGACTTCTTTTCCAACCGGGTGGCGCGCAAACGCAAGTCGTCATCAACAAAGCCTGACAATTCCACCAGGTCATTTACCGCGAGGCTATCAAACGTCACGTCTTCAAAGACGGTACCGGTGCGCTCGACGATAACCAGAACGCCAAGTACGGTGAGCACTTTGTGATCGCCATCCTCACCGGGCTGAATATCGGAGATAGGGCCCTGTAACTCATCATCAAAAATCACAGTGACCGCGGTACCGGTCTCACCGTCATCATTAACAGTTCCGGTCACCAGCACTACCATGCCCAGGGCCAGCGCTTTTTCTGTCACCTTTTCTCCATCCAGGATAATGTCGGCATCATCCGTTTCAAATTCAATACCATTGACAAATATACTGCCAAAGGCATCGATGGTACCGGAACTAGTGACAGGGGCACTACCTGGAGTGGACGTTACGGAATCGCCTGCGGTAGAGCCTGACGTGTCTGCGCTGTCAAAGTCATTGCCTGCGCCTCCTCCACCGCCGCCTCCGCAGCCGGCGAGTGCTGTAAAACCAGTGAGTACCAGGAATCTTATTATTTGACCGATATTCATGACTATCTACCTCAGAATTATTTATCTATTTTGGGAATATATTCCCATTTCTAGGTTCTGTCAAAGAAAAGTGGACTTTTTCAGGCATAAAAAAACCGGGTTATTACCCGGCTTTTTTATTCACGCTGCGATCAGGCTAGCACGAGCTTAATCCTCATCGTCCTCGATCAGGTCGGGCTGTGGGCGATCAACCAGCTCAACATAGGCCATTTGAGCCTTGTCGCCTGAACGCAGGCCACACTTGAGGATACGGATGTAACCACCGGGGCGCGACTCGTAACGAGGGCCCAACTCATTGAACAGTTTACCAACAGCTGCTTTGCTACGCAGACGGTCAAAAGCCAGTCGACGATTAGCCACGCTGTCCTTTTTAGACAGGGTAATCAAGGGCTCGGCGTAGCCGCGCAGCTCCTTGGCTTTGGGCAGGGTTGTCTTGATCAGCTCGTGCTCTACCAGGGAGGCAGTCATGTTGCGGAACATGGCCTTGCGGTGAGAACTGTTTCTGTTTAACTGACGTCCACTATGACGATGGCGCATTTCTCTATTCCTATTCTTGCTGTGCTGTTAGAGCACGCTAATCCGGTCAATCGCGTATTAAAGGCTCAACACGCGATCATCATTTTTCAGGCTGGCTGGTGGCCAGTTATCCAGGCGCATGCCCAGTGACAAACCGCGTGAAGCCAGTACGTCCTTGATCTCAGTCAGCGACTTCTTGCCCAGGTTAGGCGTCTTCAGCAGCTCAACTTCTGTGCGCTGAACCAGGTCACCAATGTAGTAAATATTTTCTGCTTTCAGGCAGTTTGCAGAACGAACCGTCAATTCCAGGTCGTCTACAGGGCGCAACAGGATTGGATCGACTTCGTCTTCCTCTTCTGCAGCTTCTGACTCACCTTCGCTCTCCAGGTCTACAAACACGGCCAACTGCTGCTGCAGAATGGTAGCGGCGCGACGAATGGCTTCCTCTGGGTCGATGGTACCGTTTGTTTCCAGATCCAGAACCAGCTTGTCGAGGTCGGTGCGCTGCTCAACACGGGCAGACTCAACGACGTAAGATACGCGGTGTACCGGAGAGTACGTTGCGTCCAGCTGAAGACGGCCGATAGAACGGGTTTCTTCTTCGGAGTCCACTCTTGAGTCAGCCGGGGAATAACCGCGACCACGGGCCACGGTCAAACGAATATTGATCTCAGAATCGCCATTCAGGTGGCAAATAACGTGCTCCGGGTTACGGATTTCGATATCGTGATCGACCTGTATATCACCGGCAGTTACCGGGCCGGCGCCCTTCTTGCTCAGGGTCAATTCAGCTTCGTCCTTGCCTTCCATTACCAGGGCAACGCCCTTCAGGTTCAGCAGGATTTCAATAACATCTTCCTGAACGCCTTCGATGGCACTGTACTCGTGCAGTACACCGTCAATCTCAACTTCAGTGATGGCGCATCCGGGCATGGAGGACAGCAGGATACGACGCAAGGCATTGCCAAGAGTGTGGCCAAAACCACGCTCCAGGGGCTCCAGGGTCACCTGGGCGCGCGTGCTGTGCTTGTCTTCAACACTGATTACGCGCGGGGTCAAAAATTCGTTTACTGCACTCTGCATTTGGGCACCTGTACTTGTTTATTTAGCTATAGCTTCAGTTGTAGCTTAAGTAGTCCGAAACAGGGATTACTTGGAGTAAAGTTCCACGATCAGGTTTTCGTTGATCTCGGAAGACAGGTCCTGACGGTCTGGAACTGACTTGAATACTCCTTCCAACTTTTCATTGTTTACTTCAATCCACTCGGGCTCGCCACGCTGGGCTGCCAGGGCCAGGGAAGACTGCACACGCAGCTGCTTCTTGGCCTTCTCACGCAGGGAGACAGTATCGCCAGCCCTCACCTGATAAGAGGGAATGTTTACCACGACGCCGTTAACCAGAATCGCTTTGTGAGATACCATCTGGCGCGCTTCCGCACGTGTAGAGCCGAAGCCCATGCGGTAAACCACGTTATCCAGGCGACTTTCCAGCAGTTGCAGCAGGTTTTCACCGGTCGCGCCCTTCAGGCGGGCTGCTTCTTTGTAGTAGTTGCGGAATTGCTTTTCCAATACACCGTAGATACGACGTACTTTCTGCTTCTCGCGCAGCTGCACGCCGTAATCAGACAGACGGCTACGTCTGGCACCGTGCTGCCCGGGGATTGTTTCTAATTTACACTTGCTTTCCAGTGAACGCACCCCGCTCTTCAGGAACAGATCTGTTCCCTCACGACGGGAGAGCTTGCACTTGGG
>JADFVW010000197.1 GCA_015222725.1 Pseudomonadota bacterium | reverse complement strand
TCCCAACACCGCACCAATGGGGAAGCCGGTAAAAGCAACTTTCTGACCCTCTCTCACGCTGGCCGAACCACCTAAAACCAGCGCAGGGAGGGGCTCTCCCTGGATCTCCAGTAGAGCCAGGTCGTGCTCCTGATCGATTTTCACCACCTGGGCGGGATGTGCTCTTACAGAATTACCCCTGCCCGAAAATATGGCCAGGGTCTGCAGGTTGTCGGTATCCAACTTCTGGGGGATCACATGGGCGTTGGTTATAATATGCAGGCCATCGCCCACGACGAAGCCGGTCGCTGTCAAACTCGAAGGTGGGCCCTTGATGTTCGGCTGGCGCAGCGGGTATGTCGTCCCCACCCCCACCACGCTGGCGCGGATCTTGTCGATCACATTGGGCAGGCTTTCCGCCAACAGGGCTGGTGCTGTAAGTTGTGAGATAAACAGTACTAAAATTGCTGCTACAATATGTCGCATTCGCATCCCTTCAACGTCTACTGTGTCACACTTTTAACACGTTTCCATTGTCGCAAGTGCGCAATCATCCGACAATCTATGTACTCAAAGCCACTGTAGTGCATTAAAGCTACAATAGCATTCCTGTACCAATGACTGTCACAAGCACCCTAGCGGACAAAACTGACTAATGCCAGAGCTCCTCCACCAATCGATATCGGAACATGCCAGACACACGCCCGACGCAACGGCACTGCTGTTCAAAAAAGAATCCATCAGCTACGCACAGCTACAAGACGAGGTAAGTGCTGCCGCAACCGGATTACTGGCATTGGGCATAAACGCGGGTGAACGGGTGGCAGTTTATTTACCGAAGCAACCAGAAACAGTTTACGGTATTTTTGGCGCGCTCTGCGCAGGTGCCAGTTTTGTACCGATCAACCCTCTACTCAAGCCCAGGCAGGTGGCCTATATACTGAGCGATTGTAATGTGCGGGTGTTGATTACCTCCGGCCAGCGACTAAAATTGCTGGAAGACATCCTGGAGGCATGCCCTGATTTACATACTGTCGTTGTGGCGGAAGACACGGTGCCCACACTAGAGGGGAAAACCGGGCAAACCCTCATACCCTGGAATGAATTGCACGCCGAGCCGGGAACTGGCGCACAGCTAGTGCCCCACTGCCGTATCGATACCGATATGGCCGCTATCCTGTATACCTCGGGCAGTACCGGTCAGCCCAAGGGCGTGGTCTTATCTCACCGCAACATGGTGGCCGGGGCCAATAGCGTGGCCAGCTATCTGGGCAACACCCCACAGGACAGGTTGCTGGCGGTACTCCCCCTCAGTTTTGATGCGGGCCTCAGCCAGCTGACGACCGCTTTTTCAGTGGGTGCCTCCGTCGTATTGATGGATTACCTGCTGCCACGGGATGTTATTCGCGCCGTGTGCCGCTATCAGGTGACGGGGTTGGCTGCGGTTCCACCGTTGTGGAACCAGCTGGTGGGGCTGGAGTGGCCAGAGGAGGCCGTTCAGTCACTGCGCTACACCACCAATACTGGTGGCGCCATGCCCGTTGCCACCACCAAAACCTTGCAACAGGCGCTGCCCGACACAAAGATATTCCTCATGTACGGGCTGACCGAGGCCTTCCGCTCCACCTATCTACCACCGGATCAAGTCGATATTCGCCCCGAGTCCATGGGGAAAGCCATTCCCAATGCTGAAATACTGGTCATCAATGAAGATGGCCAGGAATGCAAACCAGGAGAGCCCGGAGAACTGGTACATCGCGGCGCCCTGGTGGCAATGGGCTATTGGAACGACCCGGAGAAAACCGCGGAACGATTCAAGCCCTGCCCGGGACAATTACCGGAGCTGCCTGGTAGCGAACTTGCGGTGTGGTCCGGCGACCAGGTAAAAAAGGACGAAGACGGCTATTTGTACTTTATCAGCCGCAAGGACGAGATGATTAAAACCTCCGGTTACCGGGTGAGCCCCACTGAAGTTGAAGAAGTGGTTTACAGCTCCGGCCTGGCAGCTGGGGTTGTCGCCCTGGGCCTACCCCACCCCTCACTGGGTCAGGCCATTCTTTTGCTGGTGACACACAACGCCGAAAATGCCCACAATGCTGCTCTGCAAGATGATGTAATTACACATTGTCGCCGGGAACTGCCCAACTTTATGGTGCCCCTGGCTGTTATCATCCGCGACACCCTGCCCCATAACCAGAATGGCAAAATTGACCGCAAGGCACTTTCGGGCGAGTACCAGGACCTATTTTTACAAGACAAAGAACAGGAAAAAAAGCAGTGACCAAGCCAGTTCAAACCAGACCCAGGCCAAAGCACGCCCCCATGAACCAGTTTGCGGTTGTGGATAACTGCCTGCAGATTGGTGGCATGCCCCTGACTGAGCTCGCCGCCCAGATGGGAGAGCAGCCCTTTTACGCTTACGACAGCTCGGTTATCGACACCCAGATTGCCAAACTGCGCAACGCCCTACCCGCCGGTATCCACCTGCATTACGCCATGAAAGCAAACCCTATGCCCGAGGTGGTTAACTACCTGGCACAGCGAACCGATGGCCTGGATGTGGCC
>JADFVW010000196.1 GCA_015222725.1 Pseudomonadota bacterium | reverse complement strand
TCGCCAAAACCCTGGGAAGCCATCTCCAGCAACATCATTACGTTCATTTTTTTAGTCCGACGATGGAAGTGCTTTTGCTTCCTTCAAAACCAGGGCTTCACCGCCAGCGGTCAATGAACCGTCGCCGGGCTTAACGCACAACAGCTCGAGATCACCCGCCTCATTGACGTAGCGTTTACCAAGCAGCGTGCCTTGCGCGTGGGCAGAATCCACCGAACCACCCTCGGCGGCATCGGTTGGCCCTATCATGGCAGCGCCACCACAGTTCACTTCAACATCAGCTCCCGGCGCAGCAATTACCATGACTTCTGTTGCACATACTGCACTTTTCATACGGGTTCCAGGTTTTAATTCAGCCATTTCTACTCTTACCTCTAACTTGGTGTCTCAATTTTAAAAAATTAAATGCGTTTGGTAGGCTCAATACCCGTTATCCTAGCCAGGTTGAGACCGAGAATATTTGCCTTGTCTTCGGTCGTCAATTGCTGATAACCCCAGTTTTTCTGCAGCTCTTCCGGCATATCCAGATTCTTGATGTAATCGACAACGCGTTTGGTATCATCAAATGGCAGATCCAGACCCAGTACGATTTTTTCCGATGGCATCCACTGCAAGGCGGTACCAATGGCATGGTAGCCACGATAGGGCGAACGCTCGTACCAACCGATAATGCCCGACAGGCTCATATAGAGATTCTGGTGTTTACCACACAAGCCGATGAGCGCCTCGGTATCCGGCCAACCGGCGTGATAGGCGATAATCACCAGGTCCGGAAAGGCCAACAACACATCGTCCAGCTGCCTGACATCACAGTGCGAACCGGGCTGGGGTACCACATAACTGTGCCCGGTATGAATAGTCAAGGGAACACCCAACTCCTGAGCCTTGGCGTAAAACGGCCACAGGCGCTTATCGTTTATGGGGCCGTCGTCCTCCGGCGCATAGACCTTGCACAATTTGGCGTCGCGCTCTTTATACAAATACTCCAGCTCCCAGATCGCCTCATCCAGACCGCGCTTTATAATGGGGCCGCAGTTAGCCTCCAGGTACATACGACCGGGGTAGGGTTCTATCTGCTGCATCATGAAACCGTTGGTTGACAGGGAGACTGTACCTCCGGTGACATCCATCATGGGCTCACGCAGACAGAAGGTGACATCGACATCGCCTTCATCCATATATTTGATCAGTTCGGATGCGATGGGGTGCGGCCACTCACCCGACAGGTCGCGACCCGACCATGCACGCATAACACCGTCGACACTACCCCACCATCGCTGTACTCCGGGATAGTAGTCAATCTCGGACATTGTCTGGGGGTTCATAAAATGACATTCAGTCAATGCAACAAAATAATCCTGTTCAGCCATGATCACATCCTCTGATTTTCAAGTGGGTTGTCTCTAGTGTGAGCGCAATAATATACCCAAATATGAGCTTCGGGCAATTGCAGCTCAGGCGCACTGCTTTTGTCAGAAGCAAACCCTATCTCACTGTTTTTATTAGATATAATTTAAAACATCACGATAAAACAGCTCTCCTCAACAGGACTTTTGGTATATACATGGGCGAATGTCCAAAATTGAAATCCTGTAGGCCGGATTTGATTCGATGCATAATGGAGGGCGTTCGGGTAAGCCTTTAGACTGAGGCTCAAATTGCACTGTTATTAATTATTTACAGGAACCGATAGCATGACCGTTGTTCTGTGTACATGGGGTGATGCCATCGAAGGCGGCACCGAGGAAGCGCTAACCCTGGCCAATAAATTCAGCTCTGCCGTCGGCTCGGATCTGAACTGGCTTGTTATAGGTGGGGCGGGAGACGCTGCAGGTGACATTGCAGCTCACTACGGTGTGAAGCATCTGGACCGGATAAGCGATACCAAACTGGACTCTTTTGGCCCCGACGCAATGGTTGAGGCCCTGGCCCAGTACTGCGAACAGCACAAGCCCGGCACCATTTTGTTTAACCAGACCATTTCTGCCCGCCTGATTGCTCCACGCCTGGCGGGCCGCCTGGGTATCCCAGTCGTCATGAATGGCTTTGATCTCAGCCCCAACAGCAACTCCCTCAATGTCACCGCAAGTGCTTTTGGCGGCGATACCCATTGCGTCTATGAATTGACCGGTGAAGCCAACATTGTGTCCGTTGTAACCACCTCTATTGTTGCCGAACATGCAGCGAGTGCGAGCTCGCCGGAAACAAGGGAGATCAACGTCAATCTGGAATTGGTCGACGAGCGCTTTAAAGTGACCGAGCAGCCCAGCGCAGAGGGGCCACGCCTGGAAGACGCCGATATTATCGTCTCAGGTGGTCGCGGCCTGGGGTCGGCTGAAAACTATGGCCTGATCAGGGAGCTCGCCGCACAGCTGGGCGGATTACCGGGCGCATCACGGGTGATTGTAGACGAGGGCTGGGTGGATTCATCCCATCAGGTTGGCCTGACAGGCAAAATTACCCGTCCAGGTCTCTACCTGGCAGCGGGGATCTCCGGCGCAAGCCAGCATATGGCGGGCTGCTCTGCGGCAAAGACCATTGTCGCTATTAACAAGGACCAGGATGCCTCCATCTATCGCTATGCCCGCTATGGCATCGTAGGTGATTGCCTGGAGATCCTGCCGGAACTCATTAAAGCTGCAAAAGCATAAACAACATAGTAGAACAAGAGAGGTAAACCATGTCTGAATCAGGACTCCCTTGCGTAGAGGGCTTATTCAGTGCCGAAGACGGCGTCGCAACCCTGCACGGTTCCAAGTGCACCGGCTGTAACACGCCCTACTTCCCAAGATCTGAGGCTTGTCACAACCCGGATTGTACCGGGTCGAATATAGTAGATTTTGACTTTGGCGGCAGTGGAACACTCTGGAGCTATTCCGTTGCCGATTTCCCACCCCCGCCACCACATAAATTTGACAAACCCTTCGCCCCCTACGCCATTGGTGTTGTAGATATGGAATGTGGCCTGCGCCTGATTGGCCAGATGGTCGATAAAGCTGAGGACGTCAAAGTAGACGCTAAAGTTGAACTGGTAATCGATACGCTCTATCACGAAGATGATGTGGCCTATAGTTCCTGGAAATTCAAACAAATATAAACCCGACCCGGAGAACACAAAATGCAAGAAGTAGCGGTAATTGGTGTTGGTATGCACCGCTTCGGAAAAACCGGAGATGACATCGTTGGAACCAAGTCGGTGGGTAGTCTTTGCAGGACGGCAGTCGATGCGGCCCTGAAAGATGCCGGTGTCAACTGGAAGCAGATTCAGGCAGTTGCGGCAGCCAGTTCGCGCTTTTCCGGCGGCAAGGGCTGGGGCCTGAATGGCAACGACGTGGTTGAAGACCTGGGCTCAACGGGCATTCCCGTCTATAACATGTCAGCGGGCTGTGCCGCCGGAGGCAATGCCTTTAACGTCGGCTATTCCATGGTTGCTGGCGGTGTTTATGACATGATGCTGGTTGTCGGTGGTGAAGTTATGCCCAAGGGCATGATCCAGACCTCCGGTGTTGAAGAAGCCACAGACCCTGAATTCCTGCGTCAGCGCTGTATTGGCATGCCCGGCCCCTCATTCTGGTCCACCCTGGCCAGGCGCCGTATGTTTGAGTACGGCACAACCGAGGAGCAATTTTCACAGGTCGCTGTCAAGGCGCGCAAGTGCTCCGTACACAACCCCATGGCGCGGTTCCAGAAAGAAATCACAGTGGAAGACGTCATGAACTCGCCCTATGTGAGCAACCCCCTGCGCCTGTTCCAGATCTGCCCAGTCTCTAACGGAGCAGCGGCGGCCATTATCTGCTCGAAAGAGTACGCCAAAAAATTTACCAGCAAGCCAATCACGGTTGCCAGCAGCACTGTGGCCACCATGACCTTCAACGACATGCTGCCGCGCGGCCTGGCTGACCCGATGACCGAATGCGCCAACCTGCACACCGAAGCGCAAAATGCGGTGGCAAATGCCTTTGAGAAATCGGGTATTGGCCCGGGAGACGTCAGCTTTACCGAACTGCAGGACAATACCTGTTACTACGAGTTGGCTTTCCCCGAAGAGTGGGGCCTGTGTGAAGCCGGCGAATCGGAGAGCCTGCTAATGGCGGGTGAAACCACGCCCACGGGGCGCATGCCTATCAACCCCTCTGGTGGCTTTGTCTCCTTTGGTGAGGCAACCACGGCTATGGGCGTCTTCCAGATCGCCGAGTTGACCTGGCAACTCAGGGGCCAGGCCGGAGGCCGTCAGGTACCCGACGCCAAGGTCGGTCTGGCCCAAACTCTGGGCTTGGGCGGCAACGCAACCGCAGCTATACTGAAAAGGTAAAGCTGCGAGGTCGCAATGGAACTGGTTCCCACCTACAACTATTTTATCCTCACCGCCGCGTTACTGATTGCCCTGTACAGCCTGCTGCTGGGTCTGAAGAAACACAGGCAGCGCATAGAGCGCGGTAAACCCTGGTTCGGCGACAAGCTTACGCTAGAGGATGCAAAATCGAAATTTAATCCCGGCGCGTTTATTCGCCGCGGACTAATGACCTCTCGACTGCCAAAGCGCCCCGTTGCTGGCAGTTTCCACAGCATCATGTTCATAGGCGCCCTGTTTCTTATCTTCGGGCACGCCGTATTCACCCTGGACTTTGTCGGCGTTCCTGTTTACGAGGGCTGGTTCGGTTTCCTCTTTTTGAAGCTCGGCCGGGAACTGGGCGGCATCATGCTCTTTACCGGCGTGGCATTCTTTTTACTTCGCCGCCTGAAGCCACCCCTGCGCCTGACCGCAGCAGGCAAGACCCGTCCGGGATTCGAGCGTGGCGAAATTATTATTCTCATTATTGTTATCGCGGGCTTTCTCACCGAGGGCTTCCGCCTGGCCGTGGACGGTAGTGGGAGTAATGCAGAATTTCTGGGCACTGCGATTGGCAGCGGTCTGCTGGGCCTGTTCGGCAAAGATGGAGCGGCTCTCGGCCTAAACGTCATGTGGTGGATACACGGCCTTCTGGGTTGTGGTTTTATCGCGATGATCGCCCATGGCCCGTTCTCCCATATGCTGCTGGGCCCCACCAACTCCGCTTTTGCCAGTAAGCACGGAGGCATTAACCTACCCCCTATCAATTTCGATTTCGACGAAGACCAGGATGTGGACGAAGAAGAGGAGGAGATGAGTTTCGGCGCCGCCAAACTGGCAGACCTCACCCAGAAAAACCTGCTTGATGCCTCTGCCTGCCTCTGGTGTGGACGCTGTCATGAAGTCTGCCCCGCCGCTCAGACCGGCAAGGATTTATCACCGAAAAAGGTGATGGCGATTTGCGCGGAGTATATGGAGGAAGGGAAATTCAATGACGATACATTGATAGACGTGCTGGGCCAGGATGCCATATTCGCCTGCACTACCTGTGCTGCCTGTGTTGAGGAGTGCCCGGTCAGCAACAACCCCGCCGAGGTCATTCTCGAGTTTCGCCGGCACTTCGTTATGGATCGCTCCGAGATGCCCGAGACCATGGCTGCCGCGGATCGCAACCTCGAAT
>JADFVW010000195.1 GCA_015222725.1 Pseudomonadota bacterium | reverse complement strand
CAAAGGCGATCTGACTTCCAATATGTTTCGCGCCACCGGTGAGTTAACCCTGGGCTGGAAGAACTTTGGCCTGTTTGTGCGCGGCTATGCTTTCTATGACTTCGAAAATGAAGATGGCGACAGGTTGCGCACAGACCTGGGTAGCAATGCCCTGGATCAGGTTGGCAGCGATGCCAAGTTGCTCGATGCCTACCTCAGCGCCCGCTTTACTGTCGGCGAGGTGCCACTGCAGCTGCGCCTGGGTGATCAGGTAGTGAACTGGGGCGAGAGCCGCTTTTTCCCCGGTGGCGGAGTCGATGTTGCCAACCCTTTGAATGTGCCTTTATTTCAGCAGCCCACCAGTACCCTGCGAGACCTGCGTATTCCCGTGGGTATGTTATGGGGGGCGGCCCAGGTTACGCCAACTTTGATTGTTGAGGCCTACTACACCTACGATTGGCAAAAGAGTGAGTTGCCCGCTACGGGCACGTATTTCTCAACCAATGATGGCATCTTCCCGGACGGGAAGTTTATTCAGGCCGAGGGCTTTGGCAACCAGTTTGGTACCGATCTCAGCGCGTTTTTTGGTATTGATGCAGAGGCACTGGAAGCCGTAGGTATTTTGCCTTTTGATCCTAATTTTTATCAAATCGACACGCGCCTTGCCGATGATAATGCCAGCGACAGTGGTCAGTTTGGTATCACCGTGCAATCCATAATCCCCAGCTGGAATGATTCAAAAATTGCCCTGCACTTTGCCAGATACCATGCCAACCTGCCGTCCTTTGGTATTGTTGGACCGCCGCTGGATACCTATGTAACTGGCTACTCCGTGCAGGGAATCGACAAGCTCAAGCGGGAATTGATAAGAGAGGGGGCGGGGCCTCTAAAGGCGTCTGCAGCCGCCCTCATTACCAGCCTCAGCGGCGCTCTCAATAGCGCGGCTTACCTGACCTCCTACCCCGAGGATATCGACATGCTGGGGCTGAGCTTTAACACCACCACCCTGCGTACCGGTACCGCCTACTTTGGCGAAATCGCCCACCATTTCGACGCGCCTCTGTCCGTGCATGCCGGTGATGTGCTGCCCGCCATAATCCCCGGCTCCACCCGCGAGGCCCCGCTGCCACCGGTTGACCTGGAGGTATGGAGTCTTGAGGAGCTGGCACGGGACTTTGCCAATGTCCGAACCGACCCCATCATCTTTACCGACAAGACCTTTTCGCTGTTTGGCGCCACCCAGTTATTTGGCCCGCAACTGGGTGCCTCCCAGGCGCTACTCAATGTCGAGTTTGCCTGGCTGCATATTTGGGATATGCCCGACCCGGACGTCACATACCTGGCTGGCCCAGGGCTGGCGGTAACCGATTTTGGCCCTAGCAGCTTGTTTGCCACGGAAGATTCCTGGGGCTACCGCATCGGCGGGGCGCTGGTGTATACCAACGTCTTTGGTGGGGTCAACCTGCGCCCAAGTATTATCTGGGCCCACGATGTCGATGGTATAAGCCCTGCAGGCGGGGGGCCCTTTCTGGAAGGTAGAAAGGCCCTCACGCTAGGCCTGCAGGCGCAATACCTCACGCGCATGAAGGTAAACCTCGCCTATACCGAGTTTTCGGGGGGCGGGGCGCAAAACCTGCTCAGCGATCGGGATAACCTCAGTTTCAGTATCACTTATGATTTCTAACAATGTGGGAGAAAAGCTCATGGTTCGTTTTTTAGCCATATTGTTGGGTTCCGTAGCGTTTCAGACGGCCACCCTGGCAGATACTGTAGCGCCGGAATTGACACCAGTGGGCGCCGAGCATGCCGGCAACGCCGCGGGCACCATTCCCGCCTGGGATGGTGGTATTTCGGGCCCAGTTGCCGGCCACACAGCCGGTGAGCGTCTCACTGACCCTTATTCAGACGACGCGGTATTGTTTACCATTACCGCGGCCAACCAGGCAGAATATGCCGAGTACCTGACCGAGGGGCAGAAGGCCATGCTGGCACTGTATCCTGACAGTTGGCACATGAATGTCTATACCAGCAGGCGTTCGGCGGCCTACCCGGATTATGTATACGACGCCATCCAAAGTAATGCATCGACATCAAAGCTAATCACCGAGGGCCGTGGTGGCGTTGAAAACAGCAAAGTCACTTCCCCTTTTCCCAAGCCGACGCAGGGTGTTGAGGTACTGTGGAACCACAACCTGCGCTTTCATGGTGTGCATGTGAATCGTGTTGATGGTTCAGCTGCGGTAAGTCGCCGGGGAAATTACACCCTCATTTTGAAAGATGAGGAGTGGGCCATTCCCTACGCTGTACCCGGCAATGCCGCTGCTGAGGCTGGCTACCCCAATCTCCTGTTGGCGTTCAAAACGAAGATATTTGCCCCGGGGTTTGTCACTGGCAGTGGCGCACTTGTACATGACTTTCTTAATATGAATATATCGAGAAGGCAAACCTGGCTATACAGCCCTGATTTGCGACGAGTGTTGCGCTCGCCGTTCTCCGGCTACGACAATCCCGCAATTAACACAGACGCTTTGCGTTTTAACGATGAAGGCGATATGTATAACGGTTCACCATCGCTATTTACCTGGACACTACTTGGCAAGCGGGAGATGTATATCCCCTACAACGCCTACCGCCTGCACAGCGATAAGCTTCAGGTTGAAAATATCCTGGGGGATAAGCATATCAATCCCGACCACGCCCGTTACGAGTTACACCGCGTTTGGGTGGTGGAGGGCCGTCTAAAAACAGAGAAGGGCAGCAGAAGCCACAGTTACTCACGGCGCGTATTCTACGTTGACGAGGACAGCTGGCAAATTGCGGCCGCCGACAACTACGATAAGGCTGGCGATTTGTGGCGTGTCTCTGAAGGGCACATGATCAACTTTTATCAGGTGCCTGTGCCCTGGTACACCTTGCGAGTCTATCAGGATCTGAAACAGGGCCGCTACCTGGTCGATGGCCTCGACAACCAGCGTAGAAATCCAGTGTTCGACGATGATATTAACCCGCGCTTGTTCGGCCCCAATGCCCTGGATTTCTATGTGCGTTAAGCCTCAGCCGGCTTTTAATGATCCAGCCCAAGTGATTGCCTGAACTCCCTGGGCGACTTGCTCGTCCAGCGCTTGAAGGCCCGGGTAAAATTACTTACGTCGGAAAACCCTAGAAGATAAGCCGCTTCCGTAATCGATATGGCACTTTGCTCCATATATCCCAATGCCAGTGATTCCCGCGTGGAGTCCAGGATTTCCTGGAAGCTGGTATCCTTGGCCGCCAGTTTCATCTGCAGGCTGCGAGGGCTCATACACAGCTTATCCGCTACTCTTTGCTTGGTAATGGCACTGGATGACAGGTCTTCCACGATCATTGTTCGGACACGATTTATGATGTCCTGCTTTTCCATGCGCTTTAAATACTGTGCGCTGGTTTGATCGTGCATCTGTGCGAGTTCTTTGCTCGCACCGGGAAGGTGTTTGTCTACCAGGCTCGGATCTATGGCAATAACCACTTCCGGGCAGTCAAATCGAATTTCACAGTTGAAGTAGTCCTGGTATTTTTCTATATCTGTTGATGGTTCCGGGCGCATAAGCCCAACCCAGAGAGGATTGAACGATGGATTGAATATGAAGCGAATAAAGCGCAACTGCAGTGTGATAAAAGCATCGTGAGTCTCCCAGCATAGGTCATCTGATAAAACATTCGTTATGATCAGAAACTCATTGGCGCTTTCCTCTACGCGTATGTCCGCACTCTGGGAGACTATTTTGTAGTAATTACTCAGGCGTTGAGCGTAATCGCGCAGGGAAGTGCTTGCCATCAGGGCATAGCCAAGGGCGTGTAAGTTGCCCGGATGCATACATTGCCCCACCATGAGACCAAAACTGGGGTCTGAGGTGGCTTCTACTGAAGCCTTGAACAGCCGGCTTATTTGGTCGTTAGTCAGACGCAACAAGGGGTCTGTTGTAGTTTGGATGGGCACACCACACTTATCGAAGATGGCCTGGGGGGCTATGCCGCATTGTTCCAGAGCGGTAGATATCGCAAAAGCATAAGCTGCAATCGTGGATGGATTGGATGGGTTGCTGCTCTCAGTGGGCATTTGGAATCCCTGACCTGCCTTCATTTACTGGTTTGAAACAGTTTAAGGTTTTGGACTTGGAATAGGAACCCCGATTGTTTGGTTGAGAATAGGGGAGCGGCACCACTTTTCCTGAGCTAAACGATTCAATAACGCCGCCCAGTTAAATGTGGCTGACTCCCAGTGCCGCTGACAAACGTCTCTTTTGAGCTAAACTAGCAATTATCTGGTCTAGCCAGTCAAGTTTCATCCGCATATTTTCTGTATATTTCCCGGTATCTTGGCTAGGCTTGGAT
>JADFVW010000194.1 GCA_015222725.1 Pseudomonadota bacterium | reverse complement strand
GCCCTGATAGCACCCGCCAGAACCCCATCACGCACCTGGTAGCAGTCGCCCCACGTGGTTGTTCTGCCAGATTGTCAATTATGACCCGTTGAATTGCCAGTACCACTTGCTGCTACCCGTCGAATTTCTACCGGTATGCCGTTCAACTGACTCATGCCGGAGATGGGCTCGATAGAGTCGGGGCCGTCACTGGCCAGCAGGTTGACGTTGGCGCCCTGTGTGTTTTTGGCAATGGAGAGCCCGTCTGCCCGTTGATGACCCCAGCCGTGTGGCACTGAAACAGTGCCGGGCATAAAGTCGCTGTCCAGTCTTACGGGCAGCTGTATACACTTGCCGTTGGCACAGACTTCGGCCAAATCGCCCTCTGCCAATTGGCGCTGCAGAGCATCATCGGGGTGGATATAAAGGTAATTGCTATTGCGCTGGCCTTTGACAAAACCACTGACATTGTGAGTCCAGCTATTGTGGGAGTAGCGCTCACGTTTGCCAATCAGCTTGAGGCGCTTATCGGCGACATCCTGTTCAAAAAACCTCTCCAGATTTTGTGCCAGTGCTACAAATTCTGCGGGGGCGAGTTGCACCTTTTTACTGTCGGTGCCCACTCGCTGACCGAGATAGTCGCCGGGTTGATTGGGGTCCAACGGCTGTCCCTGTGGATACTTGCGCAATTGACTCAATCCTCCCAGTTTGCCACTGCGAGTAATCAAGCCATAGAAGCGTTCCGCCATACCGTCTTTGCAACCAGGCAGACCGGACAGTTTCTCGCCCAGGTTGGACGCCGACTGCAGTAGCCTTGACCCGAAGAATGAAAAGCCGGATTTGCGCAAAATCTGCCGCAAAATGAGCGCTTCATCGCGGGCCTCACCGGGCGGTGCCAATACTGCGTCGGTGTAATGAAAGTAGGGCTCCGGCATCAGTCCCATCGCGCTCATGAAGAAAAATGGCACATCAGCACGTTCCAGAAAGTGCAGTCCTGGCAACACGTAATCAGCGTGGTTAGCTGTTTCGTTACGGTACAGATCGATACTGACCAAGAGGTCCAACTGGTTCAGCGCCTCTCCCAGCCGATCACTGTTAGCGCAGGCCATAACGGGGTTTCCCGCAACAACAAAGAGCGCTTTAACCTGGCCTTCGCCCGGCGTAAGTATTTCATCGGCGAGTATGCCCGTGGGAATCCCGGCGGTAATGTAAGGCGTATTATTGATGCGCGAGAATTTGGGCTCTCTGGTTTTGTCGGGAAAGCTGATGGGTGGCCTCCCCATCAGGCTGCCGCCTCGTTTATCGAGGTTGCCACTGATGGCGTTGATCGCTTCCTGCAGCCAGAAAGCCAACATCCCGAATCGCCCCTGGTTAACCCCGGTGGAAGAGTAGATGACGGCGCCATCGGCTTTGATATAGCGTTCCACCAGAGACTTAAGATCGATAGCCGAAACCCGGCTGACCTGCTCCACGCGTTCAGCGGTCCAGGGCCCTGCCAACGCGGCCAGTTCCTGGTAGCCCTCCATATACCGGGCGACACGATCATGTTTGACGCCGTCCTGCCTGATCAGTTCATGCAAAAAGCCGAGCATGAAAAAAACGTCGCTGTCCGGGCGGATAGGCAAATGTCGACCACAGGCTTTGGCAGATTCAGTTTTTCGGGGATTGATCCAAACGACTTCGCCACCCCTCTTCTCGATCGCTCCTATCTTCTCCATTGGATACGGTAGGGCGATAAAGCTCATTTTGGATATCTTGGGGTTGCTGCCGACAGAGATAAGCATCTGCGTTTCACCAATATCAGGAAAGGTCTGGTGGGCGAAGCTTCCGTACATGCGATCTGCCACAGCAAATTTATTGCTACAGTCCAGGGTGCCGACAGTAAACAATTTGTCGCTGCCAAAACCTTTTAGAAAGCCCTGGACGGCAGTGTTGGGCCACAGGCTGAATCCGATGGGGTTCCCGGTATAGGCGGCGATGCTCTGGCCGCCGTATTGGCGGTGAATATCCCGCATTTTAACGCTGATTTCTTCCAGCGCCTGGTCCCAGCCAATGCTTACGAAGTCCTTGCCAACTCTTTTGAGCGGCCGGGTAAGCCGATCCGGGGATTCAATAAACTTGTCCAGGCTCAGGCCTTTGATACAGGCATAGCCCTTGCTATTGATGTGGTTTACATCGGGCTCGATGGACTCAATACGGTTGTTGTCGACGGATAATTTCAATCCGCAACCCGCTTCGCAAATGCGGCAAAAAGTATATTTTGTTTCCGCCATACTGATAGCACCTCTATCGATTAGGGGTTTCCATCTTCGCTAGACAGGAGCTGTGCAACAATACAGGCCAGGCGCTGGCCAATACTATCCATATCCAACACTTGCCCCGGCAGGCATTTTTTCATTGAGGTCACTTGCAGCCCCTCATGACCACAGGGGTTAATTCGCTGAAACGGCTCCAGATCCATGTTCACATTGAGCGCCAGCCCGTGATAACTGCAGCCCTTGCGCACACGTAAACCCAGCGCGGCAATTTTGTCCCCGGCGACATAGACGCCCGGCGCATCGGGCCGGGCCGCCGCCTCAATGGCGTACTCAGCCAGCAACTGAACCAGGCTGTTCTCTATAAGGTCGACCAGCGCCCGCACACCCAACGCATGCCGACGCAGGTCAACCAGCAGATACAAGACCCACTGCCCGGGGCCGTGATAGGTGACCTGCCCACCCCGGTCGGCCTGCACCACCGGAATATCTCCCGGGGCCAGCACATGCTCGGCCTTGCCAGCCTGGCCCTGGGTAAACACCCTGGGGTGTTGCAGCAGCCACAATTCATTGGGCGATTCGGGGGTGCGCGAGTCGGTAAATTCCTTCATGGCCGCCATGGTGGCCTCGTATTCGACCAGACCCAGCTCGCGAATCACAATTCCGGGAACCGGGTCTGGGTCTGAGCCGGGTATCGACATGGCTTCAGATAACCATTTTCACAAGACCTGTCGCCAGTAGGTCTTTGTGCAAGGCCTCAAGTTGCTCGGGGCCGGTCGCAGTAATAGTAATATTGAGCGAGTTAAATGTACCCTTGCTGCTCATCTTGATAAGAATGGTTTCCTCGTCAAAGCCCGGCGCGTGGCGGTGAAACACCTCCACGATTACAGCTTCGAAATCATCGGTGTTGACGCCCAACACCTTGATCGGATAATCGCAGGGGAATTCTATTCTGGGTGGTTCGCTCTGTGACACGACAAAAGTCTCCCGGATAGATTGATCAGGCGCTAAACAGGCTGGCGATCCACATCAAAATCATATCCCACAAGCGGGCAAAGAAGTTGCCCGGCTCGACCGCTTCCAGCGCCACCAGCGGTGCCTGGGCTACGACCTCACCATCGAGCATGAGTTTGACTGTTCCTAACTGGTCGCCCAGTACAATCGGCGCAGAGATTTCCTTGTCCATTTCCACCACGGTGTTGAGGCTCTTCTTCTTACCCCTTTGCAAGGTAAATACAAGCGCGTCCTGTACACCCAGGGAGAGGTAATCCTGTTGGCCTTTCCAGATACGCGGCTTCTCCAGCTCCTCCATGGGAGAGAAGTAGGTCACCGTCTCGAAGAAGCGAAAACCATAATTTAACAGACTGCGGGATTCACTCTTGCGCGCATTAGGGCTCTTGGTACCCAGGACGACGGACACCAATCGCATATCGCGACGCTTCGCCGAAGCGACCAGACCGTAGCCGGCCTCTTTGGTGTAGCCCGTTTTCAAACCGTCCACCGAGGGGTCCTCGCCCATCAGTGTATTTCGGTTGTACTGCTTGATATTGTTGTAAGTGAATTCGCGCTCCTTGTACACAGCATATTCTTCGGGATAGCGATTGATCAGGGCAATGGCGAGTGTGGCCAGGTCGCGCGCGGTAGTCACATGGTCAGGATGTGGCAGGCCGTGGGGGTTGGCAAAATAAGAACCGGTCATACCCAGCGCCTCGGCATGGCCATTCATCATGTCGGCAAAGGCAGAAACACTGCCCGCCAGGTGTTCCGCAACAGCCACCGTGGCGTCGTTGCCCGAGGAAATAATAATACCGCGCTTTAAATCGCTGATAGATACATCCATTCCCGGTTCAATCCACATCAGGGACGAGCCATTAAACTCGGGGTTCTGGGACCAGGAATTCCGGCTGACCACCACCATATCGCTGTCATTGACCCGACCCGCGGCAATTTCACCCGCCAGAACATAGCTGGTCATCATTTTGGTCAGGCTGGCCGGGGGCAAGGCAATATCGGCATTGTGTTCCACCAATACCGTTCCGCTGGTGGCGTCAATGAGAAAGTAAGCCTTTGCAGCCACCTGGGGCGGTGAGGGCACAATTGTGGCGCCTTGGGCAGCAAAGGAGAACAGTGAAATCAGTAAGGCCAGGGTAAAACGTGTCATAGAGTGGAAACCATTAGAGAGTAAAGACGAATCGCGGCAAATATTAACTCATGCGCCACGGGAGCGAAAGGAGCAGGGGAAATAGCCTGAGGCCAAATGCCTCAGGGTAATGCCTGTGCAGCCGGGTAGCCGTTGTCTTGCAGGATTTGCTGAACCTCCAGCAACTCTTCGCCGCTGGCAACCGGGCCCACACGGACCCGATACAGAATTTTCTCACCGGATTGTACCGGGCTAACTGT
>JADFVW010000193.1 GCA_015222725.1 Pseudomonadota bacterium | reverse complement strand
ACCAATTACCCAATTATTAAGATATCGTGTAACAATAGTCAAGTTTGACGAGTTCCCGCAAGAGATTAACCAGGGCGCTTGAAGAAACAGTAATTTGAGTATTGACATGTTTTTGGCATTAGGATTAATATTGGTCTTACCAATTTCCCAATTATAACAGAGATTGATCCATGACTAAGAAAAAGCTGGCTTTAGTACTCACATCATCCTTCCTGAGCAGCCTTGCGGGTGGCATGGTCGCTAACTCGGCCCTCGCTGCGGATTCACTGGCTCTGGAGGAAGTAATCGTAACTGCCCGTAAGCGCGCGGAGAGCCTGCAGGATATTCCCATGGCCATTACTGCCTTCACCGCTGCGGATATCCAGGAGGCTGGAATCCGAAACATTCAGGACGTCGCCAGCCTGACAGCCGGTTTCAATATGTCCCCCTTGTTTGGCGGTGATGCGGCCGTACCGGTTATACGCGGCCTATCAACCACCATTGGCGAGCCCAATGTTGGATTTTTCATCGACGGCGTTTACACCGGGTCGCGGCTGACCATGAACCGTTTACTGGGGAATTTTGTCGAGAGAATCGAAGTGGCAAAAGGCCCCCAGAGTGCTCTGTATGGTCGTAACGCCTTCGGCGGAGCTGTAAATTACGTCACCCGGCGAGCGGGCGAGGAATTCGAAGGAGAAGTCGAGGCAACTTTCGGTAGCGATGGCAAGCAGGAATTTCGCGCCAGCATCGGGGGGCCCATAGGCGATAGTGGCCTGGGATACCGTATCGGCCTTTTGTCAGACGAATTCGACGGCTACTTCAAGAATGAACTCACTGGCGGCGACCTGGACAGCCGGGACACCAAAGGTGTGCTGGGAACCTTATCCTGGTCCGGCGACAGCCTGAATATTGATTTCAACCTGATGTACAACGAGGAAGATAACGGCGATCAAGCCAACCGACAAGTGCAGGATAATGATTTATTCGGCTCTTTCCGTGGCCTGCCACCGGCCAACCAGATGTACAACGGTAATCTGCCGTCCTTTGATGATGGCTTCGCCGTAACACCAGGGGGGCTTGACCGCGAGCAAACCTTCAGCTCTTTGAAGTTTGACTGGGATTTCGGTGCAGCGACGCTTACCTCCATTACCGGATACAACGATTTTTCGCATGTGCGCACAGTCGATGACGACTATTCAGCCCGTGAAATTCACACAGTAATCACTGACAATGATGTGACGGAACTGAGCCAGGAATTTCGCCTGACCGGTAATACACAAAGCAGCCTGCAGTGGATGATTGGTGTGTACTACTACGACCTGAGCGATGATATCGACCTTACCTCGAAGTACGATGACTCCATTCCCGCCGTCCATCCCCTGCTGGCTTCCAGCAATACCCTGACAAACCAAAATACTGATGACATAGCGGTATTTGGTTCCCTGGACTGGTTTATTACCGAGGAACTGACTCTCGGCTTCTCTGGCCGTTATGGCAAGGAGAGCAAAGACGTCGATGTGCTCGTCACAGACACCAATACGGGCGCAACGGGGACCTTTTCGGCAGACGATGACTGGACATCCTTCCAACCCAGAGTTTCCCTGGACTGGCAATTCAGCGACAACCATATGACCTATGTCAGCTACGCCTTTGCAGAGAAGTCCGGTGGCTTCAACGTGGTAACCACCACCGGCGCAATTTTACCAGAAGAGCGGTTCTACGACCCAGAAACCAGTGACAACTATGAAATCGGCCTCAAATCGACCTTTGCCGACGGTCGTGTCCAAACGACCCTGGCGGCCTACTACATCAAGTGGGAAGACCAGATTGTTCGGGCCATCGGCGAAACGGGCGCGGTTCTCAATATCAATGCGGGTGAATCTACTTCCAAGGGTATTGAATTCGAGATGCAAGCTCAGTTATCCCAGAATTGGGATCTCGGCATGAGCGTCGCTTACAACGATGCCCAGTACGACGACTACTTCTTTGCCATTCTGGGTGAGATTGGAATTGATCCCCAGCTGAAGGGTACAACGCTGCAATACACGCCGGAGTGGACGGGCAATCTGTCACTGGGCTATACCCTGCCCGTGTTCGGCGACTGGGAGTGGGTCAGTCGCTTCGATGTAGATTACATCGATGATCAAACAGCGGTGCAGTCAGGTAATGCCATCATCGAGAGTGTGACCAAAATGAATCTAAGAACCAGTTTGCGCAACGATCACTGGATGTTGACGCTCTGGTCGTACAATCTGACAGATGAGAAATATACCGCTTCTGCCGCCTTCATACGCGACCCGAGCATAGTGCCCGATGTGTTTTTCCAGGGAGGGGGCTTTTCCGCCTTCAACCCCCTGATCACTGCGGGTGAGCCACTGTCTTACGGTGCGACCATTCAATACAGTTTCTAGACTACAAATATTCTAGGCCCCTTAGGCGCCGCTAACATAGCGGCGCCATTTTTTTGCTTTTTTTTCAGGTACCACTCATTACACATTCTGCACTTCGGACATCACTCTCAGGAAGTTGCCGCTGGTAAATTTAGCGATAATTTCGTCCGAGTAGCCGCGCTTCATCAATGCACCGATTACCAGTGGCATCTTGCGGTAGGTGTCCAGAACCGGCTTGTAATTGGCGTCCATATCCGAGCCCAATGCCACGTGGTCCTCACCCAGCACTTCGACTAACTCCTCGATTCGATCGACAAATCCCGCCAGGGTGTCAATGCCCAGGCCGGCTGGCCACGCACCCACATAGCCGCCGCTATCAGCAACTGCAGCGGCCAGTTCTACAGAGACAAACCGGGGGTGGCTATAGACTGGTGAATTAATATGAGTGTGGCTCAAAACCACTGGCCGGGTACTGACCGCCAGGGCGTCAAATGCTGTCTGTTCGGAGGCGTGCGCAATATCAATTACGATGCCTAGCTTGTTCATGCCTACAACAACTTCACGGCCAAACTCTGTCAATCCACGCTTGCCGGGGCTCCCGGTGGTAATATCACCCAATGTATTGTTATGGTAATGCA
Source organism: Pseudomonadota bacterium (assembly GCA_015222725.1). Taxonomy (GTDB): domain Bacteria; phylum Pseudomonadota; class Gammaproteobacteria; order Pseudomonadales; family Halieaceae; genus JBALVT01. The sequence continues at coordinate 8,526 of JADFVW010000193.1, read as the reverse complement.
CGAGCGTGATCATCCGTAAACCGTCGTCATATACTGCCTGTAAACGGCTCATGTCATCACCCAGAAAGTCTGCACCCTCCATTCCCAGGAAAGCGGCCGGTGTACCGGCCGCATGCGCGCCATGGACATCGGCTGCGGTGCGGGCTATTACAATCAAACCATCGGCTTCCAGTTGTTTGAGGTTTTGTATCTGCCTGCGGTAGCTGTCCCAGCCCTCGTCCCCCTCAAATTCGCGTACGGCGCCGGGAGCCCCGCCCGCCAGATCTAGCAACTGGAAATCAGCGACGCCGTTAAACACAGCAGCCGCTACACCACCGACCCTCATGTCAGCGACTGTGGTCTCCTCAAACGTACCCGCCAGACTATAAAGTTTCATCTTCCAAGCCAGGTTTTGCGCATCGCGCACAAAGGAACGCCCCGGATGGGCATGACAGTCGATAACGGGATAGGCCTGAAGAAATCGGTGGGCTGCGGCTAGTTCGTCTTCGGTCAGCTTAAACCCGATCTCCACAGGTTCGGGTTTGAATTTGAAGTAAGCACCGGTTCCAGCCGCAGCTATTCCAACGGCGAACCCGGCGAGTACTTTACGTCTTGATACCATTCTTGTTCTCCTCTATTTTGGGCTGCGTACAGCGATCGCATCAACTTCAATCAAAATACCGGGTCCCCATTCAACGCCGGGGACGGTGGTTCGCGCAGGTTTTTTACCCGGGAAGTACTGTGCGTATACTTTATTCATCGCCGGAAAGTCTTCCGGATTCTTCAGGTAGACGGTGATCCGCAAAGTATCCTGTAAAGAAGAGCCCGACGCCTCCAATACCGCCCTCAAGTTATCCATTGCCTTGCGTGTCTGTGATTCGATATCGTCGCCAACCACTTTTCCAAGCTCGGCGTCAAAAGCGATCTGCCCCGACGTGAAGACCAGGTTTGAAATTGCCGTGGCGGGCGAATAGGGCCCTAGCGCTGGCAGAGCTTCACTAGAAATATAGTCGATATCTACCGCCCCCGCGCCGCAGGCCAACGGCAAGATTAACCAGGCCAAAATTGATGCCTTCATTTTTAGTTCCTCTACTTGTGACTATAAAAGTGAATGTTGTCTATGTCCTGTCTAGCTTGCGCTAGTATTTGCTAACCGAGATTTACGCGAGTAATCGTTACTCTTCGCTTTCAAATATAACAGATAATGGTAAAATGGTCAGACCAATAATGACAAAGAGGTTCGGTCTGCTAGGTCCATGACCATAATAGATCCACACCATCATCTATGGGACCTGTCCCAGATGAATTATCCCTGGCTAGAGGAGGCGGACAAAACCGCTTTCTTTGGGGATTATGGTGCCCTGGCAAAAAACTACCAGACACAAAATTATCTGGTAGATACAGCCGGCCAGGATGTCATAGCCAGCGTGCATATCCAGGCTGATGCCGATCCACTTGATCCCGTGGCTGAAACCCGCTGGTTAAGCGAAGTCGCGCAACGATCAGGTGAGCTTGGCGGTATTTCTGTCCCCAATGCAATTGTCGCTTACGCCGACTTCACACAGGACGATATCGACGCTGTCCTGGCCTCCCACTGCCAGTTCGACCGGGTTCGCGGTATTCGCCAAATTCTCAACTATCACGAGGATGACAGCTTCAGCTATACCTCAGAAAATTTTCTGGATAACCCATGCTGGCAAGAGAGTTTTTCACTACTGAAAAAATACAGACTGTCTTTCGACCTGCAAATTTATTACCAACAGATGGAGCAGGCCGCTCAACTGGCAGACAAGCACCCCGAAACCCAAATTATTCTCAATCACACAGGCATGCCGGTGGAGCATGATTCACAGGGCATTGAGGGCTGGCGCAAGGGCATGGCGCGACTGGCCCAGTGCCCCAATGTGGTGGTAAAAATATCTGGCCTGGGCATGTGTATTCCTGATTGGACCATTGATCGTATCCGCCCGTTCGTCATGGATACCATAGACAGGTTTGGTGTGGAACGTTGTATGTTCGCCTCCAATTTTCCCGTGGACAGCTTGTTCGGCACTTATGAAAGTCTCTACAACGCTTACCACACAATCACATCAGGCTTTTCTGTCAGCCAGAAGAGCAAGCTTTTTTGCGACAATGCAGCACGTTATTACCAACTGTAAATCATCCCCATTTTATTGAACTAAGGAGCAATAAATGTCCAGTTTGCGCATCACCAGAATCGAGGTACACGAGTTTGGCTATGACCTGAAAGATATGACCAAGGACTACAACGGTTTCAATCTGGGCTACAAGAGAGGTAGCACACAGCGCAGTGTCAGCTATGCCATGAAAGTTGAAACCAATGAGGGCGTGACCGGAGAATATATAGGGGGCTGCTCTCCCACATTCGCCCAGTTTCATATGATTGCCAACTACCTTATTGGCAAAGACCCGCTGCAGCGCGAACGCCTGTACAACGACATGAAGCGCGCCCTGCGCAAGTACGACAAAATGGGCATGGGGCCCATCGATATTGCCCTGTGGGACCTGGCGGGCAAGTATTACAACGCATCTATTTCTGAGATGCTGGGCGGCTGGAAAGAGTCACTGCCCTGCTACGCCAGTACTTACCACGGTGACCGCAATGGCGGCCTGGACAGCCCGGCAGCCTTCGCTGAGTTCGCCCTGCAGTGCAAGAATATGGGCTATCCCGCATTCAAGATTCATGGCTGGGGGGACTGTGATATCAAGGAGGAGATCGAAAACATCTACGCTATCCGCGATAAGGTGGGGGACGATATGGACTTAATGAACGATCCCGCCTGTGAGCCGCGCACCTTCATGGAAGCATTAAAAATAGGTCGTGCCTGCGATGAGGCCAATCTTGTCTGGCTTGAAGATCCCTATGCCGATACAGGTATTTCCCAGCACGCACACCGCAAACTGCGTCAGATGATCTCCACGCCAATACTGGTCACCGAGCATATTCGGGGGCTTGAACAGCACGTCGATTTTATCGCCAACGAGGCCACCGACATTGTGCGGGTTGATGCCAACTACGATGGCGGTATCACCGGCGCCATAAAAATAGCGCACGCTGCAGAGGGCTTTGGCCTGGACGTGGAGATTCACGCGCCTGGCCCCGCCCATCGACACCTGATGTCGGCTATTCGCAATACAAATTACTACGAAATGGCCCTGGTTCATCCTCTTACGGATGAACACGGCCTGCCACCGGTCTACAGTTGCAGCTATAAGGATGGCCTCCACGCCATTGACGATAAGGGCCATGTACCCGTTCCAGTAGGACCGGGCCTGGGTGTGAGCTACGATTGGGACTTTATTATGGAAAACCGCATGGGCGGTCGGGTTTACGAGGCCTGATTAATGGCTATACCCACGACAACGCTGGGCAGTACCGGGCTGGAAGTTTCCCAACTTGGCTTGGGCGGCGCCCCGCTGGGTGAGTTGTTTGAATGTTTGCCCGAGACACAGGCCCAGGGTGTCATGCAAAGCGCTTATGAACAGGGCGTGAGTTTTTTCGATACCGCTCCCTGGTACGGTCACGGCATGAGTGAACATAGAATGGGCCACTATCTGCGGCAACAATCCCGGGACAGTTTCGTTCTTTCTACCAAGGTTGGGCGTTTGTATCGCGCAGCAAAGAGCCCTGAACATCGCACACAACCCTGGGTAGGCGGCTTGCCGTTTGAGCTGCATTTCGACTACAGCTATGACGGTATCATGCGCTCATGGCAGGATAGTCTGATGCGTCTGGGCTTGAATCGCATCGATATGCTGGTCATTCACGATTTGGACGTGGACTACCACGGCCAGGAGGGGCTTTCCACACACCGTAAAGCCCTGGAGTCCAGTGGCTACAAAGCCCTGGAAGAACTGAAAAATGGAGGCCAGGTTCGGGCAATTGGTGCCGGCGTGAACCACGGATCAATGATGGCCTACTTTATCGAAAGCTTTGAGTTGGACTTCTTGCTCGTTGCAATGCCTTACACGCTTCTTGATCAGACACCCTTGCAAGGGTCATTTCAATCCTGTGAGGATAAAAACGTCAGTGTGGTTATAGGCTCCCCCTACGCCTCAGGAATACTCGCTACGGGCCCCATTGAGGGTGCGCGGTACAACTATGCCCCGGCCTCACGGGCGATACTGGACAAAGTTCACAGGATCGAAGCTGTCTGTGTTAAACACAGCACATGTCTGGCTGCGGTGGCCCTACAGTTTTGTCTCGCACACCCCATAGTTGCAGCGAGCATTCCCGGCGCAACCCACAAGAAATTTGTATCTGCCAATATTACAAACTTGTTCACAAAAATACCCCCGGCCTTGTGGGACGAACTAAAATCACTGAACTTGATTGCCGCGGCCTCACCAATACCTCAAGTGCTCCCATGAACGATAATGTTAAGCATAGAAATATCAATGCCCCTGAGCTGCAGCTGGAGAAAAAAGCTATGACCCTCGATAAAACTATATCGGAAATTGAGCGAGTTCCCGTTGGTGAGCAAGTCGCCCGGCAGCTTTTAGCGCTGGTGCAGAATGGTAGCCTGGAGCCCGGACAAAAACTTCCTCCAGAACGGGAACTTTCAACCATGCTGAAAGTGAGCCGACCCAGCTTGCGCGAGGCATTGCGCGCTTTGTCTTTACTCGGAGTGCTCAATATTCGCCAGGGTGGTGGTGTCTATGTGTCCGCACTGGACCCCGAATCGTTGCTCGCACCTCTTCACTTTTTTGTCAGCCTGAATGACAAAAATCTTGATGATTTATTCGAGGCGCGCCTGGTGATTGAAGCAGAGAACGCTCGCATTGCCGCCGAAAAAATTTCTGACGAAGATATAGCCCGGCTGAAAAAATGTGTTGATTTTGAAGCCCACGAACTGAATGACCAGGATAAATTCATTCAGTCAGATGTGGAGTTCCACAACATCATCAACCAATCTGTGGACAATGCCTTTCTCAACAGATTCGCCACCAGTCTCCATATTTTGGGTAAAGCCAGCCGCGAGATAACGGGGCATATCCCAGGCGTTATAGAGCAGAGTCTGAAGGACCACGAAGCCATTGTTGCCGCCATTGATGCCCGCGATGGTGAAGCCGCGGCCAAGGCGATGAAGACGCATCTGGTCAATGTCCGTGAGGCATTAAAACGGGGGCAATTGCAAAGCTGATCGCCCCAGTTCGGAAGTTCGGACTGAAAAAGTGCATGAAAATTATCCACTTACACCAATGTCTCATCCAAAAAACTTGAACAGACTCTATACCCTGATTCCTAAAAAATAACCTGCCAGCGCCCGCCTGTGCAACTGGCCAAGCCAAGCTGTTGCAGCTTAACCAGAGCGTCATCAATTTCAAAGTTCAGCCGGCATTCCCAGCGATGCGCAAACCAGGTCTCAATGGCACTATCCAGATCGGCTGCGGTCATCGGTTCGCCCTGGGCCAACAGGAAATAGTAAGCTAACAGGCTTTCCTTGCACTCCGACTCTTCCGCGTCATCCAGTATTCGGTATAGCACACCGGCATTGTTATCCAGCAGCTTGAAATACAAATTCTCAGTGAGCACCTGGGTGTATTTGAGTTTGCGATTGCGAAACTTGGAATACTGTTTCCACAGGTAAGCTACCAGTGCGCCAACTCCCGCCAACAGAGCCAGTAGGGCTCCGCGATCTATTTCCACCTGTTCGCTTTGCACACCCAACCAGAAACCCACCAGGGAAGCCAGTAACACCAGAGTCGCGCCCAACTTGGTGGACAGCACAACAGCGCCACTGACAACAGCCGGAATACCAATCATCAGCTTGTCCAGCACCCGCATCCCTATCCGCGTGTTGGGAAACAGCATTTCCAGGTCCGCATCGGGAACATTCTGGAATAACTTGAGCATCGTGCTGCCGGGGCGGCAGCCGCCCAGTGTGCTATCCGGATCGATATCTTCTTTAAAGCACATATAGAGTACGACCCGCTCATAGTTGGTAAAACGCACTGTCTCGCGCCGCAGGCCGAACCAGGAACGTATTTCTTCCTCCCGCTGCTCCGCCCCCCGGTAGTACAACAGTACTTCCTCGAAGTCATTCATATCGACATAGAGACGGACATGAAAGAGCGAGGCTGAATGAAAAGCCCTTTGCAGGTCTTGCTCGGTGATTTTTACATAATTGGCCCGCCTGAAGATTTGCTCTATAGTGGATACAAGCCCGACACCTTTAGCCTGTCCATCCTCCAGACCTGCCACCACCCTGGTATCCGCATCAGGATCCAGTGGTGCATAGGCATCCTTTAGCTGTTGCTTCAAGACATGAAATTCGTGCTGAAAGTGGTTTTCGATAGATGCGCTGGCCCGGCGAAATTGTTCCTGGCGTCCCGCTTCCAAGCGCCCTTCCTCAATGCACATATGGAGGATATCCGCCCTTCGAAAAGGAATAAATCCAAGTAGGGGAAAGTCATCCATTTTCAGCGTGTCAATCTGGTGGCGTATACCCGATCGGCGATCGGGCTACTGCCCGATACTTTCGACGCGAACCACAACTCCCTTTAGTCGACTTGCCACGAAAGCCAGGAGCGCAGCGATGAGCAGCGCTGCAATCCCGATAACCCATGAGATGGTGGCAACGCCTGCCCCCGGCCAGAGTAGCAGGACCAGGCCGACCACACAGGCAGCAATGCCTATCGTGCGCAGTGCTCCACGCTCCGGGTCGGCCTCACTCAACTGGCGACTGTATAGTATGTTGCGGATTCCCGTATAGAGCATCCAGGCGCCAAATAACAGCAACAGGATCTTTGCGGCGCCGGGCCAGAACAACAGTACGGCGCCGATCAGCAAGCTGACAAGTGCTGCGCCCATATAGGCCCGGCCATCACTGGCGCGAATTGACGTGAATAGACCGGCCAGGCCATCGACTATGCAAAATAGCCCGACCAGTTGCACCAGGGTTTTCATGCTGGCCCCCGGCCAGAATAGCGCGCACACGCCGAGCACTGCCAAAAGCAAAGCCTTGACCAGCAGCGAACGGCGAAAATTTCCCAGGCCTTCCTCTACCCGTGCCTGTGCATTGATTGCAGCCGCTCGTATCCGCTGCTGCCCTTGATCATCGACCTGATTCATGGTGTACGCCCCCTATATCAATCCAGCACACAAGACTGACAGAAACCAACTTAGATTGCACGCGCTAGTGAGGTCCCTGAAATTATACATAGGTATGCCCAAGTTTATGGTGGCTGCCGCCTGGTTTACCGGTGACTCAAGGCACTGTCAATCTCCTGCCGAACCTGTATAGTCGCTCGTTCAATACCGCGATAAATGCACAGGCAAAGATCAGATGAAACTCAAAGCATTGCCTGGATTTACATTTTGATGATTTAATACAACTCATGGCCGAAACCATTTTTTGGGCATCGAAATTTACTTACGATATAGGGATATTCTATGGATATTATGCAAATGGGAACGGAGTTATTATCAAGTTCACTGGGTGGCTCTGCCGAGTCAGCCCAACTAAGCGATGCGCTTTCCGGCCTGTTGGGAGGCGGCGACGGGGGCATTGATCTCGGCGCCATCGCCACGAAGATGGCCAGCAGCGGGGAGCTATCCTCGGCACTTAGCTCCTGGTTGGGAGATGGTGCTAATACCGGGATCTCGGCGGACTCTATAAATAGCTTACTCGGCGATGCCGATATCGCTTCTTTCGCAAACAAACTGGGAATTGACCCATCAGTTGCAGCTTCCAGCCTGGCTGAAATGCTACCGCAATTAATGGATAAATCCAGCTCAGGCGGTAGCCTGCTGGAATCATTGGGCGGTGCAGATGGACTACTAAGTGCTGCTAAGTCATTTCTAAGCTAGCAATGGCGTAAGGACACAGAAAAGATATGACCGACTCCCGAGTGACGGGAGCCGGCAGCGGCACATTATTCGTGAAGAGCCTTATCGACTTCTGAACTGGCCTCATCCATAGCATCACTGGCTGCGTCGGCGGCATCATTGCCAGCACCCTCAACAGCATCGGCGGCATTTGCAGCCATTTTCTCTGCACCTTCTGCGGCGTCACTGGCCATATCACCGGCGGCATCCACTGCGTCTGAGGTTGCATCACCTACACTCTCGGCTGCATCACTGGCCATATCGCCGGCAGCATCCATCGCGTCCGAGGTTGCATCACTGACACTCTCGGCCGCGTCTTCAGCTGAGCTTTTGGCGCTCTTCATATCGTCTTTGCTACAGGCAGATAAAGTCGTAAACAGCACAGCAGCAATAATAAATCCGAATATTTTTTGAACTTTCATAGAGATCCCCTACATCTGTAAGTCAGATTAAATATACAATAATTTTCATCCATTTTTTTGCCATGCCACATAGATCCAGCATGGAACGTGCGTATGCATCCTACCGAGTCAATTTCCATGAGTAAAGCCCCCTGGCGTGAAATTACACGCCGGACAGCTTATGGTGGCCATCGCCTTTCGTCACACTTTTGGAATGCGCAACTGCTGGCCAGGGTAGATTTTGTCAGGATCGGACAACATAGGCTTGTTGGCCTCAAAGATCACTGTATATTT
>JADFVW010000192.1 GCA_015222725.1 Pseudomonadota bacterium | reverse complement strand
CAAAAGAACCCAGGCCACCCCCCTCAATCATGGCCGGCCCCGCCATACCAATCCAGGAATTGCGTGTTGCAATGGTAAAATCGGCGCAGCCAAACAGGGCCGCATTGCCGGCAAAGCAATAACCATTGTTGACCGCGATACGCGGCACACTGAGTTTCGCCCAGGTACCGAAAGATTCGATATTGAGCCCGGCTATCTGGGTAGTCACATCGGTGTCACCGGGCCGACCACCACCGCCCTCGGTGTACATCACCACGGGAAGCTGCAATTCCTCAGCCAGCTCACAGATGCGGTCCAGTTTTTTGTGGTGGAAAAAGCCCTGGGTACCCGCCAGAACTGAGTAGTCATTAACGACCACCGCTGCCCCTGCCCTGTCAGCGTTGACTAACTCCGCGTTTATAGTACAGGTGCCTACGATGATGCCATCGGCGGCGGTATTGGACTGCAGGTCTTCATAATCCCGGCGATTGCGCTGGGCCGCCACAGCCAGTTGGCCATACTCTAAAAAAGAATTGGAGTCGGCCAGGGCATCAAGGTTTTCACGGGCGGTGCGATACCCCTTGTTATGGCGCTTGGCCGCAGCATCGGCGCGGTGCTCGTCGCCGGTTTTTGCCAGGCGCTCATTCAGCAGCGCCAGCTCAGCTCTCAGTTCATCATTCATTTCGATCTCCTGGAAACTGAGGATACACCCTATCAGCTGTCAGGCTAACAGCCCTTCCACTGGGGCGCGCGTTTTTGCATAAACGCAGTAACCCCTTCGCGAGCGTCTTCACTGTTAATACAGATATGTTGCAACTTGGCCTCATTTGAAATGGTGTCCGCAACCGAGTTGACCATGGCCTCGTTCAAGGCTTGCTTGGCATAACGCAGCGACAGGGGAGCTTTGGCTGCAAGCTCCTCGGCCCAGGACAAAGCCTCGCTTAGCAGAGCATCCGCTGCAACAACACGGTTACACAAGCCCAGGTCCAGGCATTTTTGTGCCCGCACTTTCTCTCCCGATACAATCATTTCATAGGCGCGCTTGTGGCCCAGGGTATGCACCAGATGCCATGTCGCTCCGCCGTCCGGAATCAGGCTAATGGCAGTAAAGGCCTGGTAGATATAGGCGTCCTCTGCCATGACGGACAAATCACAGCACATGGCAAAAGCACTACCAACACCCGCCGCTGCACCATTAACTGCAGAAACCCAGGGCTGCGGCGCGTCGGTAATCGCCATAAGAATGGGCTTGTATTCATTGTTAAGTTGATCGACAACATTGGCATCGGGACCCAGGGTCTCGCCCAGGTCTGCACCGGCGCTGAAGGACCTCCCCGCACCAGTGAGAACAGCGACGCGAATCCCCGCATCATTGTTGATTTCTTCAACTGCGGAAAGCAGCTCTCTGCGTAGCGCGGAATTGAAGGCATTGAGGACATCAGGCCTGTTCAGGGACACAACAGCTACTGCCCCGCGCCGTTCTACTGCTACTGTTTTATATTGACTCATCGCAAACCTCTCTTTAGCCAATCGCCCCGCCGTCACGCAGGTTGGCAATGTCTGCCTGGGCAAAACCCATGGCCTGTAATATTTCATCTGTATCCTGCCCCACCGCGTGTGAACCATGCACAACTTCTGAAGGTGTGCGGCTAAAGCGGGGGGCCGGTGCGGGCTGGGTGAGCCCATCTACTTCAATATAGGTTTTCCTGGCGATATTGGCAGGATGATTGGGTGCATCCATAAAGGTCAGTACCGGGGCAAAGCAAACATCGGTTCCCTCCATCAGCTCACACCATTGCGCCTGGGTTTTCTGGAGGATAATCGCCGCCAGCTTCTCCTCCATCACAGGCCAGTTGGCCTGATCATTCTGATTACCGAAGTCTTCGTGGGGCAACTCTGCCAGTTCCAGCAACAAGGCATAAAACTGCGGCTCTATAGAACCAATAGATACATACTCACCATCGGAGCACTCATAGGTGTTGTAATAGTGCGCACCGCCATCGAGCATATTGGACCTGCGTTTCTCCGCATCCCAGAATCCCATAGCCTGGAAACCGTGAAACATCCACATCAGCTGGGCGGCACCGTCTACCATGGCCACATCGATCACTTGCCCCTTGCCAGAATTAGCCGTCTCCAGCAAGGCGGCCAGAACACCTGTCACCAGTAACATCCCCCCGCCACCCATATCCCCCACGAGATTTAGCGGCAGAACTGGCTTGTCATCCTTCGGGCCAGTTGCATACAGCGCACCGGTTATGGAGATATAGTTAATATCGTGGCCCGCAGCCTTGGCCAGCGGACCCTCCTGCCCCCAGCCAGTCATGCGGCTGAAAATAAGGCGGGAATTGCGCTCCATGCATACATCCGGGCCTATACCCAGCTTTTCGCAAACACCGGGGCGGTAGGGGTCTATAACCACATCCGCGTTCTCGACCATACGCAGGAAGGTTTCAACCCCCTGCGGGTCTTTCAGGTTTAATGCCACCGATTTTTTCCCGCGGGCACTGACATCGATCATTGGTTGTCCACCGGCCCCACTGGCGCGCTCTATGCGGATGACCTCGGCCCCCATGTCAGCCAGTACCATTCCTCCCATTGGAGCGGGCCCTATACCGGCCAGCTCCAGGATCGTATAACCATTAAGCGGACCCATAAAAGTCCTCCTGTTTATTGGACATTACAGTGTGGATAATCAGGCCGGCCACCTATTTAGGCTGCATGCGGATACCGCCGTCCATGCGAATACATTCGCCATTGATGTAGTCGTTTTCCACAATACTCTGGGCGAGATGGGCAATTTCGTCGGCACTTCCCAGGCGCTTGGGAAACAGTACCTGGCTGGCTAATGGCTGCAAGAATTCTGCAATCTCCGGAGTCATCTCCTCCGCTCCGCCCATCATCAGCGGTGTCGCTATCAAGCCTGGAACAATAGTATTAACGCGAATACCCAGCACGGCCAGATCTCTGGCGACAGGCAGAGTCATGCCCACGATACCGCCTTTGGAGGCAGAATATGCGGCCTGGCCAATCTGCCCTTCATAGGCGGCAACGGATGCGGTGTTAATAATGACACCTCGACCACCGTCGGCATTAAGTACTTCGTTGGTAGCCATCTGCTCGGCACATAAACGCAGCACATTGAAGGTTCCCACCAGGTTCACCTGCAAGACCAGATTAAAATCAGCCAGGGGAAATGGGCCTTTCTTGCCCATGGTACGTTTGGCATTACCAATACCGGCGAAATTACAGTTGATATGGATCGCGCCAAAGGCCTCCATGGTAGCGGTAATGCCCGCTGCCACAGAGTCTTCGTCGGTAACATTCACCTGGCAAAAAATAACGTCAGCGCCCAACTCTTCCGCCAGAGCCTTGCCCTTGTCTTTGTTCATATCAAAAATGGCAACCTTGGCGCCATTGTCGACAAAACGCCTTACGGCTGCGCGGCCCAGGCCGGATGCACCACCGGTTATAACTGCTACTTTATCTTTTAATTCCATGAGAGATCTCCTCGGTTGAGTTTTTTTGAGTTAAAAATTGCGTGTGTTAAAGGGAGTATAGTCCTGCGACAGGCAATCGCGACTGATAATAATTTTCATCACTTCGGAGCTGCCCGCATAAATTGTCGACACCTTGGCGTCTGTATACTGCCGACTAATCGGATATTCATCCATATAACCGGAACCACCGTGTAGCTGCACGCCAAGATCGGCCATGGTGACCTGCAATTCACTGGTCACGAGTTTTGCCTTGGCCGCATCTACGGCGCTCAGCGCACCCGCATTGAACGACTTAACGCAGTGGTCCAGGTAGACCTGGGCAATATCCAGCTCCGTGCGCTTCTCAGCCATTTTGAATTGAGTATTCTGAAAGGCCGCGAGGGGCTTGCCGAAGGCCTTGCGTTCATTAACGTAGCTGGCGGTCAGGTCCCAGGACAGCTGGGCCGAGGCGAGATAGCCCGTGGCACCCATCAGGCGCTCCTCGGCCAGCCCCTTCATCAGGTAGATGAATCCCTGGCCCGGTTCGCCCAATACGTTGGCCTTGGGGACTTTTACGTCATGAAAGAACAGCTCAGCCGTGTCCTGTGCCTTGAGCCCCATTTTCTTCAGGTTGCGGCCCCGTTCGAAACCCTCCATGCCGCGCTCGACAACGAATAAGGTCATGTGATGTGGGTTGTTTTCCGGGTCTGTCTTGGCCGCCACAATGACCAAATCGGCATTGATTCCGTTTGAAATAAACACTTTAGAACCGTTCAGAACCCAGTGATCGTCATGCTCGACGGCGTTTGCGCGCATGCCGGCCAGATCGCTTCCGGCATCGGGCTCGGTCATTGCGATGGCGAGGATATGCTCGCCGCTCACACATTTAGGCAAAAAACGCTGGCATTGCTCTGCGCTGCCAAATCGTGTCAGGTAGGGGCCCACCAAACGGCTATGCAGGGAATTATACCAATCCCCTGCCCGTGCGTAGCAGGTCTCTTCAATAATGACCTGTTCAAAGCGGAAATCAGGGTCACCCATGCCACCGTACTCTTCATCGGGCCATACCATCAAAAAACCCTGTTCGCCGGCTTTGCGAAAAGCCGACCTATCGACAATTCCCGCCTCACGCCAGCTCTCCATATGTGGCACAATCTCTGCTGAGAGAAATTTTCGATAGGCATCGCGGAACATATTTTGTTCGTCGGTAAATTCTCGCTGCAACATGGGCGTATGTCTCTGGGCATATTGGGTAGGTATCGAAGGACAAACAGTATGGTAAGGCACTGCCACACCATCAATGACCTGCCCCGACAAATTAATTGACCAAAAATGACAGTGGCCTGGGGCCAGCGGAGAAAAACAAACAGCATGGATGAAATATCCCCGGAGAATTGGGTATACATACACTATGGGCTCATACTTTCCATTACCACCGCCCAGGTAGTCGTTGTCTATCTACTGCGAAAATCCACTCACCCGCCCGCTGGGCTGACGCTGTACACGGTTGTGTTGGTGGCTTCCTTCCTGGGTTGGGCCGGGCTTACCCTTTTTCACGCCGAAACTATCATTTACGCGGTCTACAGCTCTGCCTACGCCCTGGTCACTATCGGATTCCTGGGCAGTGTTGTCGTGGAGTACCAGCGCCACCTCATTGCGCTCGCGACAGAAGACCCCCTGACAAGGTTGTTGAATCGCAGGGGGCTTAGCGAGGCGCTCAACGTCAGTCTGGCCACCGCCGCCCGCCACAGCTTGTCCACTTCGGCCATCATGATAGACATCGATCACTTCAAGAAGATAAACGATAATTTTGGCCACGACACCGGCGACCTGGTTATTCGACAGATCGCCGAGCAGCTCAGCACTATGGCCAGGGGCAGCGACACAATTGCCCGGGTTGGCGGAGAGGAGTATTTGCTGGTGCTGCCCGACACGCAGCTCAATGCTGCCCGGGTACTGGCAGAGCGGATTCGCAGTACAATCGATGAAAACCCACTGCTGGTAAACCGGCAGACAATTCACATTACGGTGAGCATAGGTGTGGCCTGCGTGGAGGGCGCGGTGAACCTCTCTGAGCTGAGTGAGTCGGCTGACAGAGCCATGTACCTCGCCAAACGCGGCGGGCGCAACCGGGTGGCCTCCCTGGAGCATAAGCCTGTGCAAATAACCACTGAAACAGTAAATACCTAGGCTGGGCTGTGCGCGATTTATCAATTTCAGTTTATTTTGCCAGGGCCGTGCTGAAGCACGCTGTTAAAAAGGACCTGGATGTCGTTGGCCTTTTAAGAAAAAACCGTATCTCCCCCCGACTTCTTCAGGAGGACAATGCAAGAATTTCCATAGAACGCTTCGCTGACCTGCAGGTCAGTACAATGATCGCTATGGCGGACGAGTCACTGGGGTACACCTCCCAGCGCATGCCAATCGGGAGCTGGAACATGATGTGCCACGCGGTTATGGGCAGCGATACCCTGGGCCAGGCACTGCATCGCTACTGTCGCTTTTTTCAGCTGTTTGAATTCGGTGCACGACCCTATCTGGAGATCACCGATGACAGTGCACATATCGTGGTAAAACCCTTTGACGAGAGCGCAATTCTTACAGGCTATTCAGGCGAAATAATACTGTTTAACAGCCACCGGTTCGCCAGTTGGCTGGTGCAGGAATCGCTGCCGATTCAAGCAGCTCACCTGCGCGGCACACCCCAGGCGGCTCTCTCGGAATACCGCCGTATGTTTCTGGGCTACCCGGTTCATTTTAGCCAGCAAGATACCCGGCTGACATTCTCCCGGGCACTGCTGGATAAGCGCATTACGCAAAACGAGCAATCAATGCGTCACTTTTTGCGCCACCCGGTGTTAATTATGCTGACCCAAAGTTACACCCAGAGTAGCTGGACGGCCCAGGTTAAAAATTTGATTCGGCACAACCTGGAGGTAATGCCCGAGTTAAATGAAGTTGCCACACAACTCGACATACACCCACAAACCTTGAGGCGGCGACTTTCCAGCGAGGGCACTAACTTCAAGGAGATAAAAAACCAGCTGCGCCAGGACACCGCCCTGCACTTCCTGGGCAAACAGGGCTTGAGCATCGAAGAGATCGCCTACAGAGCGGGTTTTTCGGAGTCCAGTGCGTTTATTCGGGCATTCAAAGGCTGGACGGGGGTTACGCCCTACACCTATCGCAAGGGGCTCTAAGCGAGAGCGTTCAGAGCGCGGAGACCAACTTACCCCTACACTTCAGGCAGTGGTAAACGGCCTTGCCGCGAATAATTCTATTGTGCCGGGTAGCGGAAACCTCGTGTAACCGACAGGGACAATGATAGCGATGCCTGAGTTGCCGCCGCTGGGGAATGCCGCTTAAGTCCAGATCGAAAGTGACGCCGGCATCTGCGCCAAAATCAGCCATCAGTGCCTGCCACTCTAAACCGTGGGGCTTTACCCTGCGCAATCCGTATACCTGGTCTATGGCAAAATGCGCAACCTCGTGGGGTACGGTTCCGCTCAGATTTTCGTCAAAATATTTGGCAAAAATCCAGGGGTTATAACGGATGGAGCGGTGCCTGCCCACCACCTTATACATACCGGCTGTGCGCCCGCCAAGATCAAATTCGACAGCTACGCGGAGAAATTTTTTCTTGTATATGTGCTCTGCTTTATCGATATAAAGCTCGGTCTGCTCAAGTACCTGCGCGCGCTGAACAGACCCAATGGGCTCTATTGTTGCCTTGGAAATAGCAGGAGAATCAGTCACTGCCTTAATAATCCATGCACAGTTTTAACCACTGGGACAAGCCTTCGCTGCGAAACCGTTTGCGGTGCAAAATAATGTGGAACTGGCGCTTAAAGTTACGGGCTGGCACCTGCAAGGGCACCAGCGAACCTCTGGCAAAGGCTTCCTGCAAGCAGATAACAGACAGGCAGCCCACGCCCAGCCCCGCCTCTACCGCCCGCTTGATCGCCTCTGTATGTTGCAGTTCCATCGTGATATTGAGATCGGCGAGGATACCGTGCATGGCACGGTCGAATGTCTGCCGTGTTCCAGAGCCCGGTTCCCGGACGATCCAGGACTGCTCCAGTAGTTGTGTATCGGTTAAAGACTTGCTCCCTAGCAGCGGGTGCCCTGGCGCTGCAAAAACTTGCAGTTCGTCGTCCCGCCAGGGGATGGCCTCCAGGTCCGGGTCGTGCAGTTCGCCTTCTATCAGGCCGACATCCAGCTCAAACTGCCGCACCTGCTGGGCGATAGTTTCAGTATTGGCGACAGTGAGAGCAACATCTGAGCTGGGAAACAAACCGCGAAATTTGGCTATCATGCCCACTGCCAGGTAGTTGCCAATACTCAGGGTCGCGCCCAGCTTCAGCTTGCCTACCACCTGCTCACCGGTCAGCGCCAACTCAAACTCCCGCGCCTGCTCCAGCAAGTTTTCGGCGCCGGGGCGCAGTTGCTCGCCCAGCGTGTTGAGCTTAAGCCGCTTGCCCACCCGGTCAAACAACTGCACCCCAAAATTGCGCTCCAGGTCACTCAGCGAGCCACTGGCGGCTGACTGCGACATAGCGAGGTCGTCAGCCGCCTTCGTCACATTTTCATGCTGAGCGGTGGCCAGAAAAACTTCCAGTTGGCGCAGGCTGTAGCGCATAAGTCCCATTTTCCTCTATATCGGTTATTCCGATTTATTATATCCATAAAAACCGTTTTAACAATATCAATTTAGCCCATAAACTGGTTTTTTCGATCACTGCCCAACACCACAAGGGAGCTAAGGCCAAGATGGCAACACTATTACAGGAAGAAGTTACAGCAGTGCACCACTGGACTGACAGGCTGTTCAGCTTCAAGACCACGCGCAACCAGGGCTTTCGATTCAAGAATGGTCATTTCACCATGATAGGCCTGGAGCAGGAGGGTAAGCCATTAATGCGCGCCTACAGCCTGGCCAGCGCAAACCATGAGGACGAGCTGGAATTTTACAGTATTAAAGTACCCAATGGCCCGCTAACTTCGCAACTACAGAGCATTAAAGTGGGCGACCAGGTGTTGGTCAACACCAAGTCTACCGGCACGCTTATTCAGGACCACCTGCTACCCGGGAAGAACCTTTATCTTATCGCCACAGGCACGGGCCTGGCCCCTTTCCTGAGTATTATCAAGGATCCCGAGATATACCAGCACTACGACAAGGTAATCCTGGCCCATGGCTGTCGTACTATCGAGGAACTGGCCTACCAGAAGGAAATCACCGAGATTCTGCCCGATCACGAGTACCTGGGCGAGGCGGTGCGTGAGAAATTAATTTACTACCCCACTGTCACGCGGGAGAAATTTCGCAACAATGGTAGGCTGACCGACCTCCTGCGTATAGGCAAGCTGCCCCGTGATGTCGGTATGCCGCCTCTCGACCCGGCATCAGACCGCTTTATGATCTGCGGCAGCCCCAGCATGCTAAAGGATGTCTGTGCCCTGCTGGACGGACTAGGCTTCAGCGAATCCCGGCACGGAAAAGCCGCTCACTACGTTATTGAGCGCGCTTTCGTGGAGAGTTGAATTCATTCGGTGCTGGCTAAAATGTAAGTTTTGGTATATTTTTTTGTTGTGCCCCGTCATTGTCCCCGACCCGCTCAAACTACAGACTGAGCCTCGGCGAATTGACAGCCACCCACAACAATGAGCCACCAGAGCAAACATGAGCAAGCAGACACAGCAACTTGATACATCCAGACTCAGCGAATACCTTGCCGACCACATCCCGGGGTTCACGCTGCCACTGACTGTGGACAAGTTTGAGGGCGGACAATCGAATCCGACTTTCAAGTTATCCACCGCCGACAATGCCTATGTGCTGCGCCGCAAGCCGCCGGGGGAGCTGCTGAAGAGCGCCCATGCTGTAGACCGGGAATTCAGGGTGATAAGCGCCCTGGCAGACACCGACGTGCCCGTACCCAAAACCTATGTATTGTGCGAAGACGACGATGTCATCGGCTCCATGTTCTATGTCATGGAATATATGGAGGGCCGCATATTGTGGGACCCCCTGCTGCCCGAGGCGGCTGATAACGCGGAGCGCAACGCCATATACGATGCCATGAACAAGACCATGGCCGCGCTACACAATGTAGACGTCAACGCAGTAGGCCTGGCAGATTACGGCAGACCCGGCAATTATTTCGAACGCCAACTCAGCCGTTGGAGCAAGCAATATATTGCCTCCGAAATCGAAGTGATAGACGACATGAACACGCTTATGGCCTGGCTGCCTGCCAATATGCCCCAGGACGATGGCACAGTCAGCCTGGTACACGGCGACTACCGCCTGGACAATATGATGTTTCACCCCACAGAGCCCCGGGTTATCGCCCTGCTCGACTGGGAATTATCAACGCTTGGGCACCCCCTGGCAGACCTGGCCAATCAATGCATGGCCTGGATGCTGCCCCGGGAGGGGCGCGTAAAAGGTCTGGCGGGCGTAGACCGTGCCGCTCTGGGCATTCCCACCGATGAACAATACATTGCGCGCTACTGCGAAAGAACAGGCCGCGACGGCATCGAGAACTGGCCGTTCTACCTTGCCTTCTCCCTGTTTCGTTTAGCGGCAATCTTGCAGGGCATTCGCAAGCGCGCTGAAATTGGCACCGCCTCCAGTGCGAACGCCGAATCCGGAGATGATGCTGTGCGGGCCATTGCCGCCATGGCAATAGAACTCACTCAATAAACCCCTAGGAGAAATTTATGTCTGAAGAAGTCGTATTGGTAGATGTTAGCGATGGCGTCATGACCATCACCCTGAACCGGCCCAAGGCCAGAAATGCCGTCGACCGGGCCCTGGCAGAAGCCGTGGTTGCCGCCCTGGACGAACTGGACAGCAACGATGATATTCGCGTCGCAATCCTGACAGGCTCTGAGGGCACTTTTTGTTCCGGCATGGATCTCAAGGCATTTGTTACCGGTGAAACACCACATATTGAAGGGCGAGGTTTCGCCGGCTTGACCGAGAAGGCACCCAGAAAGCCTCTAAT
>JADFVW010000025.1 GCA_015222725.1 Pseudomonadota bacterium | reverse complement strand
TTCGACCTGCTTGCGCACCCAATCCAGTGCGGGGGGTATATATTCAGCCATGGCAATTCTTCCTTATAATGTCGTCGTTGGAAGTCTAACCATAGCCGCTAAATGTCGGTTGGTAAACAATGTCAGCTACAGGAATTTTTTATGGATCTCAAAATAGGAAAATATCGCCATTTCAAGGGCGGTGAGTACGAAGTAATAGGTGTTGCCACGCACTCGGAAAGTGGTGGTCAATTGGTTGTTTACAGGCCATTGTACGGAGAGGGAGGGCTGTGGGTGCGCCCGCTGGATATGTTCTTGGAAACGGTGGAACACGAAGGTGAGCTGCGGCCACGCTTCATGTTCGCGGCGCGAGTTTAACCGTGGTTGTTCGTGCTCATCAAGGAAATGCATATAACATTCGACCCTGAAGTAAGCTAAGCTAGCGGGCGCAACTCAGCCGGCGGTTGGCGCCCCGGAGAGTTGCCCGCGACAAGCTGCTTACGGTTTAACAGGTAGAATGTTTTATGGCTAATAAGATCGGTCTTGTTCCACAAATTTTGATTGGAGTTGCACTCGGTGCCCTGTTGGGTGTTATGGCCCCGGGCCTGGCACAACAATTGGGGCTGCTGGGGCAGTTGTTTGTCGGCATGCTCAAGGCCGTTGCACCGCTGTTGGTAATGATATTGGTGATGTCTGCCATTGCCAACAAACACGAGTCGGGCAGCGATGGTCGCAAGACATTTGCCACCATAGCGCTGTATCTGGCGGGCACTATATTAGCTGCCATGGTGGCGCTGCTTATGAGCCAATTTTTCCCGCAAACTATCGCTCTCAGTACCATTGCCGAGGGGAATCCGCCGGCTGAAGTGACCTCGGTTTTAATCGATGTACTGTTTAAACTTATCGACAACCCAATCAATGCACTGATAACCGGTAACTTCCTGGGCTGTCTCACCTGGGCCATTTTGCTGGGTATTAGTTTCCGCAAGGCGCCGGACAGCTTTAAGCTGCATTTACAGACTTTTGCCAACGGTGTGACCGATATCGTACAGCTTGTGATTCGTCTGGCACCGGTGGGTATATTCGGCCTGGTGTGCTTTACCGTTGCCACCATCGGAATTGAGGCCCTGGCCGGCTACGCCAACCTGGCCCTGCTGTTAGTCGCTTGCATGTTGATTGTCGCCCTCCTTGTAAACCCCGCCATTGTGTATCTGGTTATCCGCAGAAACCCCTACCCGGTTGTTTTTCAATGTTTGAGGGAGTCGGGCGTAACTGCATTCTTCACCCGCAGTTCTGCGGCGAATATTCCGGTTAACCTCGCACTGGCAAAAAAGCTGGGCATCAGCGAGGAGCTCTACACGGTTACCATCCCTGTTGGGGCGACGGTGAATATGGCGGGGGCGGCGATTACCATTACCGTGCTAACCCTTGCCGCAGCAAATACCCTGGGCGTGGAAGTTTCACTGGGCAGCGCCCTGGTGCTATGCGTAATTTCGGCCCTGGCGGCCTGTGGTGCCAGCGGCGTGCCTTCCGGCAGCCTGTTACTGGTGCCCCTGGCCTGCTCCCTGTTTGGCATCTCCTATGAAGTATCCATGCAGGTTGTTGCCATTGGATTTATTATCAGTGTGATCCAGGATTCGGCGGAAACTGCCCTGAATTCCAGTACAGATGTTGTTTATACCTATGCGGTGGATCAGATGGCCGGGGACTCGTAACGCACGGTATTCAGCTTTTCGCACAGCTCCCTGGCGCCCAGTAGCACCCGGGCCGTTGGGCGTTGGATATGGTCGGGGTTGACAGAAATCAGGGCCTTGTTTTTTACCGCATCCAGTGATGGGTATTTCAACCAGTCGTCCAGCCACTCCGGTCTTGCCGCGCTCATACCACTGGCGATAATGACTTGTGGGTTTCGCAGCAGAACAGATTCAATACTGATTTTCGGGGCGAGGCTCCTGGTATCCCGAAAAATGTTTTCACCACCACACAGCTCGATTACCTGGCTGATCAAATGTTCTCCGTTTAAGGTTTGTAGCGGGTCGTTCCATATTTGGTAAAGTACGCTGAGCTTTTTGTTATTGCCATAGACCGCTTTGAGTAAGGTGGTTTCGCGCTCTATACGCAGGGCTTCGCGCTCGCTTGCGGCATCGGTACCGGCCATTTTCCCGAGCAGGCGAATGCTTCGCGAGATATCTGAGAGCTGGCGTGGTTCGCTGACGAACACGGGCAGGCCCAGGGCCTCGAGTTTCTCCAGTGCCTGCATGCCGTTGCCCGACCCCCACATTAATATCAGGTCGGGCTGCAGGGCAACAATGGTTTCCAGGCTGAAGGCGGCATAGGAACCCACTTGTTGAATGCCTTGCGCTTCGGGAGGGTAGTTGCTGTAGCTCACCACGCCTACCAGTTTGTCGCCGGCACCGGCACTGTACAGGTTTTCCACAATGTGAGGTGCCAGTGCAACAATGCGATTGGCGGGCTTTTCCAGGGTGACTGACCTTCCGATAAAATCTTCCACTGTGACGCCGGATGCCTGGGCGGTGGTGGAAAGTATGAGGAGTATCAGGTATTTCATAATTGCATTCACTAGCGTGGAATTATCATTGCCTGTTTGTGGCAGGGGTGTTCGATGATAACAACATCAGCGCTAAAAACATTTGCAAACAAACTCTCTGTAAATACCTCGCGAGGATTACCGTGGGCGACCTGTTTGCCATTGTCCAGCACGACGACCTGGTCAGCCAGGGCAGAGATCGAATTAAAGTCGTGGATAACCACAACCACAGCGCAGCCCCGGCCGGCGAGATTTCTAATTGCGCTGGCAGTGCTTTGTTGGTGCTGAATATCCAGCGCCGCGGTGGGTTCATCCAGTAACAGTAGTTTGCCCTCCAGGGAGTCAGCTTGCCAGATTTGGGCAAAAACCCGGGCCAGTTGCACCCGTTGTTTTTCACCGCCCGATAGCTGTGTATAGAGTCGTCCCCGCAGCGCAAGCGTATCGGTGAGCTGCAATACTTCTTGCAGTACTTCCCGGTCCACGGTGCTTCCCGTATCGTGGGGGCTGCGACCCAGCAGAATCACTTCTTCCACCGTATAGGGGAAGTTTAGCAATGACAATTGGGGCAAATACGCCAGGCTTCGAGCCAGTTCGCGTCGAGGCCAGTTTTCCGGTGGCCTGTTTGTCAGCAGTAGTTCTCCGCGGCGCAGGGGAATATCCCCTACGATGGTATTGAGAAGGCTGGTCTTGCCTGCTCCATTAGGGCCCACTAATCCCAGGATATTTCCAGCTGCCAGATCGAGGCTAATGCCGTGCAATAATTCTGCTCCCCAGGGCGCCGTACAGGCATTTTTCAGGCTCAGTACACTCATCCCTGCATGCCGTAGTGGTGTCTGTTACGCAGTAGGGAAATGAAAAATGGAACGCCTATGATCGCTGTGATAATCCCTACAGGTAGTTCTGTGGGTGCAATGAGAATACGGGATAATGTATCTGCAATAATCAACAGTATAGCGCCCGCCAGGCCCGACGCGGGCAGTAGAAAGTTATGATTGGGGCCGATTAGCATTCGAACCATATGGGGTACAACCAGGCCGACAAAGGCGATGGTGCCCACCATGGCTACCGATGTTCCCACGCCGATGGCGACCCAGATAATCAGGGCCATTTTTACCCGGTTGACATCAATGCCCAGGTGTCTGGCCTCCGATTCGCCCAGTAGCAGAGCATTCAGGGCAGATGCGTAGCGGGGCAGGGCAATAAGCACAATACCGCTCACAGCTGAGGCCATAAAAAGCCGCGGATAGTTGGCGCCATCCAGCCCCCCCATTTTCCACAGGCTGATGCGGCGCAGCATTTCGTTGTCGGCGAAAAACTCCAGCAAGCTGCCCAGTGCGCCCGCCAGGGCTGTAATAGCGATACCGGCAAGTAACATGGTTGCCACAGAGGTACCGTTACCCGAGCTGGCCAGGCGGTAGACAAAGAGCACCGCGATAACGCCACCGGTGAAGGCGCCGATGGAAATCAAGGACAAACCAAGGTAGCCCTGAAGATACCCGCTACCCGAGACGATGACCAGGGCCGCTCCCAGGGAGGCGCCGGCGGTAACTCCAATTAAGGAGGGGTCAGCCAGCGGGTTTCTGAACAGGCCCTGCATAGCGGCCCCACTCATGCCCAGGGTTGCCCCCATTACCGCCGCGAGTAAAACGCGGGGTAGGCGCAACTGCCCGATGATAACCGCACTTTGCGAACTGGCATCGCCGGAGAGGGTATGCAGCAGGCCGTCTATGACATCTGTAGAGCTTAAGGGTATCGCACCACTGGCGAGACCCAGGAATATACACAGGGGCAAAAGAACGAGCAGGATGATAACAAGCGCTTTCGCCTGCTGTTTTCGCTTGAGCGCAAAATTGCTAATAGTCCACGCCCTTGCGTGCTTTTATACCAGCGGTGTAGGCATGGCGTACATCTTTGATTTCTGAAACAGTGTCCATCGCGTCGGCAAGTTTACTGCCGCCGCCACGTCCTGTTACCACGACACTCTGTTCGACGGGTCGATTCGTGATGGCGTCGATTATCTCGGCTTCATCCAGGTACTTGAAGGCGATCATATACGTGAGCTCATCCAGCACAACCAGATCAAAACTGTCGTCAGCTAACATGCGCCGGGCCTCGGTCCAGGTTTTTTTGGCGGCGCTTATATCACCGTCCCGGTCCTGGGTGTCCCAGGTGAAACCAGTACCCATTTGAAAAAATTCTATCTGTGGGCAGTGCTCCCGCAGATAGATTTCTTCACCCGATAACTGCTCCCCTTTGATAAACTGGATAACGCCAATTTTGTGGCAATAGCCCAGCGCGCGCATTACCATGCCAAAGGCCGAACTGGACTTGCCTTTACCGTTTCCCGTGAGCAGCAGGGCGACACCTCGCTCTGTATCTGCCGATGCGATAGAGGCGTCAACGCTGGCCTTCTGCTTCTTCATGGCGGCAGTGTGTTTCGAATCACTCACTTTCATACTCCCTCGGGGGCCGTTCCTCTAGAAAGAGTAGCGTACACCAGCGTAGCCTGCAGTTCCCGAAGTATTGTAGGTGACAATTTCCTCATAATCTTCATCCAGCAGGTTTTCAATGCGGGCAAAGATTTCCAGCGAATCAAAAATTCGATAACGGGCGCTCAAATCCACGACTTCGTAGTCATCGATCTCCGCATCGAAGCTGTCCACGGTATCGTATGAACTACGGATATTCAGGTTGATGGCCAGCGCGTCTCCCAGTGGTCTGTAGCTGACACCGAGGTTGGCCAGGTGCTTCGGCGCGCGCAG
>JADFVW010000191.1 GCA_015222725.1 Pseudomonadota bacterium | reverse complement strand
TGGTCTGGGACCCCAGGCCAAACTCCGGCACGTTGGTTTTTCCGATAAAAATGGCACCCTGCCCCCTAATTCGCTCGACAAAAATATCGTCTAGCGGCGCCACATTATTGGCAAATAGCGGTGAGCCTCGGCTGGTTAACAGGCCCTTCACATTAGAGAGATCTTTCACCGCATGGGGCATGCCATGCATCCATCCCCAATAATCACCATGATCCAGCGCTTTATCGGCGGCCTCTGCCTGCCTGATCAAAGAATCCTGCTCGGGCATGGCGACAATGGCATTGTATACAGGGTTGTAACGTTTGATTCTATCCAGATAGGCCTGCATCACCTCACGGCAACTTAGCTGTCGACGTCTGATCGCCACGGATAACTGCGAACTGCCCAGCTCAGTTATATCCGCCGGCAACGTATCGGAGGAGACCTGCGCCGGGGATGAGTAACCCACAAGAGGGGATACAGCCAGGGCGACACCCAAGCCCCCGGATTTCCTAAGAAACTGACGTCGACTGCTCTGCATTGACTGGCCCCTGTTGTTTCTCCATAAAACTTGATACTAAATCAATCCGGCAAGCCCTGATTGACATAAAAGGACAATGTATTGACCAAAAGCCACAGCGATTAACGACTAGTGCCTTGCTACCTCCAACTCCCCGCTGTCGGGGCCATATTCGGAGCGTATTAACAGTTTTTGGTAGTTGTCCTTGTCCACTTGCGCCCGGTCTGACTTATCCGTGACAGACATTACCCAGCACACCAGCAGGGCCAAAGGCAAAGTAAACAGCGCCGGGTAGTTATAGGGAAACAGCGCTTTCTCGAAGCCCAATACCGAGACCCATACCTGGGGCCCAACCACGATTAAAATTACCGAGGACGCCAGGCCTACCAGCGCTCCCACAATCGCGCCCCGGGTAGTCAGGCCCGGCCAAAACAGCGACAGAAACAGTATTGGAAAATTAACAGAAGCTGCAACCACCATGGGCATGGCGGCAATAAATGCGACATTCTCATTCTGAAATAAAATACCCAGTATCACAGCAATCACGCCAATCACTACCGTTGTCAAACGAGTCAGCATCAACTCTTTTTTAGGGTCTGGCTTCCCGTTACAGATCATCTCGGCATACAGGTCATGTGAAATGGCAGCTGCTCCGGAAACGGTGAGACCTGCCACAACAGCAAGGATTGTGGCAAAGCTCACGGCGGACATAAAGCCGGTAAGAAAATCTCCACCCACTGCGCTGGCAAGATGTATGGCGGCCATATTGTTACCACCAATCAATTTTCCGTCGGAAGTGAAAAAGTCAGGATTATTGTAGAGCAACATGGCAGTACCAAAGCCCAGAATAACCAGCATAAGATAGAAATACCCCATAAACAGCGAGGCATAAAACGCTGATTTTTTTGCCTCCTGCATGGTCGGTACTGTGAATAACCGCATAAGGATATGGGGCAAACCAAGAATACCAAATAACATGGAGACTTGAATGGTTGCGATCTGCACAGGGTCTTTGAACAGCACTCCGGGAGACAGTATGGCTTCGCCACGCGGATGGTTGTCGGCAGCGC
This sequence comes from Pseudomonadota bacterium, assembly GCA_015222725.1. Taxonomy (GTDB): domain Bacteria; phylum Pseudomonadota; class Gammaproteobacteria; order Pseudomonadales; family Halieaceae; genus JBALVT01. Next base: position 13,496 of record JADFVW010000191.1, on the reverse strand, counting down.
CGGCCAACAGGGCATCCATACTGAATCCAGCCTCCTTCATCACCAGAAACGCCGTGATAGTCACGCCTATCATCAGCAATACCGCCTTGATGATCTGCACCCAGGTTGTTGCCAGCATACCGCCAAATGTCACATAGGCCAGCACCAGCACACTGACGGATATAACAGCAGATTCATAAGGCAGTCCGAACAGTAACTCAATCAACTTTCCCGCACCAACCATCTGCGCAATCAGGTAGAGGATGACCACAATCAGCGTTGATGAAATAGCCACAAGTCGAATGCCGGATTTTTCAAGACGCATGGACACAACATCGACAAAGGTAAACTTGCCCATATTTCGAACGCGTTTGGCCAGCAGGAACAGCATGATAGGCCAGGCAGAAAAAGCACCTATGGCCAGCACCAGCCCATCAAATCCACCGAGGTATATCAGGCCTGTGATGCCCAAAAAAGAAGCCGCAGACATGAAATCCCCGGCGATGGCAGTGCCATTTTGCAAGCCACTGATCTCACCGCCCGCCGTATAAAAATCTTTACTGCTTTTAGTGCGTTTGGATGCCCAATAACTGATAACCAGAGTCGCGGCAACAAATATCAGAAACATGGTGATGGCAACAGGGTTGAGCGGCTGGCGCTCCACCTCTCCTTCGATTGCGCCTGCCGCCCCTGCATCCTGGGTAACAAGCAGTCCAACAACAGACAAGACAAAGATTCGAGCAGGTATTGCTGTAACAAAATTCATATTGTTCATCCCCGCCCACTGTCGGTTTTTTTGTCGCGGTTAATTTGCAAAAAAATCAGCTCAAGAATAATAAAAACTACAATCAGGGCCGCATAAAGAGCCAGTGACCCTGTAATATGTGTGTCTCCTATTTGCTTACTCAAAAAAGATCCCGCACTGGTGTAATTCAATACATAGGAAAAGTAGAGTGCGATAGTAAAGGCAGAAAATAAAAATCGCTGCCGGACTTTTCTCTTTATGACTTCAAGCTTTTCCTTTTTATCCATTACCAATGCTCCTTCGCATTTTAGTTATCATGTCGATTGTGCTTAATGACACCCCGAACACTCCCTCATGGGCCCGGAGTCTTCGCCCTCAAGGCGCTTTGTCACATGACAGCCAAAGCAGAAATCATGAAACGTCTTTTCCATATCACCCATCACATCCGGTGAATACTTGTGACAGTTATAGCACGTGCCCCCGCCAGTCTGGTCGGTAAAGTTATGGTGGCACTGTGCGCACGGTGTCTTTGTATGGTTACTGTGCTCGAAGGAAACCGACAAAAAAAACTGCTCCTTCACATGGCTACTTCGATAAGCCTCCGCAAGCCACAACAGTAGTACTACCAGAGCCAAACCAGCAAGTACAATCAGCCAGAGCGCCGGCCTTTTCACAAGCGACTAATCACTTAAATTCCGCCACTCAATATTACTCAAAAAAGCCAGACTGAAACTGCCAAGCAGTGCCACAACGACACAGCCATAACTGAATTTATGCGAATATTTACGACTCTCACGCACAGGCGCAGCCTTTATAGTAGCGGAGAACACTTTACCTCTTGCGTAGTGGGCCATAACAGCGGCCGTGGCCACTATCAGCAACCCCCTCTTCCACTGACTGTTCAGGTAAAAACCGCTGACCAGAATATGATAAAGCAACAAGCCCAGAACGGTAACGGCCACTATGGCATGCACATGTCGAAATACATGATAGTCCCGCCACAAACGACGTCGCACAGGAGGAATAGAAGATAAAAAAAGAACGAGCATCAAAATTGTCGCCAAACTGCCGGATACCATATGCAGTGGTGCGGTTGGCTTTAGATGTTCCAGCAAAAGCGGCTCAACGGCCAATAACAAGCCGATATGAGCAGCGAGAAGTACCACCGTAATATAGCCCAGGTCCCGGTGCAGATTGGCAAAAAAACGCCCGCTGTAAGCGGGAAATGTGCGCACTCTACCCTTGTAGACGAACAGAAACAGGCAGTTCGCCACAACCAGGTAGCCCATGGCATTAGCCCAATCCCAGAACAGGCTAATTCCCGGCGGAGATGGATAGAGAGAGACGACAAACACGGGCGCCAGCATGCAGCCAGCCAGTAGCAGCGCAAACTTAAGTGCATGCGGTGCTGGTTTCCGCCCGGCGTGCAATTCGGCAGGACTCTTCATAATTCAATAATTGTATGCTGCTGAATTCGCCACACTACCTCTGGTCAAAGTCCACGACCACTTTATCACTTATCGGGTGGGCCTGGCATGTCAGAATAAAGCCTGCCTCCTGCTCACCTGCTTCCAGCCCATGGGTAATATCCATATCAACCTGCCCCTCTACCAGCTTCGCCTTGCAGGTTGAGCACACGCCGCCTTTACAGGAATAGGGTAAATCAACGCCGTGATTCAGGCCCGCGTCCAATACGTTTTCACCATCTGCAGACAACTCAAACTGACTGGCACGACCATCCATGATAACGGTAACATCACTGGTCTTTCCGCCGTATTCCCTGGCGCGGGCATGGTGCTTCTCAACCACAGCCTGCGCATCCTCGGCTGAGGAAGCGAACAACTCGTAGTGGATATTTTCTTCGCTGACACCCACCGTGCGCAAACCGCGAGATACCTCGGAGATCATAGACTCTGGGCCACAGATAAAATATTCATCAAAGTTTTTTAAATTGACCAGCTGCTTATTCAGTTCACCGCCTTTGCGATTATTCATTCGCCCATTCAGAACATCACAGCCCTGATCTTCACGACTAAAGATATTCACCCAGTGAAGCCTGGTCATATAACGATTTTTGAGAAAACTCAGCGTCTCTCGAAACATAATCGTATTAGTACGCTGATTACTGTACAGCAGCGTTACCCGGCTGTCGGGCTCCTCCTCCAGAATTGACTTGATGTTGGATACGACGGGAGTGATACCACTACCAGACACGATAAACAGATAGTTTTGCGACTGTGCGGCGTCCAGCTCTGTAAAGAAACTTCCCTGGGGTGGCATAACATCCAGAGTAGTCCCCGCTTCGAGGACATCATTGGCATAATTCGAAAACACGCCTCCCTCTACTCTCTTGATGGCAACCTGCATGGTCTTATCATTAATACCAGAGCAGATAGAGTAAGAGCGCCTGACCTGCTCTCCATCTACCGTTGATTCCAGGGTTAAATACTGCCCCTGTTTATAGTTAAAGGTCTCCCGCAACTCGTGGGGAACGGCAAAGCTAACCTTGATCGCGTTATCGGTCTCCGGCGCCACAGCAGCAACGGTCAATGAATAGAACTGAGAATCTGACATAACAATTTCCTGATTGAGTAGCCGCACCAAACGACTAAAAAATTCTAAATTGGTTTAAATCGATCGAAGGGTTCTGCACAGTCTCCACACTGGTACAGTGCCTTACAGGCAGTTGATCCAAACTCACTGACTCGACGAACGTTTTGCGAACCACACTGGGGGCAACTGACTTCATCGCAGGCCTGGCCCGGCGGCGCGATACCATAGTTACGCAGGGCCTCCTGTGCTTCTTCCACGATCCAACTGGTAGACCAGGCCGGTGAAAGCCGCGTGACAATTTCACTGTTTGGATAACCACCCTCCCCCAGGGCACTGACAACATCCTCGGCAATAACACTCATTGCCGGACAACCCGAGTAAGTCGGTGTGATGGTCACAATAACACTGCCCTCTCGCTGCTCTATATCCTGCAGGACGCCCAACTCCCAAATACTGATCACCGGGATCTCCGGGTCTTTAACCACATCCAGCAGAGCCCACAACTCAGGCTGCGCAGAGTCTGCCCGCCGCATACGGCGCTGGTACTCTTCGAGCGGCAGTGCAGCAATCGTGTCGGCCGCGTTATTCAAGCTACCATTCCTGGCCCGGGTAGGCGCGCTGCACAAATTGTAAATCACTGAGCATATGTCCCAAATATTCTGTGTGCATACCCTGGCGTCCGCCCCTGACAGACCAGTCGTCTGCAGGCACGTCAATAGTAGCCTCGCTAAAGGTTGCTCTTACCGCTTTTTCCCAGCCGCCCTTCAATGCTGCACTGTCTACGGCGATACCCTGATCGGCAAGCCCCTGCTCCAGATCATCCAACTCGAACACCTCTGGCATATAGCCCCAGAGATCGCCCAGCGCCTTCTGCAGTCGCTTGTGGCTCTCCTGTGTGCCATCGCCCAGACGCAGCATCCAGTCGCGACTGCGGCGTAAATGGTAACGGCTCTCCTTCACTGACTTCGCAGCCACCGCGGCAAGCGTCTCGTCGCTGGAGTCACACAGACGCTCCATAAACATCAGACTGTATTCATCCATCAAGTACTGCCGCGCCATAGTGAAAGCAAAATCACCCCCGGGCAGTTCGTGAATTAACAAATTGGTAAAGTCGCGGCAATCGCGCTGATAGGCGTAACTGTCCTCGCTATAATCTCCACCATCGATATCGGCAGCATAGCTGTAAAACATGCGCGCTCTACCAATAAAGTCCAGGGCCACATTGGTCAGGGCCAGATCCTCTTCCAGGAAGGGACCATTTCTGCACCATTCGGACAGTCGATGGCCCTGCACCAGCGCATCGTCTCCCAGGCGGATCGCATATTGCTTAATTATTTCTTTGGCATTGTTATCAGTCATGACACACCCTCACATATTATTAACTTCATCGGGCAACTGGTAGTGCGTTGCATGGCGATAGGGTTTGTCATCATGTGGATCGTAAAAGCTCTCGCAGTCGTCTTCTTGTGAGGCGACGATATCGGAGGAGTTAACCACCCATATACTCACACCTTCACTGCGCCGCGTGTAAACATCCCGCGCATATTCCAGCGCCTGCTGGGCATCTTCAGCATGTAAGCTACCGACATGCTTGTGATCCAGGCCCCGCTTGGAGCGAAGAAATACTTCATACAATTTCATATGGTCTGACATGATAGTTCCTCTCTAGGCAGCCGCTTGATCAGCGCGTTGACGTTTTTTTTCTTCGTAGGCTGTAATTGCATCCCGCACCCACTTGCCCTCTTCCTGAGCCTTGATGTGGTGTGCCATGCGCTGACGGTTACAGAGCCCGTTACCATTTACCACCTGTTTAAACTCCTCCCAATCAATCTCGCCAAAATCATAATGGCCGCGTTCCTCATTCCACTTGAGGTCAGGATCGGGGATTTTCAGGCCGATGACTTCCGCCTGCTTAACACTTTGGTCTACAAACTTCTGACGCAGTTCATCATTAGTCTGGCGCTTGATCTTCCATTTCATCGACTGTGCTGTGTGAGCAGATTCTGTGTCATGTGGGCCAAACATCATCATCGAAGGCCACCAGAAGCGATTTAATGCATCCTGTGCCATATTTTTCTGCTCATCGCTACCGCGCATCAATACCATCATGATGTGATAGCCCTGACGTTGGTGAAAACTCTCTTCTTTACAGATGCGCACCATACCTCTGGAATAAGGTCCGTAGGAAGTGCGTTGCAGGGAAACCTGATTGACAATAGCGGCACCATCAACCAACCAACCAATAGCACCCATATCGGCCCATGTAACAGTGGGGTAGTTAAAGATAGAGGCGTATTTAGCTCGCCCATCGTGCAGGGCATCATTCATTTCCTCGCGACTGGTACCCAGGGTCTCTGCCGCGCTGTACAGGTACAGGCCGTGCCCTCCTTCATCCTGCACCTTGGCCAGCAAAATGCACTTGCGATGCAAGGTGGGTGCGCGGGTAATCCAGTTGCCCTCGGGCTGCATGCCAATCACCTCAGAATGGGCATGCTGTGACATCTGGCGCAGCACGTTTTTCCGATATTTGTCCGGCATCCAGTCCTTGGGTTCAATTTTTTCTTCAGCGTCAATTCTGGCCTGGAATTTTTCTTCCAGCTCAGCTTCTGTCAACACTCTTGTCATGGCTTTTCTCCACTACCGCTTAACAACGTTCGATAATCAGGGCAATACCCTGACCAACTCCAATACACATTGTGCACAGGGCATACCGCCCACCTGTGCGTTGTAATTCATACACTGCCGTGGTTACCAGGCGTGCACCGCTCATCCCAAGAGGATGTCCCAGCGCTATCGCACCGCCATTGGGGTTCACATGGGGGGCGTCATCTGCCAAACCCAACTCCCGTATTACCGCCAGACCCTGGGCCGCAAAAGCTTCATTGAGCTCGATGACATCCATATCATCCATACTTAAACCGGTACGAGCTAACACCTTACGGCTTGCCTCTACCGGCCCATAACCCATAATACGCGGCTCCAGACCACTGTTTGCCATTGCCAAAATTTTTGCTTTAGCGACTAAAGAGTGCTCTTTAACCGCCTCTGATGAGGCGATTAGCAAAGCACAGGCACCGTCATTTATGCCTGAGGCATTTCCGGCGGTCACGGTGCCCCCTTCCCGAAAAGGTGTTCCCAGTTTCGCCAGAGCATCGGCTGTCGTAGCCCGGGGATGTTCATCGACATTAACGACAATAGGGTCACCCTTGCGCTGAGGTATCGTCACCGGAACAATTTCATCATCAAAACGCCCCTCCTGCTGTGCCTTTGCCGCACGCTGCTGGCTACGAAGGGCAAAGGCATCCTGGTCTTCTCGGCTGATAGCGAAACTTTCGGCCACGTTCTCCGCAGTTTCCGGCATGGAGTCGATTCCGTACTGCCGCTGCATTAGCTTGTTGACAAATCGCCAGCCCATTGTCGTGTCATACATCTGCGCATTGCGACTAAATGCACTACCCGCTTTACCCATGACAAAAGGTGCGCGAGACATGGACTCGACACCACCGGCGACAGCCAAGTTGATTTCGCCGGCCTTAATAGCGCGGGCCGCTGTGCCCACTGCATCCATACCAGAGCCACACAGGCGGTTGAGCGTCACGCCGGGTACAGCAACAGGAAGTCCGGCTAACAGCGCACTCATACGCGCCACATTGCGGTTATCTTCCCCCGCCTGATTAGCACAGCCATACCAGACATCATCGACACGATTCCAGGCAACCCCTCTATTGCGCTCCATCAGGGCCTTGATGGGCAGTGCACCCAGGTCATCGGGGCGCACGGACGACAAGCCGCCCCCATAGCGTCCTATAGGGGTACGAATTGCATCACATATATAAGCTTCTGCCATTACACAGGCTCTCCCGTTGATTCGTTGACCAGTGCACCGCCAATACGATGCGAGTTACCGCGAAACAGCGCTACTACTTTGTTATTCTGGTTGCTAACGCGCACATCATAAATACCGGTGCGACCAGCCTGGGACACTTGTTCGGCCAACGCGGTGAGGGTGTCCCCAAGGTGGGCCGTCGCCAAAAATTCCACCCGTACACCCGAGGCAACCGTATTCTGGTTCTGGCTGTTACAGGCATAGGCAAAAGCACTATCGGCCAGAGTAAATATTAAACCACCGTGACATAAACCATGGCTATTGAGCATATCGTCGCGCACAGTCATGAACATGACCGCCCTTCCCGCCGACACCTCATCCAAACTCATACCCAGAGAACCCGATGCCCTGTCATCACTATACATAGCATCGGCACAGGCACGGGCCAACTCATCTGCATCCATTATATTTATTCGCCCCTATAGCTAGGCTGCCGTTTCTCGAGAAATGCTTTAACCCCTTCCTGATAATCATAGGTCTTGCCCGCAGCGCGCATCAGGTCCCGCTCCAGATCCAGCTGCGTCTCTAAGGTATTTGCCGCCGAGGCGGCAAATGCCTGCTTGGTAAAAGCAAAGCCCCGGGTGGGCTGGGTAGCCATCTGCTCGGCCAGGCCCAGTGCCGTGCTCATTAAAACGTCATCATCGACCACCTGCCAGATCATGCCCCAGGCCTCGGCCTGCTCGGCTGACACTTTGGGTGCCAACATCGCCAGCCCCTTGGCCCGGGCCATGCCAACCAGACGGGGTAAAATCCATGTGCCGCCAGAATCGGGAATAAGACCCAGCTTGGCAAAGGATTGAATAAAACTGGCCGAGCGTCCGGCAATTACGATGTCACAGGCCAGCGCAATATTGGCTCCGGCCCCCGCGGCCACACCGTTCACTGCGCAAATCACTGGTTTTTCCATGGTGGTGATTTGCAGGATTAACGGGCTGTAATATTTCTCGACAGAATCGCCCAGGTCGGGCAACTCTGCCCCCGCTGTCACAGAGCGATCATTGAGGTCCTGCCCGGCACAAAAACCCCGACCATTACCGGTGATTAATACCGCTCGCACCAATTTATCTTCCGCTGCCTGGGTCAGCACCTCACGCACCTCACCGTGCATTTCGGCGGTGAAACTGTTTAGCGCATTGGGGCGATTCAACGTCAGTACAGCAACGCCCTTGTCGATAGCAAATTCAATATTTTTATAGTTCATAATATCTCTCGCTTGTCTCTACAACTGTGGCTCAGGCGTCGCGCTGCGCCACTAAGGTCAAAATATCGTAAACAGCCACTGCCTCTTCGTGCTGGTTGCTGACTTCAATAGCCCACACAACCACACCAGTCGCCTGCTCACCCGGCCTGGGTGCTTTTTTAACCTTGCGTTTCACAGACAATTTCACCCGAATGGTGTCACCCGGAGCAACCGGCTCTATAAAGCGCAAATTCTCCAGGCCATAGTTTGCAATCACCGGACCGGGTGAAGGTTCTACGAACATTCCCGCTGCCGCTGAAATAATAAAATAACCATGTGCCACCCGCTTGCCAAAAAATGAATCTTTAGCGGCGATTTCATCGAAGTGTGCATAAAAATGATCACCGCTGATGCAGCCAAAATTGACAATATCTGCCTCGGTGACCGTGCGTCTGTGGGTAATCAGGGTTTCACCAATAGTGAGGTCTTCAAAGTATTTTTTGAAGGGGTGTATATCATCGCTATATACCCGTGCACCGGGGTAATACTCACCGGTAATGGCCATCAAGGTAGTGGGCGAACCCTGTAGAGCTGTGCGCTGCATATAGTGTTTTACTGCACGGGCACCCCCCAACTCTTCGCCGCCACCGGCACGACCGGGGCCACCGTGAATCAGGTTGGCCAGTGGCGAGCCATGGCCGGTAGATTCACCGGCACAATCTCGGTTCAGGATAAGCATACGACCATGATATGGCGCAGCAGCCAGAATAATTTGTCTGGCTTCGACATCATCAAATGTGTAGAGCGAACCCACCAGGCTGCCTTTACCCAACTGGGCTATGTTGATTGCGTCTTCAAGACTGTCGTAGGGCATAATTGTGCTGACGGGACCAAAAGCCTCGACCCCATGTACCAGTGTTTTATTAAAAGGGTCGTCACAACGCAACAATGTCGGGGGATAAAATGCACCGCTGCTGTTATCGGCCCCCTTTATAGAAAAGTCGTCCGTACCGCCCATAACCACGTCGCACTCGGTGGCCAGTTGATCAACCTTGGACTGCACATCTACAGCTTGGTCGCGGCCAATAAGAGGCCCCATACGCACACCGTCGACCGATGGGTCACCCAGCACCGCTTTAGACAGACGCTGCTGCAATGCAACTTCCACCGCCTGCATTTTTTCGGCAGGCACAATAACACGTCGAATGGCCGTGCACTTCTGCCCCGCCTTGGTGGTCATCTCCTTTGCAACTTCCTTGATAAACAAGGTGAACTCTTCATCATCTTCCCCAACCGATTTGCCTAAAATGGCACAGTTGAGAGAATCGGCCTCCATGGTGAATGGAATGGATTTGGCAACTATATTCGGATGGCTTCTAAGCTTGTGTCCGGTGCTGGCAGACCCGGTAAACGTCACCACATCCTGCTCTTCCAGGTGGTCCAGTAAATCTCCAGCACTGCCGCAAATTAATTGTATGGCGCCCTCGGGGAAAAACTCTCCGGCGATCATCTCGCGCACCATGGCCTCCGCCAGGTATGAGCCCGGTGTAGCGGGCTTAATTATGACAGGCATACCCGCCGCAAGGCTTGGAGCAATCTTTTCCAACATACCCCAGCAGGGAAAATTATAAGCATTGATATGGACGGCGACGCCAGGCTTGGGAGAGAGAATATGGCGCCCCACAAAGCTACCATTGGCCGACAAGCGCTCAATATCGCCCTCAACCATCACCACATCATTGGGGAACTCCCGGGTTACCAGGCTGGCAAAGCTAAACACGGTGCCAATACCACCCTCAATATCTATCCACCCATCAGACCGACTGGCACCCGTGCGGGCAGAAAGTGTATAAAATTCCTCTTTTTTGGATATCAGATGCTTGGCCATGGCTTTCAGTGCCAGAGCCCTGTCATGAAAGGTCAGCTTTCTTAAAGCCGGGCTACCCACTTCGCGGCCATAGCGTGCTATACCGGCAAAGTCCAAGCCGGCACTGCTCACCTCACAGATATTCTCGCCAGTAACGGCATCAGACAGTGTCACCCCGTCACTTTCGCCGGTGCGCCATTCTCCCTCTACATAACTTTGTAACCTCATCACCTGTCCTCTTTGTTTATTAGTATAATGCGTAACGAAAGCCAATATGATACATAACTATACCGTCATTTGATATTTTATGTAATACTTTGCTTCTGGGCAGGTGAAATAATAACAACTGAGAATTGAATATGAACAAGCCAGTCGTCAGCTACCAGTTACAGAATCAGCTTGGCATTATCCACATTGACAATCCACCTGTAAATGCACTCTCTCACCCTGTTAGAGCCGGGATAATGTCCGCGCTGGCGCTGGCTGCAAAGGATACAAGTCTAGCCCTGTTAATTCTGTGCCGAGGCCGCACCTTTATCGCCGGTGCCGATATTACGGAGTTCGGGAAGCCCCCCCTGGAGCCCCACCTGCCCGATGTTATTACAGCCATAGAGAGCTCTCCCAAGCCCGTGGTCGCGGCTCTGCACGGTAACGCTCTCGGAGGCGGCCTGGAAGTGGCATTGGCAGCACACTATCGCTGTTCAGTCGCCACCACAAAGCTGGGGTTGCCGGAGGTCAAGCTGGGCCTGCTACCCGGTGCCGGTGGCACCCAGCGCTTACCCCGAGTGGTGGGCGTAGAGGCCGCACTGGACATGATGACGAGCGGCACACCCATATCGGCACACAAAGCGCGGGAGTTGGGGCTGGTAGATGAAGTACTCGAAGGCGAACTGGAAAGCACTGCCACCGACTACGCCAATCGTTTGATTGCCGAGGGTGCACCCGTGCGCGCCACAGGAGCACAGCGCGCAGACGCACCGGACTCAGCCGATTTTTATGATCAATATCGCAGTAAAATTTCCCGTAAATCGCGCGGCCAGATTGCCCCGGGATTCATCATTGAATTGGCAGAACTGGCCACTCATACAGACATAGATGAGGGGCAGGCGGTAGAGCGAGAGCGTTTTATAGAATGCCGCAACTCACCCCAGGCCTCAGCCATGCAATATGTATTTTTTGCTGAACGGGCCACCGGAAAACTTGGTGATATTCCAAAGGACACCCCGGTTCTGCCGGTGCAATCTGTAGCCGTTATCGGCGCTGGAACCATGGGGGGCGGTATCGCCATGTGCCTGGCCAATGCCGGCATTCCCGTTACTCTGGTAGAGACACAACAAGAATTTTTGGACCGCGGTATGGCGACCATTAAAAAGAACTATGCCACCTCAGTAAAGCGCGGCCGTTTCTCTCAAGAACAAGCAGATGCCTTTTTAGCCAACTTCTCCGGCACCACAAACTACGCCGATATTGGCGATGTCGATATTGTTATTGAGGCCGTATTTGAAAACATGGATATCAAGAAAGAGGTTTTTGCCAAGCTGGATGCCAGCTGCAAACCCGGCTGTATTCTGGCCACTAATACCTCCTACCTTAATGTCGATGAAATCGCCGCCACAACCAACCGCCCACAGCAGGTTATCGGCGCCCACTTCTTCAGCCCTGCCAACGTCATGAAATTACTCGAGGTGGTACGCACCGAAAAAACCTCACCAGAAGTTGTGCAAACCTTTATGAAACTGGCCAAAAAAATAGGCAAGATTCCTGTAGCCGTTGGCGTCTGTAACGGCTTTGTGGGCAATAGAATGCTAAAGGGCTACGCTCGTCAGGCCCAACTATTGCTGCTGGAAGGTGCCAGCCCAGAACAGATAGACCAGGCAATGCAAACCTGGGGGATGGCCATGGGGCCCATCGCGGTCGGCGACCTCGCGGGGCTGGATATAGGCTACCGCTCCCGTCGTGACCAGGGCATAGAGTCACGGTCTGTAAAAGAGTCAGCTCTCGCTGACACCCTCGTTGAAATGGAGCGTCTGGGACAAAAAAGCGGGGCCGGCTACTACCGCTACGATGCACAAACACGCGAGCGCCAATCAGATCCAGAAGTAGCTTCTCTAATAGAAAATATAGCAGCCCAATTGAATGTCAAAAGGCGTGAAATAAATGATAGTGAAATTGTAGAAAGGCTCGTTCTGGCGCTGGTCAATGAAGGCGCGGCTATATTGAAAGAAGGCATTGCAGCGCGGCCATCAGATATTGATATTGTCTACCTCAATGGCTACGGCTTTCCAGCCTGGCGTGGCGGCCCCATGTATTACGCCGACACGCTGGGTCTTGATATTGTCATCGACAAACTAAATGCCCTGAAAGCATTGACGGGTGACCCCTGCTGGGAGCCCTCGGCGCTGATACTGGAAATCAGTGAAGCCAGCATGACATTGGGCTCACTTAATTAGATACAGAATACTTGATCTGGACTCTTATTGTGTATTATATTTACTTCCGATATAGATCTCCCCTATAGAACAGAGTTCGTGCAAATGCTCAGGGGCTGATAACAACACTGCAAACTGGACAGGAGATAGAACCTGTATGAAAGAAAGCAGTAACAATTATTTCCAGCTGTTTTTCCAGCAGAATTACGACAGCCTGGTGCATTTTTTAAGTTCGAAATTTACCGATTACGAGGAGGCTCAAGACCTCGCTCAGGATGCCTTCTATAATGTTATGAAGGCAAAAAATGCAGAGGAACTGGAGCACGCCCGCGCCTACTTGTTCCAAACCGCCTCAAATCTCGCCCTCAACCGAATTAGAAAGAAAAAGCGACAGGATCTCTACCAGCGCAGTGTGGCATTGGCGGCCAACCCCGAACAGGATGGCATAATTGCCTCACCCGAACGGGCTGCGGCAGCCAGGCAGCAACTACAACAGGTTGAAAAAGCCCTCAATAGCCTGCCGAAAAAATGCCGCCGTGCCTTTTTGTTGCACCGCTCTGGCCAGATGACATACCGACAAATTGCTGCTGAACTGGGTGTTTCTGTGAGCACTGTCGAGAAGTACATGATCAAAGCGTTGGATCACTGCCGAAAAAAAGTCCAGTGGGACTCAAATTAGTTGTGAGGTAAACGGCTCACCAGTTGTTATACTGGGACGCAAGTTAATACTTTAGACGCAATGACCCCGGAACATGAACTTCAGTAAAAATAGAAAAACTGCGCTGCAGGAAGCAACCAGTTGGCTTGTACAGCTGGATGCTCCCGAGGTTACAGACAAAACCAAATCTGCCTTTTTC
>JADFVW010000190.1 GCA_015222725.1 Pseudomonadota bacterium | reverse complement strand
GCGCCGAAGGCGGCGGCCCGGACGCCCCAGCCACCTATGTAGCTGTACACATCCAGCACGTCTTTGCCGACTACGTGCGCAGCCAGTCTGGCTCTTGCCATGCGATGGTCATAGAACCAGCCGGTTTTCTGCCCGTCCCATACCGGCGCCATAAAACGCACACCGTTTTCTTCCAGTTCCAACTGCCGGGGAACCTCACCGTGTACTACTTCTTTTCGGTCGGGCAGGCCCAGCTCTTTGCGACCGCGACTGTCGGCCCGCAACAGGATTCCAGCCGGTTGCAGCAAATTGATTAAAACAGTGAAAATGGCACTCTCAAAACGCTCTATGCCGGCGTTATTCAGCTGCACCACCAGGTATTCGCCGAAGCGGTCGACGATCAATCCGGGCAGGTAATCGCTGTCGCCGTATACCAGGCGGTAGAAAGGTTTATCAAATACGGCCTGGCGATTGCCCAACGCTCTTTCGATCAAAAACCGCAGCAGGCTCTCGTTGAGTTCACGCCTGTCGCGCAGGGCGTAGACCCGGCCGCAAATGAGGGATTGTGGCTCCATATAGGCGGAACCGAGAACAGCACCATCGGCTCCCCTGACACAGACCATATCGCCCGATTGAAATTGGCCTAAAGGATTCTTTTTGCTGTCGACTTCATTGGAATACACCCACAGGTGCCCGCCGCGCAAACGCCGGTCGGCGCCTTTGCGCAAGTACAAGTCTGTGGAGGGCTGGCTCATTCTCAGCCTTTAGTAAAGGGGCTTACTCTTCTTCAGCGCACTGGGTCTGGTAATCTTCGGCAGACAGCAGCGCTTCCAGTTCTGAGGTGTCGCTGGGCTGTAATTTAAAAAACCAGCCGTCGTTATAGGGGTCTGAATTCACCGTTTCGGGCTCGTCTTCCAGCAGTTCGTTAACAGCAATTACCTCGCCGCCCACCGGGGCGTATAGATCAGAAGCCGCCTTCACAGATTCAACAACCCCCGCATCACCACCGGCAACCAGGGTGTCACCCACGTCGGGCACTTCCACAAACACAACATCACCCAAGGCTTCCTGGGCATGGTCGGTTATGCCAACGGTTACCGTGCCGTCTTCTTCCAGCCTGGCCCACTCGTGGCTTTTGGCTACTCTCAGTTCACTGGGTAGGTCACTCATGGTGCTTCCTTAAAAAATGTATCGGGCCCGCCATTCTAACTGCCGCGCCGCTATAAGCCTATAGTTCGATGGTAACTCATTGACCAGGTCCCGCCATCAGGGCCTCAATTTCATCGACAGTCTTGGGCACTCCGGATGAAATAACCTCACAGCCCTCGGCAGTAACGACGACGTCATCCTCGATCCGCACACCAATCCCACGCCAGGCCTTGCCCACTTTTTTATTGTGGGGAGAAATATAAATTCCCGGTTCAACCGTCATCACCATACCCGGCTCCAGCAGCCGCCACTCCTCGGCAACGCGATAATCACCCACATCGTGTACATCCAGCCCCAGCCAGTGCCCTGCTCTATGCATGTAAAAGTCGCGGTAGGCCTCCGCCTTTATCAGGCTGGAAACCCGGCCTTTTAATAAACCCAGGTCTACCAGGCCGCGGGTAATTACCTTGAGCGTGGCGTCGTGTGCCTGGTTCCAGTGCTTGCCCGGCGCAATTTCAGCAATCGCCGCCAGTTGCGCCTTTAATACCAGCTCATAGATAGCGCGCTGCTGTGGGTTGAAGCGGCCGTTCACCGGGAAAGTGCGCGTGACATCCGCAGCGTAGTACTCAAATTCACAACCGGCGTCGATTAACACCAGGTCGCCGTCGCTCATGCGATCTTTGTTTGCCAGATAGTGCAGTGTGCAGGCATTGGCGCCGCTTCCAACTATGCTCGAATAGGCGGGGAAGCGCGCACCCGAACGGGCAAACTCATGTAACAGCTCCGCTTCCAACTGATACTCATAAACCCCTGGCTTGCACTGCTGCATGGCCCGAATATGCGCGGCGGAAGTTATCTCCCCCGCGCGGCGCAGCAGGCGAATTTCCGCAGCGCTCTTTACCAGCCGCAAATCGTGCAGCATATGATCCAGGTCAGTGAACTCTCCCGGAGGAACAGCCCCGGTGGACACTTTGCTGCGAATCTGGTTTACCCAGGACATAATCTGCTGGTCAAAATCAACGCTTCTACCCATGGAGTAGTAAACGCGCTCCCTGCCCTCCAGCAAGCCCGGAAGAATGTCATCAATATCCCCCATCGGAAAGGCATCATCAGCGCCGTGTGTGTCGCAAACACCCTCCAGCCCCGCGCGGAAACCGTGCCACAACTCCATGGTCGGATCACTGTCTCGGCAAAACATAACGAATTGTCCGTGCTTGCGGCCCGGGATTAATACCAATACCGCCTCCGGCTCGTCAAAGCCGGACAAGTAATGAAAGTCACTGTCCTGACGGAAAGGATACTGGGTATCTCGACTACGCTGTTGCTCACGGGCTGAGGGCACGATGGCTATGCTGTTGGGCTCCATCAGGGCCATAAGGTTTTTGCGCCTGCGGGCGAACTCGGCTTTGCTGATTTTCATGACCCGGCCTATGCTTCGATACTGTCCATATGGACATTCAGCACCGCAAATCGCAGGTATTCCGCTATTTCGAAGAAGCTTTCTTCGGATTCTTCCTCGTCCACGTCCTCATCCACCCCCGCGCGCGAAAATACTTCGATGTCAGCCAGAATCTCACGACTCTCCTTCGACAGCTTTGAATCTGTATCGGGAAGAGATGCCGTGCCCTGTGCAAAGCCACCCAGAAACCCGCTACACCAACCCGCCAATGCCTCGGTTCTGTCGGCAATATCGGTCTCATCGTCAGGGAGTAGCGGGTGAAAATCGAACTCCTCGTCCAGCATTGCTGCCGCCGTCACGCTGTACAACTCCATGGTCTGAGCTGCCAACTCACCATGTACATTCAAGTCCAACACATCAACCAGCGCTACCAGGGCAGATTCAGCCTCTACCGGGGCGCCACTGGCCAATAAGCCTGTGAGGCAGCCGTGAATTTCAGCGGGCGAAGACTGCAGGCCCTGTTCCAACAGATGATTGGCAAGCTCGTCAAAATCAAATACATCTGTCTTGCCATTTTGGTCGTCGTACATTCCTCTTCCCCTTGTTGCGGTAAAATAACTGACACACTTACAGCAGTTTTTCCGAATTGCTTGGCAGGCCATTGATATTTATGACATTTGTGCCGTTGACCTGCGTTCCAGTGGCCACTATAGTAGAGTGCAAATTAAGCCGACCCAAGTATACCCCTATGGCAGAGAATCAACTCAAAGCATTAGAGAAAAAAATCGACGAACTTATTGCCCTGTGCAGAGACCTGAATCGAGAGAATCAGTCCCTGAAACACGACAGCCGGGGCTGGCACGATGAGCGATTACAGCTGGTGGCAAATAACGATCTGGCCCGGGGAAAAGTTGAAGCTATGATTAATCGCCTGCAGGCGCTGGAGCAAGAATCGTGAACCAAGCCAACACTGTTACCGTAAAAATTCTCGACAAGGAATACCAGGTAGCCTGCCCGGAGGAGCAGCAGAGCGAACTGATGGTCTCCGCTAAATACCTCGATAAACAAATGCGTGGCATTCGCGACTCAGGCAAGGTTATAGGCCTGGAACGCATCGCAGTCATGGCTGCCCTCAACCTCAGCCACGAGCTATTACAGGCTTCCGAGCACGACAACATGCCCCCGGCCGGAGCCCCGGGCAGCACCCCAGCCGACGACGGCACTTTTCGCCAGCTCAGCGGTAAAATCGACGAGGCGTTATACCAGCTGCGGCAGATGGAAATAGGCTAACTCAAAACTACTTGAGACGCCGCCCCGCTGCTGCGCTATAATTCATTTGGATACCTGGTGTATGCGCCAGACATGTTGTCCTCGAGCCGATAATGTTAAACCAGGAAGTTCCTCGTTGCTGTTGGTGTGCAAGTCCGGCATTGCCGGGAAGCCTTTTTCAGTGCAGGAACCTCCGCCCTGAACCGTCGGGTTCAAGGGCTACTTTGTCAGCGGTATACCGGGAATCCATCCTTCGCCTATGACGCAATCCGCCAAAAATACCATGCGCTCTATCCTGCGCCAGCGGCGCCAGGCACTTTCCGCAAACGCACAAGCCACCGCTGGTAATGGCGTAACACAGCAGGTTTTCGAGCTGCCCGAATGGCAGGGCGTGCAGCGCATCGCCATTTACCACGCTGCAGACGGCGAAATCGATACCAAAGCGATTATCCAGCACTGCCACCGCCAGGAAATACAAGTCTATCTCCCGGTGATGGGAGCGGCCCGAAGCATTGTGTTCGCCCGGTATTGTCCCGGTGAAGCGTTGATACAAAATAGTTTTGGACTATTTGAACCGCCTGCGGGAGCACCTCTGTGCCCCGTGGCGAACCTGGATATTATTTTCCTGCCGCTGGTTGCCTGGGACAGCGGCGGCGGACGACTGGGTATGGGCGGTGGTTACTACGACCGAGTACTGGCTGGTAGCACCGGGTCGCTTTTGGTGGGAATGGCCCATCAAATACAGGAGGTCGAAAAGGTGCCCAGAGACTCATGGGATATTCCGCTGAACGCGATAGTCACCGACACGGCGACCTACCATTGTAAAAAATGACGGGGCACTCATGCAGACAGGCCTTAGCCCATCGGGCACTGGCTATCTCTTAATGATCACGCCCGCTTGCAACTCAGATGCCGGGGCGGCGACAGACTCATTGGACGTCATTGGCATAAGCAAGGTAACAACCACACCCATCCCAAATATAGCCATTAAGATCAATAACAAATCCGGTTTACGTTTCACGATCTTTCTCTCACTAATCCAAGGCCTTACTTCAATAGAGGTTCTGGCTCTCTTTGGAGCTCTTCACCTCGATTCCCTGCGGAATTCAGATAAAATGCATAATAATGTTAATTATCCACATTTTGGAAAGAGTCTATATCAAGCAATTAAAAAAGAAAAGCCCCAAAGCCTTTAGTTTCGCCGCCTTTAGCGGGAGTTGGAGCTAACTACGGAAACGGATTTGGCCACCACTGGACCTATTTCGGATATCCGGTAATTCTGCGTATCGATTTGTACAAAGGGCCGAGCTTGCCATACATTTTCTGGTAAACCTCACGATACAGTTCGTCGTAAAGATCCCGGTTGCGAGCAATGGGGGTGAACCTGTCCCCCTCGTGAACCATTCGATCAATAGCTGCCTCAAAGTTGGGGTATAAACCCACACCAACCGCCGCATTAATAGCTGCGCCCAGGCCGGATGTTTCAAAGGTATGCGGGCGCTCAGCGGTAATACCGAACACATCGGCGGTAATCTGCATGGCTTCATCGCTTTGCGAGCCACCACCGGAAACTTTCAGGCGGCTTATTTTAACACCCGACTTTTTCTCCGATAACTCCTTGCCCTCACGCAGGG